>NZ_VFMN01000001.1:3357989-3663261 GCF_006715055.1 Lapillicoccus jejuensis
ACTCGATCTCCAGGCCGGGGTGGCCCGCCCGCAGCTCCTCGAGCAGCCGGTAGAACGCCAGCGTCTGCTCGTGGACCGCGGCCCGGCCGCCGTCCAGCTGGTTGCCGGCCTCGACGAGGTCGCGGTTGTGGTCCCACTTGACGTAGGCGATGTCGTACTCGGTGAGGATCGCGTCCATCTGGTCGCGCACGTGCGCGTAGGCCTCGGGGACCGCGAGGTCGAGGACCTGCTGGTGGCGCGACTCGACGGGCCACTCGGGGCGGGCGCTCATGACCCACTCCGGGTGGGCGCGGGCGACGTCGGAGTCGGGGTTGACCATCTCCGGCTCGAACCACAGCCCGAACTCCATGCCCAGCTCGACGACGCGGTCGATGAGCGGCGCGAGCCCGTCCGGCCAGACGTCCTGGCTCACGACCCAGTCGCCGAGGCCGGAGTGGTCGTCGCGGCGCGAGCCGAACCACCCGTCGTCGAGGACGAAGCGCTCGACGCCGAGGGCGGCCGCGCGCTCGGCGAGGTCCAGCAGGCGCGGCAGGTCGTGGTCGAAGTACACGGCCTCCCAGACGTTGAGCGTCACCGGGCGGGCGGTGTCGACCCGACGCTCCCGGCTGCGCTGGACGCGGTGGAAGCGGCGGGCGACGTCGTCGAGACCGTGCCCGAAGGCGCCGTACACCCACGGGCCGGCGTACGACGCCCCGGTGCCGAGGCGGACCTCGCCGCTCAGCAGCAGCTCGCCGCCACCGAGGACGGACTCGCCGGTGAAGGCGCGCTCGGCGTAGTGGGTGTGGTTCCCGCTCCACGCGGTGTGCACGGCCCAGACGTCCCCGGCCGCGAAGCCGAAGCCGGGCGTGCCGGCGTGCAGCAGGGTCGCGCCGTCGTTGGCCGTGCGGCCGCGGCGGTTCTCGCGCAGGTGCATTCCCGAGACGAGGTCGGTGCGCTGGGGGAGGCGCTCGCGGCCCCACCGGCCGGAGAAGTCGAGCAGCTCGGTCGCCTCGGTGGGGATGCGGTACGTGACGCACAGGTCGTCGACGGTCAGGCCGGGCTCGCCGGTGTTGGTCAGGGTCGCCCGCTGGCGCAGCACGCCGCTCGGCAGCAGCTCGAGGACGAGCTCGAGGTCGATCGCGGCGTCGGCGTCGGTGGCGCGGACGACGAGGGTGCCGGGGCCGCCGTCGTACCAGCCCGTCACCGGCGTGCCGTCCACCTCGAGGGAGGTGACCCGCAGCCTCGCCGACCACGAGCGTCCGTCGCGCGAGGCGCGCAGCCCGGGGCGACCGGACCAGCCGGTCCAGTGCTCGGGGACGACCGCGACCCGCAGCGGCACGTCGACGTTGTTCGGGCCGACCATCGGCACCGACGCGGCGACGAGCGCGCCGGCCGACTCCTCGTCGAGGCCGGGCAGCTCGGGACCCCAGTGCACCATCGCGGGCAGGCGGCCCTCGGTGGCCTCGAGCAGGACGCTCACCCCGGCAGCGCGCAGGTGGACGGTCGGACCGGCGGTGGTCGCGGGCATGCAGGGGCCTCTCGGGCGAGCGGGAGCGGGGGGCGCGGCGGCACGTCGTACGGGAGCCGGCGTGACCGCGATCACCCTACTCAGGGCGACGCGGGGGGCTGGCTAGGCTGCCCACGTGACGGACCAGCTGGCGGTGGCGGTGGTCGGGGCCTCGGGCCGGATGGGCTCGCAGGCGTGCGCGGCGGTCGAGGCCGCCGACGGGCTGCGGCTCGTCGGGCGGTACGACGTGGGCGACGAGCTGGGCGACCTCGGTGGCGCGGACGTCGTCGTCGAGCTCACCGTGCCGGACGCCTCACCGGACAACGTCGCGCACTGCGTCGCGCGCGGCGTGCACTGCGTCGTCGGGACCACGGGTTGGACGCCCGAGCGCCTGGCCCGGCTCGAGGAGCGGCTCGCGCAGGCGCCGTCGGCCCGCACCGGTGGCCCGGTGGGCGTGCTCGTCGCGCCGAACTTCGCCATCGGCGCGATCCTCATGATGCGGTTCGCGCAGACCGCCGCCCGGTTCTACGAGTCGGTCGAGGTCGTCGAGCTGCACCACCCGCAGAAGGTCGACGCGCCGTCGGGGACGGCGGCGCGGACGGCGTCGCTCGTCGCGGCCGCGCGCGCCGAGGCCGGGCTCGGCGACGTGCCGGACGCGACGACGAGGGACGAGCTGGGCGCCCGCGGCGCCCTGGTCGACGGCATCCCCGTGCACTCGGTCCGGCTGCGCGGGCTCGTCGCCCACCAGGAGGTGCTGCTCGGCGGGGTGGGCGAGATGCTGACGATCCGGCACGACTCGTTCGACCGGGAGTCGTTCATGCCTGGCGTGCTCGCCGGCGTGCGCGGGGTGGCCGACCACCCCGGCCTCACCGTCGGGCTCGAGCACTACCTCGGGCTCGACTGAGCCGGCCCGGCGTCAGGAGGCGAGGGCCTTCTCGATGTCGCCGGTCAGCTTCTCCGGCTTGGTCGTGGGGGCGTAGCGGTCGACGACCTGGCCGTCCTTGCCGACGAGGAACTTGGTGAAGTTCCACTTGATCTTGTCGCCGAGCAGGCCGCCCTTCTGCGACCGCAGCCACCGGTAGAGCGGGTGGGCGTCGTCGCCGTTGACCTCGATCTTGGAGAACAGCGGGAAGTCGACACCGAAGTTCTTCTGGCAGAAGCCGGCGATCTCCTCGTCGCTGCCCGGCTCCTGGTTCCCGAACTGGTCGCAGGGGAACCCGAGCACGGTGAAGCCGTGGTCCTTGAACCGGTCGTGCAGCGCCTGCAGGCCCTCGTACTGCGGCGTGAACCCGCACTGCGACGCGGTGTTGACGACGAGGACGACCTCGCCCTCGTAGCGGGACAGGTCGACGTCCTGGCCGTCGATGCTGCGGGCGGTGAAGTCGGCGATGCTCGTCATGGGTCCATCCTGTCGGGTCGTGCGCGACGCCGCGGCGGCGCCCTCGTGGGGGTCGCCTGCTTTTCGGCGCCGGTGGCGTCCACGGATGGCCGGACGTCCGCACGATCGAGGCACCGGTGCCTCGATGGTGCGGACGCAGGGGTCAGGCGGCCCAGCCGGCGTGGCGCAGCAGCGCCGCGGTGAGCGCGGCGAGCACGACGACCACGACGAACGGCGCGCGCAGCAGCAGCGCGACGGCAGCCACGGCGAGCCCCGCCGCGCGGGCGTCGAGGACGAGCCGCTGGTCGGCGACCACGGTCTGCACGACGACCAGCGCGGCCAGGAGCGCGACCGGCAGCAGCCCGGTGACCCGACGCACCCGAGGCCCCTCCAGCCAGCGTGCGGGGACCAGGTGCCCGGCCAGCTTGAGCAGGTAGGCCGCGACGCACGCCGCCAGCACGGGGACCCAGGTGCTCACGCCGTCCCCTCCGGCTCGTCCCCGACCGGACCGGCGCCCGTACGGCGCCCCCACCACCCGACCGCGACCGCGGCGAGCGCGGCGACGAGGACCGGCACGCCCGGCGGGGTCACCGGCGACAGCAGGGCCGCGACGACCGCCGCCGCGACCCCCGTCGCGGCGGCCTCGCGCGAGCGCAGCCGCGGCCACAGCAGCGCGAGGAAGGCGGCCGCGGCGGCGGCGTCGAACCCGTACGTGCGGGGGTCGCCGAGCGCGTCGCCGAGCACGGCCCCGAGCAGGGTGGTGAGGTTCCAGCCGAGGAGGACCAGGGCGCCGGTGAGCCAGAACCCGCGTCGCTGGGCCGACGGCTCGCGCTGCCCGACGGCGACGGCGGTGGACTCGTCGATGGTCAGGTGCGCGGCGAGCAGGACGCGCGGGCCGTGGGCGTGCAGCAGCCGGGCCACCTGCAGCCCGTAGAGGCCGTTGCGGACCCCGAGCAGCGAGCTGGTCGCGACCGCCGCGACCCCGCTGCCGCCCGCGCCGACGATGCCGGCGAAGGCGAACTGGGACCCGCCCGAGAAGAGCAGGAGCGACAGGACGCAGGTCTGCCACACGTCGAGGCCGGAGGCGACCGACAGGGCGCCGAACGAGACGCCGTACGCGCTCGTGGCGAGCCCGACCGACACGGCCTGCCGGGTCACCGCCCGGCGCGCGGTGCGGGCGGGTGCGTCGTCCCCACCCTCGCTCACGCGCCGCATGCTGTCACAGCGCGCGTGGGAGACTGGCGGGGTGACCGAGACCCGGACCCCCCCGACGGACCTGCTGGGGGAGTGGGCCTTCCAGCGTCGCATCGACGACCGCGCGGGCCGCCGCCGCGGCACCGTCCAGGGGCGGATGCGGCTGCTCGAGCAGCCCGACGGGCGGGTGCTGTGGCAGGAGAAGGGCGAGCTGCGCTGGCCCGGGTCCGACCCCCTGCCCGTGCAGCGGACCCTGTACGTCGTCCCGCGGGAGGACGACGAGGACGCGTGGATGGTGACCTTCGCCGACGGCCGCGACTTCCACCCGTGGCGACCCGGCGAGGTCGTGGAGCACCCGTGCAACGCCGACCTCTACCGCGGGCTGGTCCACCCGCCGACGCCCGGGAGCCGGGGCTGGTCGGTCATGTGGGAGTGCACCGGACCGGACAAGGACTACTCGATGACGACGCTGGTCCGGCCCGCCTGACCGGACGCGGTCAGCCGGCCGCCGGCAGGTGCCGGTGGACGAACCCGAGCGCGTCGCCGAGGACCTCCTCCTTGTTGGTCTCGTTGAGGATCTCGTGGCGGGCGCCCGGGTACGACCTCTGCTCGGCCCGGTCGCCGGCCAGGTGCTGCCAGCCGCCGCGGGACGGCTCGATCGGCACCAGCTGGTCGTCCTCGCCGTGGAGCCACAGCACCGGGACGGCATCGACGCGTCCGGCGTCGGTGATGAGGCCGATCTCGCGGTGCAGGGCCTCGAGGGTGGGTCGCTTGAACGGCCCGTGCCAGACCAGCTCGTCGTCGACGTACGCCTGCCCGACGGCGGCGTCGCGCGAGAGCGTGTCGGGGTCGATGGGGACGTCGGGGATCTCGTCGGCGCCGAGCAGCGCCTCGACGGCGTCCCAGCGGCCGATGACCGGACCGGAGAGCACGACGGCGGCCAGCTCGGCGCCGTACCGCTGGGCGTAGCGCGCCCCGATCATCCCGCCCATCGAGTGGCCGAGCAGGACGACCGGCAGCTGCGGGTGCTCGGCGCGGGCCCGCTCGAAGAGCAGGTGCACGTCGTCGACGACGGGCTCGAAGTCGGCGACCAGGACGCGCTCGCCGTCGCTGCGGCCGTGCCCGAGGTGGTCGAGCCCGTAGACGGCGGCGCCGTCGGCGACGAGCTTCTCGGCGACCCACTGGTAGCGGCCCACGTGCTCGCCGTAGCCGTGCACGAGCAGGACGACGTACGTCGGGTCGATGCCCTCCCACGCCTTGCCGTGCAGCGCGCCGGCGTGGCCGGCCAGCTCGAAGGTCGTCGCGGTGAGGTCGTCGGGAGAGGTCGGGGACGTCGTCGTCATGGCGTCACCCTAGACCGGGGGGCCGACAGACCCGGTCGCGTCGTGGAACTCGTTGACGGACAACGGCGTTGGACCCGTATGACGCCCCAGGACGCCACGTCGCCCACCTGCCCCAAGTGCGCGGCACCGATGCGCTCCTACGAACGCAACCGGGTGCTCGTCGAGCAGTGCACCGGCTGCGGCGGCCTGTTCCTCGACCGCGGCGAGCTCGAGGCGCTCGTCGCCGCCGAGCAGGCGTGGCACGCCGGTTCGATCCCGGGCGACGCTGGTCGGCACGACGACCGGCCGCGGTACGACGACCGTCGTCACGACGACCGGTACCGCCACGGCCGGAAGAAGAACTCGTTCCTCTCCGAGCTGTTCGACGACTGACGCCCCGTCCGGCTCAGATGGCCGACGACAGCCGCAGCTCGCGCAGGACGTCGGTGTCGCTCGGACCGATCACCCGGTCGCGGAACGCCCCGTCCGGCTCGAGGCCGGCGGCGGTGAGGAAGCGGCGGACCGCGACGGCCGGGTCCGGGATCCAGGCCCGCAGCACGGTCGCGCCGGCTCCCCGGGCGGTGTCGACGGCCGCGTTGACCAGCCGCGACCCGTGGCCCTGCTCGCGGGCGCCGGGGTGCACGCCGAGGACGAGCAGCTCGGCGTCGTCGGAGCCCGCGTCGGGGTCCTCGCCGGGTCCGACGGCGGCCATCCCGACGACCTGCTCGCCCGCGCAGGCGACGAGCAGCCGGTGCCGCGCGCTCGGGGGGTGCTCCAGCGACTCGCGCCACACCCGCGCGAAGGCTGGGGGCTGGAGGTCCCCGAGGGCCTCCGGTGGCAGCAGGGCGCCGTACGTCTGCACCCACACCGCGGCCTGGACCACCCCGACGGCCGGCGCGTCGGCCGGGCGGGCGAGCCGCACGCTCGCGTCGGCGACCGGTCCGCTCCCGTGAGCGTGGCCGTGCGGGTGGTCGTGGTCGGCGTTCACCGTGCCATCCAAGCACCGCGTGGTGGGATGGCCGGGTGAGCCCCGTCCTCCCGCTCCTGCGCACGGCCCGCCTCGGGACCGTCGCCGTCGTGGCCGCCGGAGCCGTGCTGGTGGCCGGGTGCGGCAGCCCCACGCCCGGTGCCGACTCGCCGCGGGCGGCGGTGACGACGTTCTTCCACGCGCTCGGCGACAAGGACGCGGACGGCGCGTGCGCGGTGGTGTCGACCAACGGCCGACCGCTGGAGGGGGTCGCCCTCGAGCAGTGCACGCTCGGGTTCCAGAAGGTCCTCGGCAGCCTGTCCGACCAGCAGGACATCGCGGCCCTGAAGAACGCCGTGGTCTCCGGGGCGAGCGTGAACGGCAACCGGGCCACCGTGCGGCAGTCGCAGATCACCGACCTGCCGGAGGGGTTCGCCACCGACATCGACCTCGTCCAGATCGACGGTCGGTGGTACATCGACTCCAAGACCGACCCCACCGGGGACTCGACGACGTCCAGCGGCGGTCCCACCGGCGGTCCCACCGGCTGAGGGCCGCAGCTGGGCAGACGCACCCGGGCCCCGTCGTCAGGCGGCGCGGTCGGTGGGTCGGTCGGGGTGGGTGTCGTAGGTGTGGCCCAGGGGTGAGGTCCAGGTGCAGGTGCCGTCGGGGTGCAGGACGTACCGCCAGGGGGTGTGGGTCTTGAGGCGGTGGTGGCCGGTGCAGAGGGCGGCGAGGTTGGTGGCGGTGGTGGGCCCGGTCGGGTAGGGCTGGACGTGGTCGAGCTGGCAGCGGGTGGCGGTGGTGGTGCAGCCGGGAAAGCGGCAGTGGCCGTCGCGGGCGCGGACGGCGCGGACGGCGCGGGCCAGGGCGGCGCCGGGTCGGTAGGTGGTGGGGTCGTGGGTGGTCAGGGTGCCGGTGTCGGGGTGGGCGCCGTGCAGGCGGAGGCGGGTGTCGGGGTCGGCGAGGAGCCGGACGATCGCGTCGGGCAGCAGGACGCCCACGCGGGGGTGCTCGACCCCGACGAGCCAGGGCAGCGCCGTACGGATCGACGGCGACGCTGTGGGCGGCGCTGAGGGCGGCGCTGAGGCAGGCGCTGAGGGCGGCGCTGAGGGCGGCGCTGAGGGCGACGCTGAGGCAGGCGCTGAGGCAGGCGCAGGTGGTCTGCCCCGTCGGTCGGCCTCGTCGTCCGCGTCCGTCCCCGGGGAGGTGGGACGGTCGCTCACCAGCCGCAGGTGGGCGCGGGCCCGGACGACGGGGACGCCGTGGACAACGGCGTCCTCGTCCTCCAGGACCAGGCGGTCGCGCAGGACGGGATCGCGCAGCAGGGCGTGGACTCGGGCGGCCAGGTCCCGGGCGGCGAGGTCGTGCGCGCTCGCGTCGACCGGCCCTTCCATCGAGTCGTCGGCCGGCACCTCGACCGGCACAGCAGCGGCGTCGTCGGCGGCGGCGCCCGGGGACACGGGCCAGTCGACCAGCGGGACGGTGAGGTCGACGGTGGTGGTGACCGTGGCCTGGCCCAGGACCAGCGCCACGAGCGCGTCGGCCCGAGCGGCTTCGACACCGCGCCGACGCGGACGGGTCCCGTCGTCCGCCTCCGACCGCGGCCCGCCGTGTCCCACCTCGTGTCCCACCTCGTGTCCCGCCTCGTCTCCCACCTGGTCTCCCACCTGGTCTGCCACCTGGTCTCCCACCTGGTCGGGGTCGCGGAGCCGGGACGAGGCGGCGGTCTCGTCGGCGCGCAGGAACTCATCCGCCAGGGCGTCGATCACCGCCCACATCGCCAACGAGTCCTCGCTTCGCAGCACCGCCGACCACGACGACACCCCCGGCTCGAGCCCGGCCCGCACCCGCACGTGCCGGCCCTCGAGCGCCGCGGCCGTGTGCCGGCGCAGACCGTCCGGGTCGACGTCCGCGGCGACCTGCGCGACCCGCTGCCGCAGCGCGGGCGTGGCCAGGTCCGGCAGCCGCCGCCGGTAGCGCCGCTTCCCCAGCTCCGGGTGCACCGCGACGAGGTCGAACTCCCCCCGCTTGTCCACCGCGACCAGCTGCGCCTGCCCGGCCACCACCCGCGCATGGTGCCCCGACAGCCGCCCGGCCCGGGCCAACGCGAACGTCTCCGGCAACGACCCGACCAGCATCCGCGCGTCCTCGAGCACGCCCTCGGTCGCCCGGGGCGACAGCTGCAGCACCGGCAGCAACGTCGCCGCCGTGTCCTCGTGCGCGGACAGTGCTCCCCGCAGACGCTGCGGAGCGCCGTCCAGCCCCCGCTCGCGCCGGTCCGCCGCCCACTGCTCCTCCAGCGCCTCGACCGCCTCCTCGTCCCGCCGCGCGAGCGCCTCGATCGCCGCCACCTGCGCCGCGTCGACCACCGCCGACAACCGTCGGCACAGCTCGACCACCGCCACCGCCTCGGCCGGCGGCAGCGCCAGGAGGGCGGCGTCGTCGTACGAGCCCAGGGTCGGTGCCACCGACCACGGCGAGAGGAGACCGTCGGCGACCTCCTGGGCGAGCACAGCCCAGGAGACGGGCCCGGCGGCGCCGTCCGTGGCCGGACTCTCGACCGCTGCTGACGGCATGCTCACCCCCCTGGGTTCGAACGTATGTTCGAAGTCTACCGGAGTGCGACCTACCCCACAAGGCCTCCGATGCGGTGTTGACGTCGGGGAAGGAGGGATACTCGAGGCATGTACGGCACCGAGACGGTCGACGACGTCGTCACCGGACCGCCCACCCCCGACGAGCCGCTCAACGCGGCCGAGACGAGCGCGTACGACGCCGCCGTGCGGGCCGCCCAGCAGGCTCCGGACCGCGCCGAGCGAGAGGCCTCCTTCGAGGAGCTCATCGCGGCCGACCAGCGCATCGAGCCGCGGGACGCGATGCCCGAGGCCTACCGGCGCACGCTCGTGCGCCAGATCGCGCAGCACGCGCACTCCGAGATCATCGGCATGCAGCCGGAGGGGGCCTGGATCACGCGCGCTCCCTCGTTGCGCCGCAAGGCGATCCTCGTCGCCAAGGTGCAGGACGAGGCCGGCCACGGCATGTACCTCTACTCCGCCGCCGAGACGCTCGGCGTCGACCGCGGCGAGCTGCTGGAGATGCTCCACGAGGGCAAGCAGAAGTACTCCTCGATCTTCAACTACCCCACCCTCACCTGGGCCGACTGCGGCGCCATCGGCTGGCTGGTCGACGGCGCGGCGATCATGAACCAGGTGCCGCTCTGCCGGTGCTCCTACGGCCCCTACGCCCGCGCGATGATCCGCGTCTGCAAGGAGGAGTCCTTCCACCAGCGGCAGGGCTTCGAGATCCTCTGGACGCTCATGCGCGGCACGCCCGCGCAGCAGCAGATGGCGCAGGACGCCGTCGACCGCTGGTGGTGGCCGGCGCTGATGATGTTCGGCCCGCACGACTCCGGCGAGGCCGCGAGCAACGGCCACACGGCGCAGTCGATGGCCTGGGGCATCAAGCGGTTCAGCAACGACGACCTGCGTCAGAGGTTCGTCGACATGATGGTGCAGCAGGCCGACCGGCTCGGCGTCCGCATCCCCGACCCCGACCTGCGCTGGGACGAGGAGCGGCAGCAGCACGACTTCGGCGCCATCGACTGGTCAGAGTTCAAGGCCGTCCTCGCCGGCGACGGCGCGTGCAACGCCGAGCGGATCGCCCACCGCCGCCGCGCCCACGACGACGGCGCCTGGGTCCGCGAGGCCGCCCTCGCCCACGCCCGCAAGCACGAGGCCCGCCAGCAGGTCCAGCAGGACCAGCAGGAGGTCGTGCGTGCCTCCTGAGCGCGACCAGCCGCTGTGGGAGGTCTTCGTCCGGGCCAAGCGCGGCCTCAGCCACGTCCACGTCGGCTCGCTGCACGCGCCCGACGCGACGATGGCGCTGCGCAACGCCCGCGACCTCTACACCCGCCGCCAGGAGGGCGTCTCGCTGTGGGTCGTCCGCTCCGACGACATCACGGCGAGCAGCCCGGGGGAGAAGGACTCGTTCTTCGACCCGGCCGCCGACAAGGTCTACCGGCACCCCACCTTCTACGACGTCCCCGACGACGTGGAGTACCTGTGACCTCCCGTACGACGACCCCCGCCGACCCCGCGACGGCCGCCTACCTCCTCGGCCTCGCCGACGACGCGATGGTCTACGCCCAGCGCCTGGGGGAGTGGCTGACCAACGCCCCGCAGCTCGAGGAGGACATGGCCCTGGCCAACGTCTCGCTCGACCTGCTCGGCCAGGCCCGGGCGCTCTACCCCCGGGTCGGCGAGCTCGACGGCACCGGCCGCGGCGAGGACGACTTCGCGATGTGGCGCGACGAGCGCGACTGGCGCAACGTCCACCTCGTCGAGCAGCCGCGCGGCGACTTCGCCGACGAGATGGCCCGGCTGCTGTGGTTCTCCACGACCCGCCTCGAGCTCTTCTCCGCCGGCGCGTCCGACCCGGTCCTCGCCGGCGTCATGGCCAAGGGCGTCAAGGAGCTGGGCTACCACGTCGACCACGCCGCCCAGTGGGTCGTCCGCCTCGGTGACGGCACCGACGAGTCGCACCGGCGCATGCAGGCCGCCCTCGACCGCGTGGCGCCGTACGTCGACGAGCTGTTCACCGACGACGAGACCGTCCTCGCCGTCCCGGAGGCCGACCGCGGCCCGCTCCCGTCGCAGCTGCGCGAGCACGTCGTCCGGCGCGTCGACCGCGTCCTGCACTCCGCCGGCCTCACCCGCCCCGAGCCGGGCGCCTGGCGCGCCAAGGACGGTCGCCGCGGCATCCACTCCCGCCCCATGGGCAGCCTGCTCGCCGAGATGCAGTACCTCGCCCGCTCGCACCCCGGGGCGACCTGGTGACCACGACCACCCGCACCAGCCCCGCCGAGCTCGAGGCCGCGCTGCGCGACGTGCCCGACCCCGAGGTCCCCGTCCTCACCGTCGGCGACCTCGGCATCCTCCGCTCGGTGGCCGCCGACGAGGCCACCGGCCGCGCGACGGTGACGGTCACGCCGACGTACAGCGGCTGCCCGGCCACCGAGGCGATCGCCGCCCACCTCACGTACGTCGCCCGCCGGTCCGGGTGGGAGGTCGACGTCGTCACCCGCCTCGACCCGCCGTGGACGACGGACTGGATGTCGGACGCCGGCCGGGAACGCCTGCGCCGCTTCGGGATCGCGCCGCCCGGTCCCGCCGCCCACCGCGACGGCCGCAGCCCCGTCGAGCTGCACCTCACCCGTCGGGTCGTCGCCTGCCCGCACTGCGGGTCGCACGACACCGAGGAGCTCTCCCGCTTCGGCTCGACCGCGTGCAAGGCCCTGCGGCGCTGCCTCGCGTGCCGCGAGCCCTTCGACGAGTTCAAGGCGATCTGATCCGATGCCGTTGCTGGACAAGCCCGCTCGCGCGCGGGCCACCTTCCACCGCCTGCGCGTCACCGAGGTCGAGCGGCTCACCGACGCCTCGGTCGCGGTCCGCTTCGCCGTCCCCCGCGAGCTGTGGGACGACTACCGGTTCCGTGCCGGTCAGCACCTCACCCTGCGGGCGACCATCGCGGGCGAGGAGGTGCGCCAGTCGTACTCGATCTGCGAGCGGCCCCTGCCCGCAACGGGTCTGGCGGTCGGGCAGACCCTGCGCGTCGCCTCCGCCGAGGTCCCCGGCGGCCGGATGTCGACCTGGCTCAACCGGGTCCTTCAGGTCGGCGACGAGGTCGACGTCCTGCCGCCGCTGGGCACCTTCGTCCTCGAGCCGCGAGCCGAGCAGGCCCGCCACCACGTCGCGATCGCCGCCGGCTCCGGGATCACGCCGGTGCTCGCCGTCCTGCAGACCGCCCTCGCCGACGAGCCGCTCAGCCGGGCGACGCTGCTCTACGGCAACCGGCGCACCGACACGGTGATGTTCCTCGAGGAGCTCGAGGACCTCAAGAACGCCCACCCCGGCCGGTTCCAGCTCGTCCACGTCCTCAGCCGCGAGCCGCAGGACGTCGAGCTCTTCAGCGGCCGGCTCGACCGCGAGCGCCTCACCCGGATCCTCGACACCCTCGTCCCGACCGACGGCGACACGCAGTGGTGGCTGTGCGGGCCGCTCGGCCTCGTCACGACCGCCCAGGACGTGCTCGCCGAGCGCGGCGCCGCCAGGGACCACGTCCACCACGAGATCTTCCACGCCGACGACGCCCCGGCCCGCCCGTCAGCGCCGGAGCCGGTCGACGACGGCGCCCCGCCCGCCGCCGTCGTCACCGTGACCCTCGACGGCCGCAGCACCGACGTGCCGATGCGCTCGCGCGAGGAGACGGTCCTCGCCGCGACCCTACGCGCCCGCCCCGACGCGCCGTACAGCTGCACCGGCGGGGTGTGCGGCACCTGCCGCGCCCGCCTCGTCGAGGGCGAGGTGACGATGGACCGGCACTACGCCCTCGAGGACGACGAGGTCGCCGCCGGCATCGTCCTCACCTGCCAGGCGCACCCGGTCACCGACCGGGTCCGCCTCGACTACGACGCCTGACGGTCAGTCCGCGGACACCTGGTCGCGCACCTGGTCCCGCCCGGTGTGCAGCGCCCACAGCCGCTCCGCGAGGACGGCCGGGTCCTTCTCCTCGTCCCCCTCGACGATGGCCCCGCCGATGACGAGCTGGGCGACGTGGATGCCCTCGGGTCGCAGCTCCTCGTGGAGCAGGTCGATCCACGCCCGCTGCCCGGCGAAGGCGATCGACGTGCCGGTCACCGTGCGGCCCGGGGTCACCGCGGAGCCCCCGTTGACGAAGAGGATGGACGGCGAGGCGCCCTCGCCGAGGAAGCGCATGCCCGGCAGGACCTGGTGGACCGCGGCGACCGGCCCGTAGATCGAGAACTCGACGGGCCCGCGCAGGTCCTCGGGGGTCGTCTCCAGCACCGGGCGCATGAAGTCCTTCTGCGGCAACGGGCTGTACTGCAGGACCTCGATCGGCCCCACGCTCTCGGCCACCTCCTCGAGGGTGTGCCGCAGGCTGGCCGGGTCCCGCACGTCGGCGGTGAAGCCGTGCGCGGTGACCCCGTCCTGCTCGAGCTCGGAGGCGAGGGCGTCGACCCGGCCGCGGTGGCGCGAGACGAGCGCGACGGAGAACCCCTCGCGACCGAAGCGGCGGGCGGCGGCCGCGCCGAGCCCGCGCCCGGCGCCGATGATGGTGAACGTCGTCATGCGCGGGTCCCTACCCGAGACCCGCGCCGCCGACGCCCCGAGGCGCAGGGCGCCTCAGGACGCGCGGCCGCGCCGGGTGTAGGTGACCCACGCGTAGCCCTCGTGGGCGTCGCGGCCGGTCTCGTCCCACTGCTCCATGTCGATCCGCGGGAAGCGGACGTCGCCGGTGGGCAGCTGGTCGACCTCGGTGATGAGCATCCGCTGCGCCCAGGGCATCGCCTCGCCGTACACCTGCCCGCCGCCGGCGACGAAGACCTCGCCCTCGGGCCCGGCCAGCGACAGCGCCTGGACGAGCGAGTGCGCCGTCTCGACGCCCGGCTGGAGCCAGCCGAGCTGGCGCGTGACGACGATGGTGCGCCGGCCGGGGAGCGGACGGCCGATCGAGTCCCACGTACGGCGCCCCATGACGACGGTGCGGCCCATCGTCGTGCGCTTGAAGTACGCGAGGTCCTCGGGCAGGTGCCACGGCATGGTGCCGTCGGCGCCGATGACCCCGTTGCGGGCGACCGCGGCGATGAGCGAGACGGCGGTCATACCGCGATCGGCGCCTTGATCGCGGGGTGCGGGTCGTAGCCGACCAGCTCGACGTCGCCGAGGTCGAAGCCGTCCAGCGCCTTGCCTGACGCGAGCTTGAGCTGCGGCAGCGGACGCGGCTCGCGGCTCAGCTGGAGCCGCGCCTGGTCGAGGTGGTTGAGGTAGAGGTGCGCGTCGCCGAGGGTGTGGACGAAGTCGCCGGGCTCGAGGTCGCACACCTGGGCGACCATCTCGGTGAGCAGCGCGTACGACGCGATGTTGAACGGCACCCCGAGGAAGACGTCGGCCGAGCGCTGGTACAGCTGGCAGGAGAGCCGCCCGCGACCGCCGTCGCGCCCCGGCGCGACGTAGAACTGGAAGAGGGTGTGGCAGGGCGGGAGGGCCATGTCGTCGACCTCGGCGACGTTCCACGCCGACACGATGTGCCGGCGCGAGTCGGGGTTCGTGCGGATCGACTCGACGACCTTGGCGACCTGGTCGACGTGCCGTCCGTCGGGCGTCGGCCAGGAGCGCCACTGGTGCCCGTAGACGGGTCCCAGCTCGCCGTCAGCGTCGGCCCACTCGTCCCAGATGGTGATGCCGCGCTCCTGCAGCCAGCGCACGTTGGTGTCGCCGCGCAGGAACCACAGCAGCTCGCCGACGACCGAGCGGACGTGGACCCGCTTCGTCGTGACGATCGGGAAGCCCTCGGAGAGGTCGAAGCGCATCTGGTGCCCGAAGACGCTCAGCGTCCCCGTACCCGTGCGGTCCGACTTCTCCACGCCCTCGGTGAGGACGCGGTCGAGCAGGTCGAGGTACTGACGCACGTCCGGAACCTACCGCACACCCGGTGCCCGGCCCGGGGGCTCGCCCGGTCCGCCCGCCCGAGTTGGACTCCCCGCGGGCCCGTGGCACAGTAGAGCCAGTCGTGGCGCTGCCTGAACCCCCGAGCGGGCAGCGCCACGACGCATGTCCGGAGCCGTACGACGCCCCGGATACGCTGGGGGCATGCCCACCGCTCCCGCCTTCGGTCGCGCGCTCACGGCGGTCGTCACCCCGATGGAGGACGACGGCGGCCTCGACCTCGGCGGGTTCCGCCGCGTGGTCGAGCACCTCTTCGCGCACGGTCACGACGGCGTCGTCGTCAGCGGCACGACGGGGGAGTCACCGACCACGTCGGACGAGGAGAAGGTCGCGCTGCTGCGGGCCGCCGTCGAGGTCGTCGGCGAGCGCGGCGCGGTCGTCGCCGGGGTCGGCAGCAACGACACGGCCCACTCGGTGCACTGCGCCCGCCAGGCGGCGGACGCCGGCGCGACCGGCCTGCTCGTCGTCACGCCGTACTACAGCAAGCCCACCCAGGAGGGCATCGCCCGGCACGTCGAGGCGGTCGCCGACGCGACCGACCTGCCGGTCATGGTCTACGACATCCCCGGCCGGTCCGGGGTGCCGATGACGACCGAGACGCTGCTGCGCCTGGCCGAGCACCCGCGGGTGCGCGGCGTCAAGGACGCCAAGGCCGACCTGTGGGCCTCGACCCACGTCATGGCCGCCACCGACCTGCAGTACTACAGCGGGGACGACGTCCTCACCCTGGCCCACCTCACCCAGGGGGCGGTGGGCTACGTCGGCGTCGCCACCCACGTGCTCGGCGACGAGTACGCGGCCATGCTCGCCGCCGTCGACCGCGGCGACCTCACCGAGGCGGTCGCGATCCACCGCCGCACGATCCCCGTCGTCGACGCCGTGATGTTCACCTCCCAGGGCGCGATCATGGCCAAGGCGGCCCTGCACGAGCTCGGCCTCATCGGCTCGCCCGCGGTCCGCCTCCCGCTCGTCACCTCGCCCCCCGAGCACCTCGCGCGGCTGCGCGCGGCGCTGGCCGCGCTCCCGGCGTCGACCGCGCGCCTGGCCGCCGCCCCCTGACACCAGCCCGACGCCCGGCACCGCCGGGCCCCGACCTCGACAGAGAGAGTCACCACCCTTGAGCAGCTCACCGCGCGACACCGTCGTGCCCCTTCCCCCCGCCCTGCCCGACGGAGGCCTGCGCGTCGTCGCGCTCGGCGGCCTCGGGGAGGTCGGCCGCAACATGACCGTCCTGGAGACCCAGGGCCGCCTGCTCGTCATCGACTGCGGCGTCCTGTTCCCCGAGGACCACCACCCCGGCGTCGACCTCATCCTCCCGGACCTGGAGTACCTCGAGGACCGCATCGACCGCGTCGAGGCGATCGTCCTCACCCACGGGCACGAGGACCACATCGGCGCCGTGCCCTACCTGCTGCGGATGAAGGCCGACATCCCGCTCATCGGCTCGCAGCTGACGCTGGCCCTCATCGAGGCCAAGCTGCGCGAGCACCGGATCAAGCCGTACACGCTCGGCGTCAAGGAGGGGCAGCGCGAGAAGCTCGGCGTCTTCGACCTCGAGTTCGTCGCCGTCAACCACTCGATCCCCGACGCGCTCGCCGTCATGGTCCGCACGAAGGCCGGCTCGGTCCTGCACACCGGCGACTTCAAGATGGACCAGCTGCCGCTCGACGGCCGGCTCACCGACCTGCGCGCGTTCGCCCGGCTCGGCGAGGAGGGGGTCGACCTCTTCCTCACCGACTCGACCAACGCCGAGGTCCCCGGCTTCACCACCCCCGAGCGCGACATCGCCCCGGCCATCGACACGGTCTTCCGGGGCGCCCGCCGCCGCGTCATCGTCGCCTGCTTCTCCTCGCACGTGCACCGCGTCCAGCAGGTCCTCGACGCCGCCGCCCGCAACGGCCGCAAGGTCGCCATGGTCGGCCGGTCGATGGTGCGCAACATGGGCATCGCCGCCGAGCTGGGCTACCTGTACGTGCCCGACGGCGTGCTCGTCGACGTCAAGAAGCTCGACGACCTGCCCGACGACCAGGTCGTCCTCGTCTGCACGGGCAGCCAGGGCGAGCCGATGGCGGCGCTGTCCCGGATGGCCAACCGCGACCACCGGATCGACGTCGGCGAGGGCGACACCGTCCTGCTGGCCAGCTCGCTCATCCCCGGCAACGAGAACGCCGTCTACCGGGTCATCAACGGCCTGATGGTGCTCGGGGCCACCGTCGTCCACAAGGGCAACGCGAAGGTGCACGTCTCCGGTCACGCCAGCGCCGGCGAGCTGCTCTACTGCTACAACATCGTCAAGCCGAAGCACGTCATGCCGGTCCACGGCGAGTGGCGCCACCTCGTGGCCAACGCCGACCTCGCGGTCAAGACGGGCGTCCCGCGCGAGAACGTGCTCGTCACCATGAACGGCGGCGTCGTCGACCTCGTCAAGGGGCGGGCCCGGCTCGTCGGCGAGGTCCCGATCGGCTTCATCTACGTCGACGGCTCGTCCGTCGGCGAGACGACCGAGGCGCTGCTCAAGGACCGCCGCATCCTGCGCGACGAGGGCTTCATCACCTGCATCGCGGTCATCGACCGGGCCACCGGCAAGATCGCCGCCGGCCCGGAGATCACGGCCCGCGGCTTCGCCGAGGACCAGGCCGTCTTCGACCAGGTCATCCCCAAGGTGGAGCAGGCCCTGGCCGAGGCGACCGGCAACGGCGTGCGCGACGAGCACCAGCTCCAGCAGGTCATGCGCCGCACCATCGGCGGCTGGGTCGGCGGCAAGCTGCGCCGCCGGCCGATGATCATCCCCGTCGTCATCGAGGCCTGAGCCGCGGGTGCTCCGCCGCGTCGCCGGGTGGCTGCTCGCGCTGCTGCTCCTCGGCGGCACGGCGGGGGTCCTCAGCCGGTACGTCGACCTGCCCTCCCGCCTGCTGGCGGTGGTCCAGTCGCTCGTGCCGCTGTGGTGCGTCCTCGTCGTCGTGGCGACCCTCGCCGCGACGTGGCGGCACCGTCGCCTCGCGGTCGCCGGGCTGGTGCCGAGCGTGGTCGCGCTGGCGCTGCTCGGGGCGCCGTACCTGCGCCGGACGGTGCCCCCCGGCCCCGGCGCGCTGACCGTGATGTCGGCCAACCTCGAGTTCGGGCAGGCCGACGCCACGCAGGTCGTGGCCGCGGTCCAGGCCCACGACGTCGCCGTGCTCGTCCTGCTCGAGGTCACCCCCGACGCCGTACGGCGCCTCTCCGCCGCCGGGCTCGACGGGCTCCTGCCGGCAACGGCCGGCAGCGCGGAACCGGGGGCCGAGGGCTCGCTCGTGCGCAGCCGCTGGCCGCTCACCGCGCTCGCCGACGGCGACGGGCCCGCCGGCACGCCCTCCGCCTTCCGCCAACCGCTCGTGCGGGTCCAGCGGCCGGGGGCGCCGTTCGTGCTCCAGGCCGTCCACCCGCTGCCGCCCACCGCCTGGGAGCCGCAGTGGCGCACGAGCCTCACCCGGCTGGCCGAGCTGCGCCGGGCCCGGCCGACGGACGAGCCGCTCGTGCTCGCCGGCGACTTCAACGCCACCGACGACCACCCGCTCTTCCGCCGGGTCGCCGACGGGATGTCCGACGTCGCCCGCGACGCGGGGGAGGGCTGGGCGCCGACGTGGCCGCAGGACGCGGACGTCCCGCCCTTCGCGCGGATCGACCACGTCCTCGTGCGCGGGTTCTCGACCGTGGCCGCGGGCACGGTGCACCTCGACGGGACCGACCACGCCGCCGCGTGGGGGACGGTCCGCTGACCGTCCCCCGGCGAGCAGCCCGCGCGCCGCCGTCAGGCGGCCGGGACGAGGACCCGGTCGGCGGTGAGGCTCGAGGTGCCCGTGCCGAGCACGACGACGTTCGCGCCGGTCTTGAGGTCCCCGACGGAGCCGCTCTTGGCCTTGACGCCCTTGCCCTGGCCGAGGGTGACCTTGGTCGACCCGCCGAGCGCGTAGGTCTCGTTGACCCCGTCGGCGGCCTTGACCGTGATCGAGGAGCCCGAGACGGCGGTGACGGTGCCGCGGATGGCGTCGTGGGTGACGACCTTCCCGGCCTTGTCCTTCGTCGTCCACTCGGCGTGCAGGACGTCCTTGAGCCGCGCCAGCTCCTCGGCGCGGGGCTTGCGGTGCTTGGCCTTGTCGCCCTTCGTCGCGGTCGTCCCCGTCGAGGACGACGCGCCAGGGGTCGCGCTCGCGGTCGCCGACGGGGTGGTCGACGAGGAGTCGGACGCGTTCGCGACCGCGATGGTGCCGGCGGTGGCGCCGCCGACGAGCACGACGGCGGTGCCGCCGATGACGAGGGCACGGGTCCGGGTGGTCCACATGATGGTTGTCCTCCTGCTGGGACGGTCCCGACGCGGTGGGCGCCGGGGTCACCGGTGGACCGGTGACGAGGAGCATCGTGCAGCGCCCACGTTCGAGGAGCGTCAAGCCCGGGTCAGGTCGTCCTCTGAGCGGCTGTGCCCGGCCTGTGCCGGGATCACCAGGGGCGGGGCAGGGTGGTCTCGCGGTGGTCGCCCTCGGCCACCCAGCCCTGCTCGCCGCGGACCCAGCGCCGCTGCGGGCCGTGGGCGGCGAGCTCGGCGACCGCGGCGACGAGCCGCTCGACGTGCTCGACCGTCGCCGCGAGGCCGACGCTGGCGCGGACGGCCGTGCCCGGCACGTCACCCCATGGATCGGTGAGCAGGTCGTCGACGAGGACGTGGGCGCAGAACCGCCCGTCGCGCACGCCGATGCCGTGCTCGGCCGAGAGCACCGCGGAGACGAGGGCCGAGTCGAGCCGGTCGACGGTGAAGGCGACGACGCCGACCCGGTCGACCTGCGGGTCGTCGCCGAAGATCGTCCAGGTGTCGACGCCCGGGACCGCGCCGAGGCCGTCGCGCAGCCGGTCCAGCAGGTCCTGCTCGTGCGACTCGACCGCGTCGCGGTGGCGCTCGACCGTCGCGCAGGCCGCGGCGAGGGCGACGGCGCCGATGACGTTCGGGCTGCCGGCCTCGTGGCGGGCGGCGCCACGGGCCCACGTCGTGGCCAGCGGGGTGACGCGGGCGGTCGCGCCGCCCCCGCGCAGGTACGGCGTCGCCTCGTCGAGCCAGTCCGCGCGGCCGACGAGGGCGCCGGCGCCGTACGGCGCGTAGAGCTTGTGGCCCGAGAGGGCGACCCAGTCCACGCCGGTCGCGGCGAGGTCGACGCGGCGGTGCGGGGCGAGCTGGGCGGCGTCGAGCGCGACCCGGGCGCCGTGGGCGCGGGCGGTGTCGACGACCCGCTCGAGCGGCCACACCTCCCCGGTGACGTTCGAGGCGCCGGCGACGACGACGAGGGCGTACGGCGTGCTCACGGCGGCCAGCGCGCGGTCGAGCGCGTCGAGCGCGCCGTCGACGGTGCGCGGCACCGCGAGCCGGGAGACGGTGACGCCCGGGCGGTCCTCCCACGGCAGCAGCGCGGCGTGGTGCTCGGTCTCGAAGACGACGACCGTGGTGCCGACGGGGAGGCAGTGGGCGAGCAGGTTGAGCGAGTCGGTCGTGTTGCGGGTGACGACGACGGTGTCGTCGTCGCGGGCGCCGACGAAGCGGCCGATCTCCTCGCGGGCCTGCTCGTACCACTCGCTCGTCACGCGGCTGGCCCAGCCGTTGCCGCGGTGGACCGAGGAGTAGGTGCGCAGCGCGACGTCGACGGCGTCCTGCACGGCCACGAGCGCGGGGGTCGAGGCGGCGTGGTCGAGCGGGGCGTAGGTCCGCGGGCCGCGCAGGGTCGGGACGACGAGGTCGGCGCCGACGACCGCGGGCAGCGTGCGCGGCCCGCCGTCCGGCTGGGCGGCGGGACGGGTGGTCGGGCGGGACGCGACGGCGGTCACGGGGGCTCCTGGGAGGTCAGGGACCCACCGGTCGCGGGTCCGCGCTTGCCCGTGCCGGACGGCAGGGCCTGGTCGTCACCCGGAGCACCCCACCGCGGAGGAGGGTTGCTGGCCAGCGAGCCGGGGCTTGTCGCTGGCGCTCATGACCTGTCCCCGACGGTAGCGACGAGAGCGGCGTCCCGTCCAGGGACGGGGACGCCGCTCTCGCGATGTGGGACGGAACGGACGACCTCCGGTCGTCCGACCGACGACCGGGGCCGCTGCGCTCAGAGGATGCCGCGGGCCGCGAAGGCCTGCCGCACGGTCCGGGCGGCCGGGTCGCCGTACAGGCTCCGGGCGGTCGCGACCGTGACCCGCGCCGCCGCCGCGAACGAGGTGTCCGGGGTGTAGGAGAACTGGGCCTCGAGGACGATCCGGTTGGCCTCGTCGCGGCCGAGGGCCTGGTGGACGTCCCACAGGGCGTTGGACCAGATCTCGCCGTCGTCGTGGACCTCACCGGTCATGTCGGCGACGGTCTTGCCGGTGTCGGTGCGGCGCAGGCAGTGCGGGACGGTGGTCGTGTAGCTCGTCGAGTCCCAGTCCATGACGCACGGGTCGTCGAAGCCGCGGCTCGTCGGCTGGGCCATGCTCACGGCCCAGTAGTCGCCGAAGCCCTCGCCGGTCGCGCCGGCCTCCTCGCTGGAGCCGTACCCGGGCACCTGCGCGTCCTGGATGGCGTGGCCGTACTCGTGCCACACGACCTCGAGGTCCTCGGCGTCGTCGACGCCGCCGGTGCCGTAGGTGATCGTGTCCTGGGTGGGCGAGTAGAACGAGTTGTCGCCCTTGTAGGTGTCGACGTGCAGCCGCTGCGGCTCGTTGTTGACGTCGGTGAAGCCGAGCGACCGGATGTAGGCCTGGGCCTTGTCGATGCCGTAGTAGGCGTTGGCCTGCTCGAAGCGGTCGTCGGCCCGGCGGTAGGTGAAGTCGTGCCCGGCGCTCTTCGCCAGGCCGCCGGCGGCCTTGGTCACCTTGGCGTAGCGGCCGCTGAGGGTGGTGGAGCCGGGCAGCAGACGGGGGAGGGCGACCGTGACGTAGGCGCGATTCGGCACGGCCGAGTTCGCGTCCTTGCCGTCGGTCAGCGACTCGTCGCGCAGGGCGACGACCGGGTTGGGGTCGAAGACCGAGGCGGTCCCGGTGGCGTCGGTGCCGGCGGGGGTCGCCGCCGGGCCCTCGGCGTTCTTCGACAGCGAGCGCACCTCGCGGACGGCGCCGGTGCGGGCGTCGACGAGGGTGCGCGACTCGCCGTCGTCACCGGTGGTGATGACCTGCCAGACGATGGCGGCGTCGGGGCCGCCGACGACGGCGAGGGTCGCCCGGGAGTCACCGGCCACGGCCGGGGCGAGGGGGGCGTTCTTCGGGTGACCGGCCGCGACGGCCTTGCCCGCCGCGGCGCTCGCGGCGGCCGTGCGGGCGCTGGCGGCCCGTCCCAGCGCTGTCTGCGCGGTGAGGGCGGGCGTCGTGACGAGGGTCGCGGGCACGGACCGGCGGCCGTCGGCCACGCTCGTGCCCGAGGTGAGGGTGTGCACGGCGTAGTAGCCGTCGACGACCGGCAGTCCGTGGAAGGTCTGCGCGTACCAGGCGTGGGTGCCGAGCAGCGAGGTGAGGGTGCGCACGGGGACGAGCCCGGCGGGGACGGCGGCGGCCGCGGACGTGGCGGCGGGCTGGGCGCCCGCCGTGGGGGCGGCGACGCCGGCGAGCAGCGCGGCGCCGGCGGCGAGGGTGGCGCCGCCGGCGACGGTGCGGCGGAGGGATGAGCGCGACACGGGGGGTCCTCCCGGGGGTGGTGGCAGGTGGTGATGGGTGGCGGCTCCGGACGGGACACCGTCCTGGGGCGGGGCTGGGCGTCCGCGGTGAGGCGGCTGGGACGTCCCGACGTGACCCTACGAGCCGCGCGGGGGCCGCGCGCGGCGAATCCGCCCAGCCGGGGGAGGGGCGGCGGCGGACGGCCGACCCCGATGTCACCGGATGTCACCTGTGTGGCGCCTGGGTCGGATGGGGCCCGGCGGGTACCGTTCCCCCATGGCCACGCGTCCCTCCACCACGCCCTCGCGGGCCTCTCGCTCCGGGTCCGGCGCGTCCTCGACCCGCCCCGTGAGCTCGCGGTCCGGGGCGTCCGGGGCGCGCACGCCCGCCCGCAAGCCCGCGGCGCGCCCGAGCACCGCCCGCTCCGGCGGGCTCCCGCTGCCCCTGCGCGCGGTCCGGGGCACGTGGATGGGCGTCAGCCACCTCGCGGGCGGCGCGGTCCGCCGGGTCGGCGCGTCCGCGCGCGACCTCGAGCCGGAGCACCGCCGCGACGGCGTCGGCTTCTTCCTCATCGCGCTCGCCGTGCTCGTCGCGGCCCGCGAGTGGTGGGGGATCCACGGCGTCGTCGGCGACGGCGTGCACGCGGTGGTCGCCGGCACCTTCGGCCGGGTGGGGTACGCCGTCCCGCTCGTCCTGCTCGGTCTGGGGCTGCGGCTGCTGCGCGCGCCCGAGGACTCGGCGGCGACGAACCGCATCGGCGTCGGCCTCGGCGCGATGACGTTCGCCGCCTGCGGCCTGACCCACATCGCCGCCGGCCTGCCCGAGCCGCCCGACGGCGCCGACCCGATGCGCGCGGCCGGCGGCATCATCGGCTTCCTCGCCTCGAGCCCGCTCTCGACCGCGGTCTCGGTCTACGGCGCCGACGTCATCCTCGTGCTGCTCGGCTTCTTCGGGCTGCTCGTCGTCACCCGCACCCCGGTGCGGGCCATCCCCGACCGACTGGCGCAGGTCCGCGACCGCCTCATCGGCCACCCCGGCGAGCCGGAGCTCGTGCCCGAGGACGAGCCGGTCACGCCGAAGCGGCGCTCGCGGCGCCGTACGGGCCCGGACGGGGAGCCGATGGCCGGCGACGAGGCGTTCGAGCAGGCCGCCGAGGTGGCCGCCGCCAAGGGCCGCTCGCTGCGACCCGGTCAGAAGCGTCCGACGAAGCCGGGGGTGCTCGCGCCGTCGCCGGACGACACGCAGCCGGTGGCGGGCGCCCCGGCACCGAAGGCCGCGCCCGCGCCGAGCCCCGTCGTCGCCGCGGTCGCCGCCGAGGTCGGCCCGAAGGAGGACCTCGTCGCCCCGCCGACGACGACGCTGCCGGCCCGGGTCGAGCAGCTCCAGCTCTCCGGCGACGTCACCTACACGCTGCCCGACCAGGCGCTGCTGGCGCCGGGGGCGCCGCACAAGACGCGCAGCGCGGCCAACGACCGGGTCGTCGACTCGCTGACGCAGGTGTTCGAGCAGTTCGAGATCGACGCCGCCGTCACCGGTTTCACCCGCGGGCCCACCGTCACCCGCTACGAGGTCGAGCTCGGCCACGGCACGAAGGTCGAGCGCGTCACCGCGCTGTCGAAGAACATCGCGTACGCCGTGGCCTCGGCCGACGTGCGCATCCTCAGCCCGATCCCCGGCAAGTCCGCGATCGGCATCGAGATCCCCAACACCGACCGCGAGACGGTCTCGCTCGGCGACGTGCTGCGCAGCCAGACCGCGCGCAACAACACCCACCCGATGGTCATGGGCGTCGGCAAGGACGTCGAGGGCGGCTACGTCATCGCCAACCTCGCCAAGATGCCGCACCTGCTCGTCGCCGGCGCGACCGGCGCGGGCAAGTCGTCGTTCGTCAACTCGATGATCACGTCGGTGCTCATGCGCTCGACGCCCGACGAGGTCCGCATGGTCCTCGTCGACCCCAAGCGGGTCGAGCTGACGGCGTACGAGGGGATCCCGCACCTCATCACGCCGATCATCACCAACCCCAAGAAGGCCGCCGAGGCCCTGCAGTGGGTCGTGCGCGAGATGGACCAGCGCTACGACGACCTCGCGGCGTTCGGCTTCAAGCACGTCGACGACTTCAACAAGGCCGTCAAGGCCGGGACGACGAAGCCGCTGCCGGGCTCGGAGCGGGTGCTCCAGCCCTACCCGTACCTGCTCGTCATCGTCGACGAGCTCGCCGACCTCATGATGGTCGCCCCGCGCGACGTCGAGGAGTCGATCGTCCGGATCACCCAGCTCGCGCGCGCCGCCGGCATCCACCTGGTCCTCGCGACCCAGCGACCGTCGGTCGACGTCGTCACGGGCCTCATCAAGGCCAACGTGCCGTCGCGGATGGCCTTCGCGACGTCGTCGCTGGCCGACTCCCGCGTCGTCCTCGACCAGCCCGGCGCCGAGAAGCTCATCGGCCAGGGTGACGCGCTGTTCCTGCCGATGGGGGCGAGCAAGCCGATGCGCGTCCAGGGCGCGTGGGTGACCGAGTCCGAGGTCAACGCGGTCGTCAAGAGCGTCACCGAGCAGCTCAAGCCGAGCTACCGCGAGGACGTCACGGTCGTCGCGCCGAAGAAGGAGATCGACGACGACATCGGCGACGACCTCGAGGTGCTGCTCCAGGCGGCCGAGCTCGTCGTGACGACCCAGTTCGGGTCGACCTCGATGCTCCAGCGCAAGCTGCGGGTCGGCTTCGCCAAGGCCGGGCGGCTCATGGACCTGCTCGAGTCCCGCGGCATCGTCGGCCCGTCCGAGGGGTCGAAGGCGCGCGACGTGCTCGTCAAGCCCGACGACCTGGCCACGACGATGGCCCTGCTGCGCGGCGAGGAGCCGCCGGACGACGAGACGCCGTACGACGTCGCGGCGGACGTCGCGCCGGCCCCGGCGCCCGCTCCCGCCGCCCGGTGGGAGACCAAGGCCGACCTCGGGCCGGACCTCGACGCCTACGAGCAGGTCGACGGCGACGCGGACGAGGACGCCTGGGGGCTCACCGGCCGCGACTGACGGGGGCCACGGGGCGGGACGCCGACGGGCCCGGGGTGCCGTGTCGGCACCCCGGGCCCGTCAGTGGTTCCGCGTCACGCGAGTCCGCGGAGCCGCTGAACCGTCTCCCCGTGGGACGGCTCAGGAGCGGACCGAGCGCCGTCCCCCGACGCGGGTCCACACGAGCAGGACGATGACGGCGCCGATGATCGAGCCGATGATGCCCGACGGCTGGAGGAACCCGTCCGCCGCGTCCTTGTGGAACAGCAGGTAGCCGAGGAAGCCGCCGACGAACGAGCCGACGATCCCGATGACGATGGTCATGCCGATCGAGAGGTCCTGCTTGCCGGGGACGAGCAGCCGGGCGACAGCGCCGGCGACGAGGCCGACGACGACGATGGTGATGATGAGTCCGAGCATGGTGTGCCCTTCCTGTTGATGGGTGCCGGCCGGGCGGCCCCTGTGTCTCGTGGCCCGGCCGGCTCCACGAGGCAACCACCCCCAGGGAGGGTGCGGCACACCCCTGGGGGTGGTTAGCCTGCGGAGGTGACCTCCTCCCGCCGCGCGGACGGGCCGCTCACCATCGCGCTCGTCGACGACTACGACGTCGTCCTCATGGGGGTCGCGCGGATCCTCGACCAGTACCGCGACCGGGTGGTCATCGCCGAGATCGACACGAACCAGCCGCTGCACGACACCGTCGACGTCGTGCTCTACGACTCGTTCGCGCAGCCGGAGTCGGACCACGAGGAGATCGGGGTCCTCGTGCGCAACCCGGCCGCCCGCAAGGTCGTCGTCTACACCTGGAACTTCCACCCCGACCTCGTCGCCAGCGCCCGTGAGCAGGGGGCGGACGGCTACCTCTCGAAGGCCCTGCCGGCGGCGGAGTTCGTCGCTGCGCTCGAGGCGGTCCACGCCGGGCAGGTCGTCGTCAGCGACCCGCCGCGGCGCGCGGGCAGCGTCACCGGGCTCGACTGGCCCGGTCGGCACGAGGGGATCACCGACCGCGAGGCCGAGATCCTCGCGCTCATCACGCAGGGCAAGAGCAACGCCGAGGTCGCCGCGCTGACCTACCTCAGCCCCAACACGGTGAAGAGCTACATCCGCTCGCTCTACCGCAAGATCGGGGTCGAGAGCCGGACGCAGGCGGTGCTGTGGGGGGTCGCGCACGGCTTCACCCCCGACCACCACCGGATCGACCACTGGCGCGGCGGGCCGTGAGCCGCCGCGACGGCATACTGCCCGGATGACGTACGACGCCCTGCTGGCGGACCGGGTGCGCGCCTGCCTCGGCGGGAGCCCGCACGACGAGAGGGCGATGTTCGGCGGACTGGCCTTCCTCGTCGGCGGGCACATGGCCGTCGCCGCCGGCGGTGGCGGCGGGCTGCTCGTGCGCTGCGACCCGGTCGACCTGCCGGAGCACGGTGCGACCGACGGCGTCGCGCCGATGGTCATGCGCGGCCGGCCGATGACCGGGTGGCTGCACGTCGCCGCCGAGGCCGTCGAGGACGACGACGCGCTGCGGCACTGGGTCGACGTCGGGCTCGCGTACGTCGCCGGTCTGCCGGCCAAGCGCTGACATCCATCAATTGATGGCGTTCAGCAGCGCGTGTGCGGGGCGGTCCGCTGACATCCATCAATTGATGGCGTTCAGCAGCGCGTGTGCGGGGCGGTCCGCTGACATCCATCAATTGATGGCGTTCAGCAGCGCGTGTGCGGGGCGGCCCGCCGACATCCATCAATTGATGGCGTTCAGCACATCCGGCCGCACAGAGCGTGCAGATGTTGTCGGCGTGCGCGTGGGCACCGTCGCTCAGGGGTGCAGGCGGTAACCGATCCCGGGCTCGGTGAGCAGGTGGACGGGAGCGGCGGGGTCGGGCTCGAGCTTGCGGCGCAGCTGGTTGGCGTAGACCCGCAGGTAGTTCAGCTCGCGGCCGTACGCCGGCCCCCACGCGGACCTCAGCAGCTCCTCGTGCGTGACGAGGTGGCCGGGTCGGCGGGCGAGCGGCTCGAGCAGCCGCCACTCGGTGGGGGTCAGCCGCACCTCCTCGCCGCCCGGGCCGGTGGCCCGGCGCTCCCCGAAGTCGAGGACGAAGTCGTCGCCGGCCAGGACGAACGCGGCGTGCTCGTCGGCCCCGCCGCGCCGGATCGCCGCCCGCACCCGGGCGAGGAACTCGTCCATCCCGAACGGCTTGGTCACGTAGTCGTCGGCGCCCGCGTCGAGCGCCTCGACCTTGTCGTCCGAGTCGTGCCGCGCCGACAGCACGACGACCGGCACCCGCGAGGTCTGCCGGACGCGGCGCAGCACGTCGACGCCGTCGAGGTCGGGGAGCCCGAGGTCGAGGACGACGACGTCGGGGGAGCGCTCGGCGACGACCTCGAGCGCGGTGCGCCCGTCGCCGACCGCCTCGACCTCGTAGTCGCGGGCCCGCAGGTTGATCGACAGCGTCCGGCGGATGAGCGGCTCGTCGTCGACCACGAGCACGAGCGTCATGCCGGCGATCCTGTCAGGTCACCCGCGCCGGCGTCCGACCCCACCACCGCCGTACGGGGTGCCGCGGCCAGCTCGAGCACGACGGTGAGCCCGCCCCCGGGGGTGTCCTCGGCCCACACCCGCCCGTCCATCAGCTCGGCGAGGCCGCGCGAGACGGCGAGCCCGAGGCCGACGCCGTCGCCGCGCGGGGCGTCGCCGACCCGCTGGAACGGGGCGAAGATCCGCTCCTTGGCGTCCTCGGCGACCCCCGGTCCGCGGTCGACGACGCGCAGCTGGACCCGGTCCTGGAGCCGGCCGACCTGGACGAGCACCTCGCGCCGCCCGGGGAAGTGGCGCACGGCGTTCTCGAGGACGTTGCCGAGGACGCGGTCGAGCAGCCCGGCGTCGGCGACGACCCAGTCGCACCCCTCGTCGACCTGCACGCGGACGCGGTCGGGGTCGGGCAGGACGGCGGACGCGGCGCGCACCGCCTCGGCGACCGCGACGGGTTCGGCGTGCGCGGTGATCGCGCCGGTCTGGATGCGCGACATGTCGAGCAGGTTGGCGATGAGCGCCGCCAACTGGTCGGCGGACTCCTCCACGGTCTCGAGCAGCTCCTGCTCGTCCTCCTCGCTGAAGGTGACGTCGGGCTGGCGCAGGCTCGACACCGCCGCCTTGATGCCGGCCAGCGGCGTGCGCAGGTCGTGCGAGACGGCGGCCAGCAGGGCGGTCCGGGCGCGGTTGTCCCGGGCCAGGCCCTTGGCCTGCGCCGCCTCCGCCTCGAGCTCGCTGCGGGCCAGCACGCTGGCGGCCTGGGTCGCGAAGGCCCCGACCAGCCCGCGCTGCTCGGCGGGCAGGACGGACCCCACGAGCACGAGCTCGGTGTGCTCGTCGACCGGAGCCCGTACGGCGGCCCGCTCGACGTCGGTCGCGTCGACGTCACCGACCCCGCGCACGAGGGTCCACGGGTCGCGGACCGACTCGCGGCGCACGAGCGCCGCCCCGCTCATCGCGAAGGTCTCGCGGGCCTGGTCGAGCAGCGTGGCGAGCGGGTCGCTCGTCCCGACGAGGACCTGGGCCAGCGTGGCCAGCGTCCGCGACTCCTGCTGCGCCTCCCCGGCCTGCCGGCTGCGCCGGGCGGCCAGGTGGACGACCGAGGCGACCGCCGCCGCGACGACGACGAAGAGCAGCAGCGCGGCGGCGTTCTGCGGGCTGGAGATGGTCAGCGTCCCGACCGGCTCGGTGAAGAACCAGTTGATGACCAGCGACGACGCGACCGCGCAGGCCACCGCGGGCCAGACGCCGCCGACGAGCGCGCAGGCGACGGTGAGGCAGAGGTAGACGAGCATCTCCAGCGGCAGCGCCGGCGTCGTCCGCCCGGGCGCGAGGAGGAGGGTCAGCCCGAGGTTGCCCGCGGCGGCCAGCGCCCAGCCGCCCAGGCGGCGCCGGGCGCTGAGCGAGCGGCGGCGGGGGCGTCGTACGGGCTGGCGGGGGTCGTCGCGGCTGACCAGGTGGACGTCGATGTCGCCGGAGCCGTCGGCGACGGCGTCGGCGATGCCGCGGGCGAAGAGGCTGCGCCAGCCGCGGTGCCGGGAGGTGCCGATGACGATCTGGCTCGCGTTGACACCGCGGGCGAAGTCGAGGATGGCCTCGCCCACGTCGTCGCCGGCGACGGTGTGGAAGGTGCCGCCGAGCTCGCGGACGAGCTTGCGCTGGTCGGCGACGGCGCCGACGGTCTCGACGAGGCCGTCGGACTGGACGACGTGGCAGGCGACGAGCTCGCCGCCGGCGCCGCGGGAGGCGATCCGGGCGGCCCGACGCAGCAGCGCCTCGCCCTCGGGGCCGCCGGTGAGGGCGACGACGACCCGCTCGCGGGTCGGCCAGGTCGAGGAGATGCCGTGCGTCGCGCGGTAGCGCTCGAGGGTCTCGTCGACCCGGTCGGCCAGCCACAGCAGGGCGAGCTCGCGCAGCGCGGAGAGGTTGCCGGGGCGGAAGTAGTGGGCCAGGGCCGCGTCGATCTTCTCGGCGCGGTAGATGTTGCCGTGCGCCATCCGCCGACGCAGCGACTCCGGCGACATGTCGACCAGCTCGAGCTGGTCCGCGGAGCGGACGACGTCGTCCGGCACGGTCTCGCGCTGGCGGACCCCGGTGATCGCCTCGACGGCGTCGCCGAGGCTCTCCAGGTGCTGGATGTTGACCGTCGAGATGACCTCGATGCCGGCCGCGAGCAGCTCCTCGACGTCCTCCCAGCGCTTCTCGTGCCGCGAGCCGGGGACGTTGGTGTGGGCGAGCTCGTCGACGAGCACGACCTCGGGCCGGCGGGCGAGCACCGCGTCGAGGTCGAGCTCGGCGAGGCTCGCCCCGCGGTGCTCGAGGGTGCGCAGCGGCACGACCTCGAGCCCCTCGAGCTGCTGGGCCGTGTAGTCGCGGCCGTGGGTCTCCACGATGCCGACGACGACGTCGGCGCCGCGCTCGAGCCGGCGGTGGGCCTCGGAGAGCATGGCGACGGTCTTGCCGACCCCGGGGGCCGCCCCGAGGTAGATGCGCAGCAGACCGCGTCCCATGCCCCTCATCCTCCCAGCCGCCGGCCCCGGACTCTGACTGCCGGCTCAGGAGAGCCGGCTGAGAGCCAGGTTGAGCTCGGTGGTGTTGACGCGCGGCTCGCCGAGGAAGCCGAGGATCCGGCCCCTCGTGTGCTCCTGGACCAGCTGCTGGACGGCGGAGACGCTCAGGCCGCGGGCCTGGGCGACGCGCTGGACCTGGAGGGCGGCGTACGCGGGGGAGATGTCGGGGTCGAGCCCGCTGCCCGAGGACGTCAGGGCGTCGGGGGGCAGCGTGCCGGTGGCCCCGGCCTGCTTCAGGGCGGCCTCGCGCTCGGCCACGGCCTTGGCCAGGTCGAGGCTGGACGGGCCGAGGTTGGTGCCCCCGGAGGAGTCGCCCGCGTAGTCCGAGGCGGACGGGCGCGGCTGGAACCACTTCGCCGCGTCGGCCTCGGGGACCGCCTGGCCGAGGCTGCTCGAGGCGACGACGGTGCCGTCGCGGGTGAGCAGCGAGCCGTTGGCGCGGTCGTGGGCGACGCCCTGGCCGACGCCGAGGACGACGAGGGGGTAGAGGACGCCGGTGAGGACGGTGAGCGCGAGGAGCACGCGCAGCCCGGCGCCCAGCTGACGGGTGAAGAGGATCACGACGAACCTTCCTGGGAAGTCTGTGCCGAGGGGTGGTTGCTCACAGCGGCAGGTGGGAGACGACGAGGTCGATGAGCTTGATGCCGATGAACGGCGTGATGACGCCGCCGACCCCGTAGACCAGCAGGTTGCGGCGCAGCAGGCTCGCCGCGGACGACGGCCGGTACTTCACACCCTTGAGGGCCAGCGGGATGAGCGCGACGATGACGAGCGCGTTGAAGACGACCGCCGAGAGGATGGCCGACGACGGGGTGGCCAGCCGCATGACGTTGAGCGTCTGCAGGCCGGGGAACAGCCCGACGAACATCGCCGGGATGATGGCGAAGTACTTCGCCACGTCGTTGGCGATCGAGAAGGTCGTCAGCGCCCCGCGGGTGATGAGCAGCTGCTTGCCGATCTCGACGATCTCGATGAGCTTGGTCGGGTCGGAGTCGAGGTCGACCATGTTGCCGGCCTCCTTGGCGGCCGACGTGCCGGTGTTCATCGCGACGCCGACGTCGGCCTGCGCGAGGGCGGGGGCGTCGTTGGTGCCGTCACCGGTCATCGCGACGAGCCGGCCACCCTGCTGCTCCTTCTTGATGAGCGCCATCTTGTCCTCGGGGGTGGCCTCGGCGAGGAAGTCGTCGACGCCGGCCTCCTTCGCGATGGCCGCCGCGGTGAGCGGGTTGTCGCCGGTGATCATCACCGTGCGGATGCCCATGGCCCGCAGCTGGTCGAAGCGCTCGGTCATGCCGGGCTTGACGACGTCCTTGAGGTGGATGACGCCGAGCACCTGGGCGGCGCCGCCGGCGCGGACGCGGGCCACGACGAGCGGGGTGCCGCCGGAGCGGGAGATCGCCTCCACCGAGGTCGTGAGGTCGGCCGGCTCGGAGCCGCCGTGCTCGACGACCCAGGCCGCGACCTGCGCCGCGGCGCCCTTGCGGACGCTCGTCCCGTCGGGGAGGTCGACGCCCGACATGCGGGTCTGGGCGGTGAACTCGACGACGGTGGCGCCGGCCCGCTGCAGCCCCGCGACGTCCTGGTGCGCGACGCCGTACGACGTCTCGGCGAGCTCGACGACCGAGCGCCCCTCGGGCGTCTCGTCGGCCAGGCTGGAGAGGTAGGCGGCCGACGCGAGGTCGCCCTGGTCCGCCCCGGAGACGGCGACGAGGTCGGTCGCGCGCCGGTTGCCGAGGGTGATGGTGCCGGTCTTGTCGAGCAGCAGCGTCGAGACGTCACCGGCGGCCTCGACGGCGCGGCCGGACATCGCGAGGACGTTGCGCTGCACGAGCCGGTCCATGCCGGCGATGCCGATCGCCGACAGCAGCGCCCCGATGGTCGTGGGGATGAGGCAGACGAGCAGCGCGACGAGGACGACGACCTGCTGCGCCCCGCCGGAGTACGACGCCATCGGCTGCAGCGCCAGGCAGACGAGCAGGAAGACGATGGTCAGGCTGGCGAGCAGGATGTTGAGGGCGATCTCGTTCGGCGTCTTCTGCCGGGCGGCGCCCTCGACGAGCGCGATCATCCGGTCGATGAAGGTCTCGCCGGGCTTGGTCGTGATCTTCACGACGATCCGGTCGGACAGGACGGTCGTGCCGCCGGTGACGGCGCTGCGGTCGCCGCCGGACTCGCGGATGACCGGGGCGGACTCGCCGGTGATGGCCGACTCGTCGACGGTGGCCACGCCCTCGACGACGTCCCCGTCGCCGGGGATGACCTGACCGGCCTCGACGACGACGAGGTCGCCGATGGTCAGGTCGGCGCCGGGCACGTCGTCGACGCGCTCGCTGCCGCCCGCGCGGGTGAGGCGCCGGGCGACGGTCTCGGTGCGGGCGGCGCGCAGCGTGGCGGCCTGGGCCTTGCCGCGGCCCTCGGCCACGGCCTCGGCCATGTTGGCGAAGACGACGGTGACCCACAGCCACGCGGCGATGCCGATGGCGAAGCCGCTCGGGCGGACGACGGCGAGCACCGTCGTGAGGACGGAGCCGACCCACACCACGAAGATGACGGGCGACTTGACGACGTGACGGGGGTCGAGCTTGGCGACGGCCTGCGGGAGGCTGGCGGTGAGGGCGGCGACGTTCATGACAGGGCCTCGGCGATCGGCCCGAGGGCCAGGGTCGGGAAGTACGTCAGCCCCGTGACGATCAGCGCGACACCGATCAGCAGGGTGACGAACAGGGGCGTGTGGGTGGGCATGGTCCCGGCGGTGACGGGGCGCTTGCGCTGGGCGGCGAGGCTGCCGGCGAGGGCGAGCACGAGGACCATCGGCACGAAGCGACCGAGCAGCATGGCCAGGGCCAGCGTGAGGTTGAGGTACGGCTGGTCGGCGCTGAGACCGGCGAACGCGCTGCCGTTGTTGTTGGCCGCCGACGTGAAGGCGTAGACCATCTCGCTCAGGCCGTGCGGCCCGGAGTTGAGCAGCGCCGCCCTGCTCACCGGCAGCGCGATGGCGATGGCCGACAGCACGAGGGCGAGGGCCGGCGTGACGAGGATGTAGAGCGCGGCGAAGGTCACCTCCTTCTGGCCGATCGTCTTGCCGAGGAACTCCGGCGTGCGACCGACCATGAGCCCGGCGATGAAGACCGTGATGACGGCGACGACGAGGGCGCCGTACAGGCCGGAGCCGGTGCCACCGGGGGAGATCTCGCCGAGCATCATGTTGAGCAGGACGACACCGCCACCGGCGGCCGAGTAGCTGTCGTGCATCGAGTTGACCGCGCCGGTCGAGGTGGCGGTCGTCGAGGCGCCGAAGAGCGCCGAGGCCCAGAGGCCGAAGCGGGTCTCCTTGCCCTCCATCCCGCCGGCGATCCCACCGGCCGCGTGGACCTCGGACCAGGTGACGAGCGCGACGCTCCCGGCCCAGAGGATCCCCATGAAGGACAGCACGGCCCAGCCCTGGCGGCGGTCGCCGACGAGGACGCCGTACATGCGACACAGGGCGAAGGGGATGACGAGGATGAGGAAGATCTCGAGCAGGTTGGTCGCGGCGTTCGGGTTCTCGAACGGGTGCGCCGAGTTCGCGTTGAAGAAGCCGCCGCCGTTGGTGCCGAGCTCCTTGATCGCTTCCTGGGACGCGACCAGGCCACCCAGGATCGTCTGCTTCGCGCCGGTCACGCCGGTGACCTCGGTGGGGGAGGCGAGGTTCTGCACGACCCCGCCGACGACGAGCAGGACCGCGCCGACGGTGGCGATCGGCAGCAGCACGCGGGTGACGGTGCGCACGAGGTCGACCCAGAAGTTGCCGACCCGGGTCGACTCGCTGCGCGCCAGGCCCCGGACCAGGGCCACGACGACGGCGATGCCGACCGCGGCGGAGACGAAGTTCTGCACGGTCAGGCCGAGGGCCTGGACCAGCTGCGAGGTGCCGGCCTCACCGGCGTAGCTCTGCCAGTTCGTGTTGGTGACGAAGGAGATCGCCGTGTTCAGCGCGGTGTCGAGGTGCATCGACTCGCCGTGGTGCAGGGGCAGGACCCCCTGGCCGACGATGATGAGGAACAGCAGCACGATCGACAGCACGGAGAAGGCGAGGACGGAGGCGGCGTACCCCTTCCAGTGCTGCTCGGTGTCGGGGGCGACCCCGCCGACCCGGTAGAGCAGGCGCTCGACGCGCCAGTGCTTCTCCTTGGTGTACGTCGCCGCGAGGTAGTTCCCGAGCGGCACGTGCGTGAGGGCCAGCGCGAGGAGCAGCACGCCGATGGTCAGCAGACCGGAGGCGGTCTCGTTCACGCCGCCCATCAGAAACGGTCCGGACGGAGCAGGGCGTACACGAGGTAGCCGATGAGGGCCAGGGCGAGGACCCCGGCGACGATGTTCTCGATCACGTCATCGAGTCTCGGAAGGGTGAGAGCGCCGACCTGTCCGGTTGACGGGCGGTTGACGGGTCTTGACGCCGTCTTGACGGCCATCTTCGAGGGAGCCAGCCGTCGCCGTAGGGTCGCAGGATGGAACTGCGGCTGCGGCCAGAGCCCGACCCCGTGCCGGAGGGGGGAGTGGGCGGGGCGTGGCACGCCCTGCGGACCGCCCCCAGCGCGGTGCTGCTCCTCGTCCAGCTCGCCGGGGTCCTGCTCTACCCCTTCCTCGTCGACCTGTCGATCGGGCCGTGGGAGGGCGCCGGACGGTCCCTGCTGGGGCTGTTCGGGCTGCTCGTCCTCGGCCTCGCCGTGCTGGCCGTCCGCGCCACGCCCGCCCTCACCTGGGTCTCGGTCGTCGCCGGGGCCCCGGCCGCCGTCCTCACCGTCCTCGAGGGCTTCCGACCCGACCAGCAGTGGGTGGTGCTGACCTCCGCCGGGTTCCACGCCGTGTTCTACCTCTACACGGGCTACGCGCTCATCCGCTACATGTTCAACGACACCTGGGTGACGTCCGACGAGCTGTGGGCCACCGGGGCGGCCTTCACGGTCGTCGCCTGGGGCTGGGCCTACGTCTACGTCCTCGTCCAGGCCGCCTGGCCCGGGTCGTTCTCGGGCGCGGTCGCCCCCGAAGGACCACGGACGTTCTTCGACCTGCTCTTCCTGTCCTTCACCGTGCTGACCTCGACGGGGCTGTCCGACATCGTGCCGCTGCTGCCGCACGCGCGGGCCGTGGTGATGATCGAGCAGGTCGCCGGCATGCTCTACCTGGCCGTCGTCGTGGCCCGCATCGTCGGGCTGACGATCATCCGCCAGCGCTGAGTCAGCGGGCGGTGAGGTCCACGACGTCGTACGGCGTCGTGACCGGTGGCGTCGTCGCCTGCAGGTCGCGGGCGACCGCCTCGGCGTCGCGCAGGACGCGCAGGGCGTTGCGGCCGGCGACCTTGGCGAGGTCCTCGTCGGACCAGCCGCGGTCGGCGAGCGCGCCGAGCAGCCGCGGGTAGCCGCTGACGTCCTCGAGCCCGACGGGGTAGGTGTCGGTGCCGTCGTAGTCGCCGCCGATGCCCACGGCGTCGACGCCGGCGACCTCGCGCACGTGCTCCAGGTGCCGTACGGCGTCCTGCAGGCTCGCCTGCGGCTTGGGGTGCGTCTGCTGCCGCCGGAACGCGAAGCGCTGGTAGGACGGGAAGTCCTTCGGGTCGACGCCCTCGGCGCTCGCGAGGTCGGCGGTCTCGGCGCGCCAGGCGGCGACGTCGTCGTTGAGGAACTCGGGCACGAGCGCGACCATGACCGTGCCCCCGGTGTCGCGCACCCGCAGCAGGACGTCGTCGGGGACGTTGCGCACGACGTCGGTGACGGCGCGGGCGCCGCTGTGGCTGAAGAGGACCGGGGCGCGGCTGACGTCGAGCGCGGCGTGCATCGTCGCGGGGGAGACGTGCGAGAGGTCGACCATCATCCCGACCCGGTTGAGCTCGCGGACGACGTCGCGGCCGAAGGCGCTGAGCCCGCCGAGGACCGGCTCGTCGGTCGCCGAGTCGGCCCACGGGGTGTTGTCGTTGTGGGTGAGGGTCAGGTAGCGCACGCCGAGCGCGTGCAGGACCCGCAGCGTGCCGAGCGAGCAGCCGATCGACTGGCCGCCCTCGGCGCCGAGCAGGCTGGCGACCCGGCCCGAGGCGACGACCCGGTCGACGTCGTCGGCGGTGAGCGCGAGGCCGAGGACGTCCCCGTGCGCGGCGACGAGCCGGTGCACGAGCTCGACCTGCTCCAGCGTCGCCGTCACCGCCTCGTGCCCGGGCAGGTTGCTCGGCACGTAGACCGACCAGAACTGCGCGCCGACCATCCCCTGGCGCAGCCGCGGCAGGTCGGTGCGCAGGCCCGGCTCGCCGCGGACGAGGTCGACGACGTCGACCCGGGTCAGGTCGCCGCCGACGCGCTCGCGCAGCTCCCACGGCAGGTCGTTGTGGCCGTCGACGAGGGGGTGCTCGCGCAGCACGCGGGCCACGCGCTCGCTGGTGGTCCCGGGCGCGGTTTCGGGCGCGGTCTCGGGGCTGGGCGGCGTCTGGGGGTCGGGCACGGGCGTGATCCTCGCACCTGCGGGCGGCCGTAGACTCGCCCGGTGACGACGACGGCCGACCCCACCAGCCGCCCGCGACGCTCCGTGGCCCTCGTGACCCTCGGGTGCACGCGCAACGAGGTCGACTCGGAGGAGCTCGCCGGCCGCCTCGAGGCCGAGGGCTGGGACCTCGTCGACGACGCCGCGCAGGCCGACGTCGCCGTCGTCAACACCTGCGGCTTCGTCGAGCAGGCCAAGAAGGACTCGATCGACGCCCTGCTCGAGGCCTCCGACCTCAAGGCCCACGGCCGCACCCGCGCCGTCGTCGCGGTCGGCTGCCTGGCCGAGCGCTACGGCGAGCAGCTGGCGGGCTCGTTGCCCGAGGCCGACGCGGTGCTCGGCTTCGACTCGTACGGCGACCTGTCGGCCCACCTCGGCACCCTGCTGGGCGGCGGCCACGTGCCCTCGCACACCCCGTCCGACCGGCGCCGGCTGCTGCCGCTCACCCCGGTGGACCGCGCCGGCGCGGCAGGGGTCGCCGTCCCTGGCCACGGCGACCCTCGCGCCGACCTGCTCACCGACGCGGACGGTCCCGTCCCGGCGAGCGGCCCGCGGGTGCTGCGCGCCCGGCTCGACGGCCGCCCGTGGGCGCCGCTGAAGATCGCCTCCGGCTGCGACCGGCGCTGCGCGTTCTGCGCCATCCCGTCCTTCCGTGGGGCGTTCGTGTCCCGCCGGCCCACCGACGTCGTCGCCGAGGCGCGCTGGCTGGCGCAGCGCGGGGTGAAGGAGGTCTTCCTCGTCAGCGAGAACAGCACGTCGTACGGGAAGGACCTGGGGGATCTGGGGCTGCTGGAGAAGCTGCTGCCCGAGCTGACCGCGGTCGAGGGGATCGAGCGGGTGCGGGTGTCCTACCTGCAGCCGGCCGAGATCCGCCCCGGGCTGCTCGAGGCGATGGCCGCCACGCCCGGGGTCGTGCCGTACTACGACATCTCGTTCCAGCACGCGTCGGCGCCGCTGCTGCGCCGGATGCGGCGCTTCGGCTCGCGCGAGCCGTTCCTCGACCTGCTCGAGCGGGTGCGCGAGCGCTCGCCGCGGGCCGGGATCCGGTCCAACGTCATCGTCGGCTTCCCGGGGGAGACCGAGGCCGACGTCGAGGAGCTCGAGGCCTTCCTCGTCGCCGCGCGGCTCGACGTCGTCGGCGTCTTCGGCTACTCCGACGAGGACGGCACCGAGGCCGAGACCCTCGGCGACAAGCTGCCGCAGGACGTCGTCGACGAGCGGGTGGCCCGGCTCACCGCGCTCGTCGAGGAGCTCACCGCGCAGCGCGCGGAGGAGCGCGTCGGTGAGGTCGTCGAGGTGCTCGTCGAGCAGACCGGCGACGGGGAGGACGAGGACGACGAGGTCGTCGGCCGCGCCGCCTTCCAGGGCCCCGACGTCGACGGGGTGACCCGGCTCGAGCTCGACGGCGGCCCGCGTCCGGCGGTCGGGGACATCGTGCGCGCCGTCGTCGTCGCCTCCGAGGGCGTCGACCTCGTCGCCCGCCCGCTCGGCGCCGGCGACACCCCCGCCGACACCCCCGCCGACCGTGGGGACACCACCGCCTGAGCGGTGGCAGCATGAGGGCTCGATGAGCGACGTGGACCAGGACCCCGTCACCCGGCCCGTGAGCCCCCGGCAGCCGACCCCGCCGACGCCGGCCACGGTGCCGGCGCGTCCGAGCGCGTGGAACCTCGCCAACACGCTCACCGTCCTGCGGATCCTCCTCGTCCCCGTCTTCGCGTGGCTGCTGCTGGCCCACGGCGGCACGTCGACCACCCAGCGGCTGGGTGCCTTCGCGGTCTTCGCGGTGGCCGCCATCACCGACAAGATCGACGGCGACCTGGCCCGGCGGCGCAACAGCGTCACCGACTTCGGCAAGGTCGCCGACCCCATCGCCGACAAGGCCCTCACCGGCACCGCGCTCGTCGGGCTGTCGCTCGTCGGGGTCGTGCCCTGGTGGGTGACCGTCGTCATCGTCGTGCGCGAGGTGGCCGTGACGGTCATGCGGTTCGTCGTCATCCGGCACGGCGTCATGCCCGCCAGCCGGGGCGGCAAGGTCAAGACGGTGCTGCAGGCGGCGGCGCTGGGGCTGCTCGTCTTCCCGCCGCACGCGGTGCCGTTCGACGCGGTCCTGTCGCTCGTCGCGCACGTCCTGCTCGCGGCCGCGCTCGTCGTCACCGTCGTCACCGGGGTCGACTACGCGGTCAAGGCGCACATCCTGCGCCGCACCAGCGCCCGCGCCGTCGCCAAGCGGGCGGCCCGCGAGGCCGCGCGCGAGCAGCGGCGCCAGCCGTGAGCACGCCGTACGGCGACCTGGACGTCCCCGCCCTCGTCGGTGCCCTGCGCGCGGCGGGGGCCACCGTCGCCTGCGCGGAGTCGCTGACCGGCGGGCTGGTCACCGCGCGGCTCGTCGAGGTCCCGGGGGCGTCCGCGGTCGTGCGCGGCGGCGTGGTCGCCTACGCGACCGAGCTCAAGGCGGCGCTGCTCGGCGTCGACGAGGGGCTGCTCGCGGAGCACGGCGCGGTCCACCCGGAGGTGGCCCGGCAGATGGCGCACGGCGTGCGGACCCGGCTGGGCGCCGACTGGGGCACCGCCACCACCGGCGTCGCCGGGCCGGACCCGCAGGACGGTCAGCCGGTCGGGACGGTCTACGTCGCCGTCGCCGGGCCGCGCGGCGACGCCGTCCGGCGGCTCGCGCTCGAGGGGGACCGGCCGGCCGTGCGCGCCGGGTCGGTCGACGCGGTCCTCGCGCTGCTCGCCGAGCGGCTGCGCCCCGACCCGCCCGCATGAGCGCCCCCGCCCCCTGGACCCCGCGCTGGTCGCCCGGTGACGTCGCCTGGTGGCACTACCGGCGACCGGGCTGGCGGGCCGGAGACCCGCAGACCGTGCACCCGGTCCGGGTCGTCGAGGACTCGCCGGAGCGGCTCGTCGCCTGGCTCGCGGGCGGCACCCCGGTCCTCGCGCCGACCCTCGTCGACGGCCGGCCACCGCGGGCGGCGGGCACCGGCGCGATGTTCTCCGCGCCGCGCATCCAGGGCCGGATGCTGTGGAAGGGCGGCGGGACGCTGCGCATCGTCCGGCCGGGGGAGCGCTGGTCGGTGTGGCTGTTCTGGGACGGGCCCGACCTCGACGGCTGGTACGTCAACCTCGAGGCGCCGCACCGGCGCGAGGGGTCCCGCACGGTGAGCACCGACCACGTCCTCGACGTCCTCGTCGACCCGGGCCGCCGCTGCCGGCTCAAGGACGAGGACGAGCTGGTCGCCGCCGTGACCCAGGGGCGGATGACCGCCGGCGAGGCCGGCGAGGTGCGGGCCGACGCCGACGCCGTACGGCGTGCCGTCGCCGCCGGCGAGCCGCCCTTCGGCGCGGACGACGAGCACTGGGCCACGTGGCGCCCCGACCCGGCCTGGGACGTCCCCGGCCTGCCACCCGACCTCACCCCGCCCGCCCCGCCACCGGTCCGCACCGCGCCGCGGCTCGTGCGGCCGGGGGAGTCGCGCTACTGACGGGCAGCACGCCGTACGGCGCCCCGCCCACCCCACGGCAGAATGGTCCCGTGCCCGACCCCACCACCGGCCAGCCCGTCCTCGACCCCGCCATCGCCGCGCAGCTCAAGCGCGACCCGGCCGGCCTCGTCGCCGCCGTGGTCCAGCAGCACGACACCGGCGAGGTGCTCATGGTCGGGTGGATGGACGACGAGGCGCTGGCCCGCACCCTCACCGAGGGCCGGGTGACCTTCTGGTCGCGCAGCCGCCAGGAGCTGTGGCGCAAGGGCGACACCTCGGGCCACGTCCAGTGGGTCCGCTCGGTCGCGCTCGACTGCGACGGCGACGCCCTGCTCGTCCGGGTCGACCAGGTCGGCGCCGCGTGCCACACCGGTGACCGCACGTGCTTCGACGCGCGCCCGCTGCCCGCCGTCGTGACCACCCCGAGCGAGGTCCCCACCGGTGCCTGAGCACGCCCCGCAGCCCGACGTCCACCCCGACCTCACCTTCGGCGCGACCTGGCCGAGCCTGGCCGTCTTCGCCGAGCTCGCGCCGACCCGCCGGGTCATCCCCGTCGTGCGCCGCCTGCTCGCCGACGGCGAGACCCCGCTCGGGGTCTACCGCAAGCTCGCGCAGGACGCCCCGGGCACCTTCCTGCTCGAGTCGGCCGAGCAGGGCACCTGGTCGCGCTGGTCGATCGTCGGCGCCCGCAGCGCCGCGACCCTCACCGAGCAGGACGGCGAGGCGCACTGGATCGGCACACCGCCGGTCGGCGTCCCGACGTCCGGCGACCCCACGGTCGCCCTGCGCGACACGGTGGCCGCGCTCGCGACGAGCCGGCTGCCCGGGCTGCCGCCGCTCACCGGCGGCATGGTCGGCGCGATCACGTACGACGCCGTCCGCCGCTGGGAGAAGGTCCCCGACACCGGGGTGGACGTGCTGCGCCTGCCCGAGCTCGGGATGGTCCTCGCGACCGACCTCGCCGTCCTCGACCACTCCGACGGGTCGGTCCTCCTCGTCGCCAACGCGGTCAACTACGACGACACCGACGAGCGGGTCGAGTGGGCCTGGGCCGACGCCGTCGAGCGCCTGGACCGGATGACCGCCGACCTGCTGGCCCCGGCGGAGAGCACCGTCGCGCTCGTCGAGCCGGTCGACCTGCCGACGACGAGCACGCACACGACCGAGGAGTTCCTCGAGCTCGTCGAGCGCAGCAAGGAGGAGATCCGCGCCGGCGAGGCGTTCCAGATCGTCGTCTCGCAGCGCTTCTCGATGCCGTGCCCCGGTGACGCGCTCGACGTCTACCGGGCGCTGCGCGCGTCCAACCCCAGCCCGTACATGTACCTCGTGCGCCTCCCGCACCCCGACGGGTCGACGTACGACGTCGTCGGCTCCAGCCCCGAGGCCCTCGTCACCGTCTCCGGCCGCCGGGTCGTCACCCACCCGATCGCCGGCTCCCGCCCGCGCGGCAAGACCCCCGAGGACGACGTCCGGCTGGGGGAGGACCTGCGCGAGGACCCCAAGGAGCGGGCCGAGCACGTCATGCTCGTCGACCTCAGCCGCAACGACCTGCAGCGGGTCTGCCGCCCCGGGACCGTCGACACGGTCGAGTTCATGACCCTGCGGCACTACTCGCACATCATGCACCTCGAGTCGACCGTCGTCGGCGAGCTGCGACCCGACCGGTCGGCGTACGACGTCCTCGTCGCCACCTTCCCCGCCGGCACCCTCTCGGGCGCGCCCAAGCCGCGCGCGATGCAGCTCATCGACGAGATGGAGGGCACCCGCCGCGGCCTGTACGGCGGCGTCGTCGGCTACCTCGACTTCGCCGGCGACCTCGACCTGGCCATCGCCATCCGCACCGCGGTCGTCCAGGACGGGCAGGCCCACGTGCAGGCCGGCGCCGGCATCGTCGCCGACTCGGTGCCGATGTCGGAGTACGAGGAGACGCACGCCAAGGCGGCCGCGGTCGTGCGCGCCGTCCGGGCCGCGGCCGGCCTGCGACGGCCGGTGACCCGCTCGTGACGGCCTGGCTGACCAAGCGCCGCGCCGCCCCGCTGCTGCTCGTCCCCGCGCTCGCGGTCGTCCTGCTGGCCACCCGCACCTGGGTGACCGGGCGCTCCGGCGACGCCGTCCTCGCCGGGCGCTCGCTCTCGGTCACCGGCGACCAGGCCGCCCCCGGCCTGGTCGCGCTGGGCCTCGTCGCGCTGGCCGCCGGCGTCGCCGTCCTCACGACCGGGCGCCGGCTGCGGCTCGTCTCCGCCGTCCTGCTCACCCTGGCCGCGCTCGGGACCCTCGCCCTCACGCTGACCATCGTCCGCGACCCCACGGCGGCGCTCGCCGCCGGCGCCGGCCCGGGCGGGTCCCCCAGCGGCGGGGTCGGCGGCACGACGCGCTCCGCCACCGGGGCGACCACCCCCGGTGCGCTGACGGTCTGGCCCTGGCCGGCCCTCGTCGCCGCGCTGCTGCTCACCGTCGTCGGCGCCGTGACGACCGCCGCGGGTCGCGGCTGGGACGGCCTGTCCAGCCGGTTCGAGCGCTCCGGGGAGGACGCCCCGGCCGACGCGCCCGAGCGCCGCTCGGCCTGGGACGAGCTGTCGGAGGGTCGCGACCCCACCGACGGCGAGGCGTGAGCGCGGCTGCCACAATGGTCCCCGAGCACCACCCCCGTGACACCACGACGAGCGAAGGACACCGATGAGCGAGACCGCCCACGAGAGCCACGGCCACAGCACCGCGGCGTGGACCAGCGTCGGTGTCATCCTGCTCGGCGGCCTCATCAGCTCGCTGGCGCTGATCTTCCCCAGCGCGTTCTTCTTCTGGGTCGGTGTCGCCGTCATGGTCGTCGGCGCGGCGCTGGGCAAGATCCTCAGCATGGCCGGCTACGGCGACAAGGCGTCCTCCCACGCCGCCCGCGCCGCCGGCCACGCCGAGCCCGGCCAGAACCGCCACGACAGCGGCACCGCCTGACCTGCGCCCCTCGCTCGGCCCGGGAACCGCTCGCGGCACGGCGTCGTCGCACCGGGTGACGCTCCCCGCGAACGGATAGGGTCCTTCCACTCGCGTCCCAGGGGGCGCAGGAACGACACGAGCCCGAGAGAGGTCCCCATGTCCTACGGCACGCCGCCCCCGAGCGGCAACGACCCCACCGAGAACGACCCCACCGCGCCGGGCGGCTACGGCAGCAACCCGCCGCCTCCGCCCTCCTACGGCTCGCAGGACCAGCCGTCGTACGGCGCGCCGCAGCAGCCGTCCTACGGCTCGGACCGGCCGGCGGACGCCCCGTCGTACGGGCAGACCCCGCCGCCCCCGGCGCCCGGCTCGTACGGCGCCGCCCCGACCTACGGGCAGCCGTCGCCCTACGGTCAGACCCCGCCCCCGCCCTACGGCGGCGCCAACCCCTACGGCGTGCCGGCCGCCAACAACACCAAGGCGATCGTCTCGCTCGTGCTCGGCATCGTCGGGATCCTCCTGTGCGGTCTGCTCGGGCCGGTCGCGCTCATCCTCGGCCGCCAGGCCAAGAGCGAGATCGCGGTGTCCAACGGTGCGCAGAAGGGCGCCGGGATGGCCCAGGCCGGGTTCATCCTCGGCATCGTCGCCACCGTGTTCCTCGTCATCCAGATCATCTACGTCGCCAGCGTCTACTCCGGACGCGGCTGACGGACCCCGTGACGACGCGCCCGGCCGGTGCCCGACCCCCCGCCACCCTCGCGGTGGCGGGGGGTCCGTCGCCCGGGCGCCGGCTGCGCGCGGCGGGCGCACCGCTGGTCGTCGGGACGCTCGCCCTCGCCGCGGCCCTCGCGGTCGGCCGACAGGGCGGGGTGACCGGGGTCGACCTGTGCCCCTTCCACCGGGTCACCGGGTTGTGGTGCCCCTTCTGCGGCGGGCTGCGGGCCACCGCCGCGCTGGTCCGCGGCGACCTGCCCGCGGCCCTGTCGCTCAACGTCGTCGTGCCGCCCCTGCTGCTGCTCCTGGCCGTCGTCGGGCTGCGGACCACGGCGAGGGCGCTGCGGACCTGCGAGCCCGCCCGGCTCCCCGTGGTCCCGCTGCGCCCGCTCCTGGTGGCGCTGGTCCTCCTGGCCGTCTTCACCGTGTGGCGCAACGTGCCCGAGCTGCCGCTCGCGGCCTGGCTGGCCCCCTGACGGTCGGGCCCGGGCGGGCTCACGGCGGGGTGCCGCGACCCGCGTAGGCTGGCCGTGTGGCACCCACCGTCCTCGACGACATCATCGTCGGCGTCCGCTCCGACCTCGCCGAGCGCGAGGTGCGGGTCACCCGCGACGAGCTGCGGGCCCGGATCGCCGACGTCCCCCCGGCCCTCGACGCGGCCTCGGCCCTGCGCGACGCGCCGGGCCTCGCGGTCATCGCCGAGGTCAAGCGCTCCAGCCCCAGCAAGGGCGCGCTGGCGACCATCGCCGACCCCGCCGCCCTCGCAACGTCGTACGAGGCCGGGGGCGCCACCGCGGTGAGCGTCCTCACCGAGCGGCACCGCTTCGGCGGCAGCCTCACCGACCTCGCGGCCGTCCGCGACGCCGTCCGGATCCCGGTGCTGCGCAAGGACTTCGTGGTCGAGGCGTACCAGGTCGACGAGGCGCGCGCCTGGGGCGCCGACATCGTCCTGCTCATCGTCGCGGCGCTGACGCAGGAGCGTCTCGTCGCGCTGCACGAGCAGGCCACGGCCCTGGGCATGACCGTCCTCGTCGAGGTCCACGACGAGGAGGAGACCCGCCGCGCGCTCGACGCGGGCGCCCGGGTCCTCGGCGTCAACGCCCGCGACCTCAAGACCCTGCAGGTGCACCGTGACGTCTTCGCGCGGCTGCGTCCGCTCGTGCCCGACGACGTCGTCACCATCGCCGAGTCCGGCGTCCGCGACGTCGAGGACGTGCGCGCCTACGCCGCCGCCGGCGCGCGGGGCGTGCTCGTCGGCGAGGCCCTGGTCACCCACGGTGACCCGGCCGCCACGGTGGGGGAGTTCACCCGCGCCGCACCCGTCACCACCGGAGGTCCCCGATGACGACCACGCAGCACCAGCCCGAGGGCGCGCCGTCGCCCGGCCGCTTCGGGGAGTACGGCGGCCGCTACGTGCCCGAGGCGCTCATCCCCGCCCTCGAGCAGCTCGACGAGGTCCGCCGCAAGGCGATGGTCGACCCGGAGTTCGTCGGCGAGCTCGAGCGGCTCCAGCGCACCTACACCGGTCGGCCCAGCATCGTCACCGAGGTGCCGCGGTTCGCCGAGCACTGCGGCGGCGCGCGGGTGGTCCTCAAGCGCGAGGACCTCAACCACACGGGGTCGCACAAGATCAACAACGTCCTCGGCCAGGCCCTGCTGACCAAGCGGATGGGCAAGACCCGGGTGATCGCCGAGACCGGCGCCGGCCAGCACGGTGTGGCCACGGCCACGGCGGCCGCGCTGCTCGGGCTCGAGTGCGTCGTCTACATGGGCGAGGTCGACACGCGGCGCCAGGCGCTCAACGTCGCCCGGATGCGGCTGCTCGGTGCGGAGGTCGTCGCCGTCACCAACGGCAGCCGCACCCTCAAGGACGCCGTCAACGAGGCGCTGCGCGACTGGGTCGCCAACGTCGAGACCACGCACTACGTCCTCGGGACGGTCACCGGCCCGCACCCCTTCCCCGAGATGGTCCGCGACTTCCACCGGGTCATCGGGGTCGAGGCCCGCAGCCAGGTGCTCGACCTCGTCGGCCGGCTGCCCGACGTCGTCCTCGCCTGCGTCGGCGGCGGGTCGAACGCCATGGGGATCTTCCACCGCTTCCTCGACGACGAGCAGGTCCGCCTCGTCGGCCTCGAGGCCGGCGGGCGCGGGGTGAGCACCGGCGAGCACGCCGCCCGGTTCGCCGCGGGCGAGCGCGGCGTCCTGCACGGGGCGTTCACCTACGTCATGCAGGACGAGGACGGCCAGACGATCGAGTCGCACTCGGTCTCGGCCGGCCTGGACTACCCGAGCGTCGGACCCGAGCACTCCTACCTGCTCGACATCGGCCGCGCGGAGTACCGCGCGATCACCGACGACCAGGCGATGGAGGCCTTCGCGCTGCTGTGCCGCACCGAGGGGATCATCCCGGCCATCGAGTCGGCCCACGCCCTCGCCGGGGCGATGCAGGTCGGGCGCGAGCTCGGCCCGGACGCGGTGCTGCTCGTCAACCTCTCCGGTCGCGGCGACAAGGACGTCCACACCGCCGCGCAGTGGTTCGGGATGCTCGACGACGAGGAGCTGCGCGCGACGGGGGCCCAGCAGTGACCGCCACGACCAGCGCCAGCACCGCCGTCGCCGACGTCTTCGCGCGCTGCCGCGCCGAGGGTCGGGCCGCCCTCATCGGCTACCTGCCGGTCGGCTTCCCCGACGTCGAGGGCTCCCTGGCCGCGATGCGGGCCATGGTCGAGGCCGGTGTCGACCTCGTCGAGGTGGGCGTGCCCTACAGCGACCCGCTCATGGACGGGCCCGTCATCCAGCGGGCGGTCGAGGCCGCCCTCGAGCGCGGCGCCCGGGTCTCCGACGTGTTCAGGGCCACGCAGGCGGTCCACGACGCCGGCGCCCCGTCGCTGGTCATGACGTACTGGAACCTCGTCCTGCGCCGCGGGGTCGACCGGTTCGCCGAGGACCTCGCCGCCCACGGCGGCGCCGGGCTCATCACCCCCGACCTCATCCCCGACGAGGCCGGCGCGTGGCTCGCGGCCGCCGACGCCCACGGGCTCGAGCGGGTCTTCCTCGTCGCCCCCAGCTCGACGCCGGAGCGGCTCACCGTCGCCACGGCCGCGTCCCGCGGCTTCGTCTACGCCAGCGCGGTCATGGGCGTGACCGGCGCGCGGGCCGAGCTCGGCCCCGCCGCCGAGCAGCTCGTGGCCCGCACCCGCGAGGTCACCGACCTGCCGGTGTGCGTCGGCATCGGCGTCTCGACGGGGGAGCAGGCCGCCCAGGTCGCCCGGTTCGCCGACGGGGTCATCGTCGGCTCGGCCCTCGTGCGCTGCCTGCTCGACGCGCCCGACCTCGAGTCCGGGCTCACCGCGCTGCGCGCGCTCGTCGGCGAGCTCGCCGCCGGGGTCCGCGCGTGAGCGCCCTCCCGGTCACCATCCCCAGCCCCACCCAGGGGGTCTGGGACCTCGGGCCGCTGCCCGTGCGCGGCTACGCGATGTGCATCCTCGCGGGGATCGTCGCCGCCGTGTGGATCACCCAGAAGCGGCTCGAGGACCGCGGCGGCCGGCAGGGTCTGACCCTCGACATCGCCGCCTGGGCGGTGCCGTTCGGCATCCTCGGCGGCCGGATCTACCACCTCATCACCTCGCCGCAGGCGTACTTCGGCGAGGGCGGCCACCCGCTCGACGCGCTGAAGATCTGGAACGGCGGGCTCGGCATCTGGGGGGCGATCGCGCTGGGCGCCGTGGGCGCGCTCATCGGCTGCCGCCGCCAGGGCATCCCGCTGCGCGTCTTCGCCGACGCCTGCGCCCCCGGCCTGCTCGTCGCGCAGGCCATGGGCCGGTGGGGCAACTACTTTAACAACGAGATCTACGGCTCGCCCACGACGCTGCCGTGGGGCCTGAAGATCTACGAGTGGGACCAGTCCGCGGGTCACGCCGTGCGCGACGCGGCGGGGAACGCCGTGGTCAAGGGCGTCTACCAGCCGACCTTCCTCTACGAGTCGATCTTCTGCCTCGCCCTCGCGCTCGTCCTCGTCCTGCTCGACCGCCGTCGCGACTTCCGGCCGGGGCAGCTCTTCGCCCTGTACGTGGCCGGCTACCCGGTGGGTCGCATCGTCATGGAGTTCATGCGCACCGACGACGCCAACCACATCCTCGGCCTGCGGGTCAACGTGTGGGTGTGCGTGCTCGTCTTCCTCCTGGGGGTCGTCCTCTACGCGCGGTTCGGGCGGACCGGGCCGCCGCCCGCCGCCCAGGATCCCGACGCGGCCCCCGACGAGGCCCCCGACGAGGCCCCCGACGAGGCCACCCGAGAGGCACCGGACCAGGTCGTGTCGTCTCGCGCCCCGGACTGACGGCGCGGTCGAGGACGTCGTCGGGCACCCTCCCGTTTATCCTTCCGGCGGCTTATCCTGCCGTCGACCACCGCGTGCGAGACCCGTGCGCCCCGCCCACCGACGAAGGCCACCCTCCGGGGGGCCCGCACCTGCGCACCGGCCACCGTCGTCCGGTCGACCCCGAGGCCCGGCCGCCCGCCGGCCGGGCCCCCGACCCGCCCTGAAGGACGGTGAACCGCGTTGTCCGCACAGCGCCCCCTGTTCACGGCCCACCCGGCTGACACCGGTCTCTACCGCCGCGCCCACGAGCACGACGCCTGCGGCGTCGCCATGGTCGCCACGATGCGGGGCCGCGCCGGGCACGACATCGTCGAGCACGCCCTCACCGCCCTGCGCAACCTCGACCACCGCGGCGCCACCGGCGCCGACCCGCTGGTCGGCGACGGCGCCGGCATCCTCACCCAGGTGCCGGACGCGTTCCTGCGCGGCGCCGTCGACTTCACGCTGCCGGCCACCGGCGCGTACGCGGTCGGGCTGGCCTTCCTGCCCCGCGACGCCGACGAGCGCGCGGGCGTGGTGTCCGCCATCGAGGAGATCGCCGCGCAGGAGGGCCTCAAGGTCCTCGGCTGGCGCGACGTCCCCGTCGTCGGCGACCTCGTCGGCGAGGTGGCCCGGGCGTGCATGCCGCACTTCGCCCAGCTCTTCGTCGGCTCCGCGGTCGGCCGCCACGTCGGGATCGACCTCGACCGGTTCGCCTTCTGCCTGCGCAAGCGCGCCGAGCGGGAGACCGACGTCTACTTCGCGTCGCTGTCCTCGCGCACCCTCGTCTACAAGGGGATGCTCACGACCGGCCAGCTCGAGCCGTTCTTCCCCGACCTCTCGCACCGCGACTTCGAGACCGAGCTGGCGCTGGTGCACTCGCGCTTCTCGACCAACACGTTCCCGTCGTGGCCGCTGGCCCACCCGTACCGGTTCATCGCCCACAACGGCGAGATCAACACCGTCAAGGGCAACCGCAACTGGATGCGGGCCCGCGAGAGCCAGCTGACCTCCGACATCATCCCGGGCAACCTCGAGCGGATCTTCCCGGTCTGCACGCCCGACGCGTCCGACTCGGCCAGCTTCGACGAGGTGCTCGAGCTGCTGCACCTCGGCGGTCGGTCGCTGCCGCACGCGGTGCTGATGATGATCCCCGAGGCGTGGGAGAACAACCCCGACATGGACCCGGCCCGCCGGGCCTTCTACGAGTTCCACTCCACCTTCATGGAGCCGTGGGACGGGCCTGCGTGCGTGACCTTCACCGACGGCACCCTCATCGGCGCGGTCCTCGACCGCAACGGCCTGCGCCCGGGCCGGTACGCCGTCACCGACGACGGCCTCGTCGTCCTCGCCTCCGAGTCCGGCGTCCTCGACCTCGACCCGAGCCGGGTGGTCAAGCGCGGCCGGCTCCAGCCGGGGAAGATGTTCCTCGTCGACACCGAGCACGGCCGGATCATCGGCGACGAGGAGATCAAGTCCGGTCTCGCCTCGCGCCACCCCTACGAGGAGTGGCTGCACGCCGGCCTCATCAACCTCACCGACCTGCCCGAGCGCGAGCACATCGTGCACACCGCCTCGTCGGTGGCCCGTCGCCAGCAGACCTTCGGCTACACGCAGGAGGAGCTGCGGGTCCTGCTCACCCCGATGGCCCGCACCGGCGGCGAGGCGCTCGGCTCGATGGGCACCGACACCCCGATCGCCGTGCTGTCCAGCCGGCCGCGGCTCGTCTTCGACTACTTCACCCAGCTCTTCGCGCAGGTGACCAACCCGCCGCTCGACGCCATCCGCGAGGAGCTTGTCACCTCGCTCGGCACGACGATGGGCCCCGAGGGCAACGCCCTCTCGGCCTCGCCGGCGCACGCCCGGCTGGTGCAGCTCGACTTCCCGGTCATCGACAACGACGAGCTGGCCAAGATCGTCCACATCAACGCCGACGGCGACCTGCCGGGCTACGCGACGCACGTCGTCCAGGGCCTGTACGACGTCACCGGCGGCGCCGAGGCGATGCGCGCCCGGATCGAGGAGATCTTCGCCGAGGTCAGCCAGGCCATCCGCCGGGGCGCCCGCTTCGTCGTCCTGTCCGACCGCGACTCCGGCCGCGACCTCGCGCCGATCCCGTCGCTGCTGCTCTGCTCCGCGGTGCACCACCACCTGATCCGCGAGAAGACCCGCACCCAGGTGGGTCTGCTCGTGGAGGCCGGCGACGTCCGCGAGGTGCACCACGTCGCCCTGCTCGTCGGATTCGGTGCCGCCGCGGTCAACCCGTACCTGGCCATGGAGAGCGTCGAGGACCTCGTGCGCTCCGGCACCCTCACGGGGGTCACCCCCGAGAAGGCGGTGGCCAACCTCATCAAGGCGCTCGGCAAGGGTGTCCTCAAGGTGATGTCGAAGATGGGCATCTCCACCGTGGCGTCGTACCGCGGAGCGCAGGTCTTCGAGGCCATCGGCCTGTCCCAGGAGCTGGTCGACCGGTACTTCACCGGCACGGTGAGCCAGCTGGGCGGCATCGGTCTCGACGTCCTCGCCGACGAGGTCGCCGCCCGGCACGCGGTCGCCTACCCGCCGGAGGGCATCCACCAGGCCCACCGCAAGCTGTGGGTCGGCGGCGAGTACCAGTGGCGCCGCGAGGGCGAGCCGCACCTGTTCGACCCCGACACCGTGTTCCGGCTGCAGCACTCGACGCGGCAGCGCCGCTTCGACATCTTCCGGCAGTACACCTCGCGGGTCGACGAGCAGAGCCAGCGGCTGATGACGCTGCGCGGCCTCTTCGAGCTCGCCGACGCCGAGTCGACGGGTCGCGCCCCGGTCCCGCTCGACGAGGTCGAGCCGGTCACCGAGATCGTCAAGCGGTTCTCCACCGGCGCGATGAGCTTCGGCTCGATCAGCCCCGAGGCCCACGAGACGCTGGCCGTCGCGATGAACCGCCTCGGCGGCAAGTCCAACACCGGCGAGGGCGGGGAGTCGGAGGACCGGCTCATGGACCCGGCCCGCCGCTCGTCGATCAAGCAGGTCGCCTCCGGCCGCTTCGGGGTGACCAGCCTCTACCTCACCCAGGCCGACGACATCCAGATCAAGATGGCCCAGGGGGCCAAGCCCGGCGAGGGCGGGCAGCTGCCCGGCCCGAAGGTCTACCCCTGGGTCGCCCGGATCCGGCACAGCACCCCCGGTGTCGGCCTCATCTCCCCGCCGCCGCACCACGACATCTACTCGATCGAGGACCTCGCCCAGCTCATCCACGACCTGAAGAACGCCAACCCGCAGGCGCGGGTCCACGTCAAGCTGGTCAGCGAGATCGGCGTGGGCACCGTCGCGGCGGGGGTCTCCAAGGCGCACGCCGACGTCGTCCTCGTCTCGGGCCACGACGGCGGCACCGGCGCCTCGCCGCTCACCTCGCTCAAGCACGCCGGCGCCCCGTGGGAGCTCGGCCTGGCCGAGACCCAGCAGACGCTGCGCCTCAACGGCCTGCGCGACCGGATCGTCGTGCAGACCGACGGGCAGCTGAAGACCGGCCGCGACGTCGTCATCGCCGCGCTGCTCGGGGCCGAGGAGTTCGGCTTCGCCACCGCGCCGCTCGTCGTCTCCGGCTGCATCATGATGCGGGTCTGCCACCTCGACACCTGCCCCGTCGGCGTCGCGACGCAGAACCCCGACCTGCGGGCGCGGTTCTCCGGCAAGCCGGAGTTCGTCGAGACGTTCTTCGAGTTCATCGCGCAGGAGGTGCGCGAGTACCTCGCGCAGCTCGGCTTCCGCTCGGTCCAGGAGGCCGTCGGCCACGTGGAGTCGCTGCGGACCGAGCGGGCCGTCGCGCACTGGAAGGCGTCCGGGCTCGACCTCGCGCCGATCCTCACCGCGGTGCAGGACCCGACGGGCGGGACGCCGTACGCCTCCGCCACGCAGGACCACGGCCTGGAGAAGGCGCTGGACCACCAGCTCCTCGCCCTGGCCCGACCGGCGATCGAGGACGGCGAGCAGGTCCGCGCCGACATCGCGGTCCGCAACGTCAACCGGACCGTCGGCACGATGCTCGGCCACGAGGTGACCAAGCGGCACCCCCACGGCCTGCCCGACGGCACCGTCGAGCTGACCCTCACCGGGTCGGGCGGGCAGTCCTTCGGCGCGTTTCTCCCGAAGGGGGTCACCCTGGTCCTGCGCGGCGACTCCAACGACTACGTCGGCAAGGGCCTGTCCGGCGGCCGGATCGTCGTGCGCCCCGACCTCGCGGCGCACCTGACGGCGGAGACCAACGTCATCGCCGGCAACGTCATCGGGTACGGCGCCACGGAGGGGGAGATCTTCCTGCGCGGCCAGGTCGGCGAGCGCTTCTGCGTGCGCAACTCGGGCGCGACCGCCGTCGTCGAGGGCGTGGGCGACCACGGCTGCGAGTACATGACCGGTGGCGTGGCGCTCGTCCTCGGCGCGACCGGGCGCAACTTCGCGGCCGGCATGTCCGGCGGCGTCGCCTACGTGCTCGACCTCAACCCGCGGCTGGTCAACGCCGAGCTGGTCGACCTGCTGCCGCTGCGCGAGCAGGACCTGCCCGTCGTGCAGGACCTGCTGCGCTCGCACCGCGAGTGGACCGACTCGGCCGTCGCCGACCGGCTGCTGCAGGACTGGGACACCGCGAAGGAGCGGTTCACCCTCGTCCTGCCCCGCGACTACCAGCGCGTCCTCGACGTGCGCGCCACCGCCGAGGCCGAGGGCCTCGACCCGGACGGCGCCGAGGTCTGGGACCGGATCATGGAGGCATCCCGTGGCTGACCCGCAAGGCTTTCTCAAGGTCCGCGAGCGCGAGCTCCCGGCTCGCCGGCCGGTGCCGGTCCGGATCAAGGACTGGCGCGAGGTCTACGAGGAGCAGGAGCTCGGCCAGCTGCAGCGGCAGGCCGGGCGCTGCATGGACTGCGGCATCCCGTTCTGCCACAACGGCTGCCCGCTGGGCAACCTCGTCCCCGAGTGGAACGACCTGGCCTGGCGCGGCGACTGGACCGAGGCCATCGAGCGGCTGCACGCGACGAACAACTTCCCGGAGTTCACCGGGCGGCTGTGCCCCGCGCCGTGCGAGGCGGCCTGCGTGCTGGGGATCAACCAGCCGCCGGTGACGATCAAGCAGGTCGAGGTGACGACCATCGAGCAGGCCTTCGCGTCCGGCTCGGTGCGCCCGCAGCCGCCGGAGCGCCTGTCCGGCAAGACGGTCGCCGTCGTCGGGTCCGGCCCGGCCGGGCTCGCCGTCGCCCAGCAGCTGACCCGCGCCGGGCACACCGTCGCGGTCTACGAGCGGGCCGACAAGCCCGGCGGCCTGCTGCGCTACGGCATCCCCGAGTTCAAGATGGAGAAAGCGGTCCTCGACCGCCGCCTCGCGCAGATGGAGGCCGAGGGCACGCGGTTCCGCAACGGCGTCGCGGTCGGCGAGGAGATCACCGGCCCGCAGCTGCAGGACCGGTACGACGCCGTCGTCCTCGCCGTCGGGGCCACGGTCCCGCGCGACCTCACCGTCCCGGGCCGCGAGCTCGCGGGGATCCACCAGGCGATGGACTACCTCCCGCCGGCCAACCGGGTCGCGCTGGGGGAGCAGGTCGAGGGCCAGGTCAGCGCGGAGGGGCTCGACGTCGTCATCATCGGCGGCGGCGACACCGGCGCCGACTGCCTCGGCACGGCGACGCGCCAGGGCGCCCGGTCGGTGACGCAGCTGGAGATCATGCCGCGCCCCACCGAGGAGCGTCCGGGCAGCCAGCCGTGGCCGACGTACCCGATGACCTACCGCGTGGCCAGCGCGCACGAGGAGAACGGCGAGCGCGTCTACGCCGTCAACACCGAGTGCTTCCTCGGCGACGAGGACGGCCGGGTCCGGGCGCTGCAGCTGGTCGAGGTCGAGCTCGTCGACGGCCGGTTCCAGAAGGTCGAGGGCAGCGAGAAGGAGGTCCCGGCGCAGCTCGTGCTGCTGGCCATGGGCTTCCTCGGCCCGGAGAGGGCCGGTCTCGTCGAGCAGCTCGGGGTCGAGCTGGACGAGCGGTCCGCCGTGCGCCGGGACGCGTCGTACATGTCCTCGGTGCCGGGCGTCTTCGTCGCCGGCGACGCCGGCCGCGGGCAGTCGCTCATCGTGTGGGCCATCGCCGAGGGCCGGGCCTGCGCCAACGGCGTCGACGAGTACCTCACGGGCAGCAGCTCGCTGCCGCGCCCCATCAACCCGACCGACCGGCCGCTGGCGGTCTGAGAGTTCACCCGGAGGACACCGGGGCGCCCGCGCGCCCCGGTGTAAGCCAGGTCACAGCACGCAATAGGCTCGCGTCATGCGTCGCGCGAAGATCGTCTGCACCCTCGGCCCCGCCACCTCCTCACCCGAGCAGGTCCGCCGCCTCGTCGACGCGGGCATGGACGTCGCGCGGCTCAACCTGTCGCACGGCGAGTACGCCGTCCACGAGGAGATCTACCGCTCGATCCGGGCCGCGGGCGACGCGACCGGACGCGCGGTCGGCGTGCTCGTCGACCTGCAGGGCCCGAAGATCCGGACCGGGCGCTTCCCCGACGGGCCCATCACCCTCGTCAGCGGCGACCGCTTCACGATCACCACGCTCGACGTGCCGGGCGACCAGACCCGGGTCAGCACGACGTACAAGGGCATGCCGGGTGACGTCCGGCCCGGCGACAGCCTGCTCGTCGACGACGGCAAGGTGCACCTGCGGGCCCTCGAGGTCACGGCGACCGACATCCTCACCGAGGTCGTCGAGGGCGGCGTCGTCTCCAACAACAAGGGGATCAACCTGCCCGGCGTCGCGGTGAGCGTGCCCGCGCTGTCGGAGAAGGACAAGGCCGACCTGCGCTGGGCGCTGCACCTGCGCGCCGACATGATCGCGCTGTCCTTCGTGCGGTCGGCCGCCGACCTCGAGGACGTCCACGCGATCATGGACGAGGAGGGCGTGCGGCTGCCCGTCATCGCCAAGGTCGAGAAGCCGCAGGCCGTCGACAACCTCGCCGAGATCGTCGACGCCTTCGACGGGGTCATGGTCGCCCGCGGCGACCTAGGCGTGGAGATGCCGCTCGAGGACGTGCCGATCGTGCAGAAGCGCGCGGTCGAGCTGGCCCGGCAGTACGCCAAGCCGGTCATCGTCGCCACGCAGGTGCTCGAGTCGATGATCGAGAACTCGCGGCCGACCCGCGCGGAGGCCAGCGACTGCGCCAACGCCGTGCTCGACGGCGCCGACGCGATCATGCTGTCCGGCGAGACGAGCGTCGGCGCCTGGCCGATCCAGGCGGTCCGCACGATGGCCCGGATCATCGAGAGCACCGAGGACCACGGCCTGGACCGGATCGTGCCGCTCGGCACCCGGCCGCACACCAAGGGTGGCGCCGTCACCTGGGCCGCGGTCGAGATCGGGATGCTGCTCGGCGTCAAGTACCTCGTGACGTTCACGCAGTCGGGCGACTCGGCGCAGCGGCTCAGCCGGATCCGGCCGCAGCTGCCGATGCTCGCCTTCACCCCGCTGCAGGACACCCGCTCGAAGCTGGCCCTCGTCTGGGGCGTGGAGACCTTCCTCGTGCCGATGGCCCGGCACACCGACCAGATGGCGCTCGAGGTCGACAACTCGCTGCTCGCCTCCGGTCGGGCGGTCGAGGGCGACCTCGTCATCATCGTCGCCGGCTCGCCGCCCGGGATCCCCGGCTCGACCAACGCGCTGCGGGTGCACCGGATCGGCGACGCGATCAACCGGGTCGCGCCGGCGTACGAGGACTTCGCGGCGCCCCAGGCCTGAGGGCGCGTCGGCGGGGGGCGCGGGCTCCGCTACCCTCGGCTCGGCGCCGGCCCCGGTATCCCAACCGGCAGAGGAAGCGGTCTCAAACACCGTCCAGTGTGGGTTCGAATCCCACCCGGGGCACGTCCGGCGGCCCGCAGGCCGTCCCCGAGGGCGTCCACGAGGCGCTCACAGGGCGACCGCGTCGCGCCGCGGTCGCGGGGCCCCGATAAACTCGCGCGCATGACGACCACGCCCGACGCGACCGACGAGCAGCCCCAGGCCCCCGCCACCGAGCAGGAGCCGCAGCGGCTGCGCATCGTCGTGGCCGAGGACGAGGCGCTCATCCGCCTCGACCTCGCGGAGATGCTCGGCGAGCTGGGGTACGACGTCGTCGGCCAGGCCGGCGACGGCGAGCAGGCCGTCGAGCTGGCCCGCGAGCACACCCCCGACCTCGTGATCATGGACGTGAAGATGCCGGTGCTCGACGGCATCAGCGCCGCCGAGGTCATCGGCAAGGAGCACATCGCCCCGGTCGTCATGCTCACCGCCTTCAGCCAGAAGGAGCTCGTCGAGCGGGCCCGCGACGCCGGCGTCATGGCCTACATCGTCAAGCCGTTCACCCAGGCCGACCTCGGCCCGGCCATCGACATCGCCCGGTCGCGGTGGACCGAGCTGACCGCGCTCGAGGCCGAGGTCGCCGACCTCGGGGAGCGGCTGGAGACCCGCAAGGCGGTCGACCGGGCCAAGGGCATCCTCATGACCCAGCTCAAGCTCAGCGAGGCCGACGCCTTCCGCTGGATCCAGAAGACGGCGATGGACCGCCGCCTGGGCATGCGCGAGGTCGCCGACACCGTCATCAAGGGCCTGGCCAAGAAGTAGGCGGCGGCCGGCGAGGGACGCGTCCTCGCTGATTTCGCTGATCCCCTTCCGGCAGCGGCCTCCTCGGTCCTAGAGTCGGGGCACCCGGGGTGACGTCCCGGGTGTCGTCACGGGGAACGACGACGGCCGCCCGGGGGTCCCGACGGGGCGGCACGGTCCACCACCGACGTGTGTCCGTTCCTCGTAGCCCAGGAGGCTCGTGTGTCCCGTCCCCAGGTGCTCGTGCGCCGGATCGACAGCTCGCAGACCCCGTCGCTGGCGCCGCTCTGGCTGGCGCAGCGGGTCGAGAGCGGGACCAGCGCGGAGGCCGCGGAGCGGGCGCTGAGCGAGGGCACCCTCGAGCAGGCGCTGGCCCGCCCGGAGGTCGTCGCGTTCCTCGCGACGACGGACGCCGGGGAGGCCGTCGGCTACGCCGTGCTCACCGACACGACCGGCGCGGTCTTCAGCGACGCGCCGAGCGTCGGGCTCGACCAGCTCTTCGTCGCCACCGCGTGGCGCCGGCACGGCGTCGCCCGGCACCTGCTGTCGGCGGCGGCGACGTACGCCGACCGGTCGGGGGCCGAGCAGATCGTCGGCCACGTCCCCGCCGGGCAGCGCGACGCCAACCGCTTCTTCGCCCGCCTGGGGTTCACCCCGACGACGGTGCGCCGGGTCACGACCCCCGCCGCGCTGCAGCGGCGGCTCGCGGCCGCGACGTCGGGGGCGGTGAGCCGCGCCCCGCTCGGCAGCCTCGAGCAGGTGCTGCTGCGGCGCCGCTCGGCCCGCGGGCGCGCCCTGCGCGAGGCCGCCGGGGCGCGCTGACGCACGACCCGCGCGCCGTCGGGGCCGTCGGGGCTGTCGGCGCCGTGGCCTAGGCTCCTGGCCGTGGCTCGACTGCTCCTGCTGGATGGACACTCGCTGGCGTACCGCGCGTTCTACGCGCTGCCGGCGGAGAACTTCGCGACGAAGACGGGGCAGACGACCAACGCGGTCTTCGGCTTCACGTCGATGCTCATCAACATGCTGCGCGACGAGGAGCCGACGCACGTGGCGGTCGCCTTCGACCGGTCGCGGCAGACGTTCCGGCTGGAGGAGTACGCGGAGTACAAGGCCGGTCGCGCGCAGACGCCGTCGGAGTTCTCCGGGCAGATCCCGCTCATGCGCGAGGTCCTCGACGCCCTGCGGATCCGGCACGTCGAGGCCGACGGGTTCGAGGCCGACGACATCATCGCCACGCTGACGACGGCGGGGGAGGCGCAGGGCCTCGAGGTCCTCATCTGCTCCGGCGACCGCGACGCGTTCCAGCTGGTGAGCGACAAGGTGACGCTGCTCTACCCGGTGCGCGGGGTGTCCGAGGTGTGGCGGATGACGCCGGCCGCGGTGACCGAGCGGTACGGCGTGCCCCCGGAGCGCTACAGCGACCTGGCCGCGCTGGTCGGGGAGTCCTCGGACAACCTGCCGGGGGTGCCGGGGGTGGGGCCGAAGACGGCGGCCAAGTGGATCACCCAGTACGGCGACCTGCCGGGCCTGGTCGCGCACGTCGACGAGGTCAAGGGCAAGGCGGGTCAGTCGCTGCGCGACCACCTCGACGCGGTGCTGCGCAACCGGCGGCTCAACCAGCTGGTGCGCGACGTGCCGCTGGGCATCGAGGTCGACGAGCTGGAGCGGCAGGCGTGGGACCGCGAGCAGGTCCACCAGGTCTTCGACGGCCTGGAGTTCCGGGTCCTGCGCGAGCGGCTGTTCGCGACGCTGGAGTCGGCGGTGCCGGAGGCGGAGTCCGGGTTCGACGTCCTCGGCGAGGTCCTCGAGGCCGGTGACGTGCCGGGCTGGCTGACGGAGCACGCGAAGCCGGGGGAGCGGGCCGGGGTCTCGGTCGTGGGCCGGTGGGCGCGCGGCACGGGGGACGTGGCGGCGCTGGCGCTGGCCACGGCGGACGGGCACGCGGCCTACGTCGACGTGACCCGGCTCGACGAGCCGGGGGAGCAGGCGGTCGCGGCGTGGCTGGCCGACCCGGACCGGCCCAAGGCGCTGCACGACGCGAAGGGACCGCTGCAGGCGCTGACCGCGCGCGGGTGGACGCTGGGCGGCCTGACGAGCGACACGGCGCTGGCGGCCTACCTCGTGCGCCCCGACCAGCGCTCCTACGACCTGGAGGACCTCGCGCTGCGGATGCTCAAGCGCGAGCTGCGCAACGACACCGAGGTCGCCGGCGACACCGTCCAGGGCACCCTCGACTTCGACGGCGAGGAGGACGGCGAGCAGGCGCAGGCCCGCGCGTCGATGGTCGTGGCGCGGGCGGTGCTCGAGCTGGCCGACGCGCTCGACGGCGAGCTGGCGACGCGGGCGGCGGCGGGGCTGCTGCGCGACGTCGAGCTGCCGCTGGTGCACGTGCTGGCGCGGATGGAGCGGGCGGGGATCGCGGTCGACGTGCCGGCGCTGGAGGCGCTGGACGCCGACTTCGCCCAGCAGGTGTCCCGGGCGCAGCAGGCCGCGTGGGACGCGATCGGTGACGACACGGTCAACCTCGGCTCGCCCAAGCAGCTGCAGGAGGTGCTCTTCGAGCGGCTGTCGCTGCCGAAGACCAAGCGGACCAAGACGGGGTACACGACCGACGCGGACGCGCTGGGCGAGCTGGGCCGCAAGGTCGACCACCCGTTCCTCATGGGGGTGCTGGCCTTCCGCGACGCGTCGCGGCTCAAGGTCACCGTCGAGGGGCTGCTGAAGTCCGTGGCCGAGGACGAGCGGGTGCACACGACGTACCTGCAGACCATCGCGGCGACCGGCCGGCTCAGCTCGACCGACCCCAACCTGCAGAACGTGCCGATCCGCACGGAGGAGGGGCGCCGGATCCGCGGGATGTTCGTCGTCGGTCGCGGGCCGGGGGAGCCGTTCGAGTCGCTGATGTCGGTCGACTACAGCCAGATCGAGATGCGGGTCATGGCCCACCTGTCGAAGGACGCGGGGCTCATCGAGGCGTTCCGCACCGGGGAGGACCTGCACAGCTTCGTCGGGGCGCGGGTCTTCGGCGTCGGGATCGACGAGGTCACCCTCGCCCAGCGCTCCAAGGTCAAGGCGATGTCGTACGGCCTCGCCTACGGGCTGTCGGCGTACGGGCTGTCGAAGCAGCTGACGATCTCGACCGGCGAGGCCAAGGAGCTGATGGACGAGTACTTCCAGCGGTTCGGCGGGGTGCGGGACTACCTGCGCGAGCTCGTCGTCGAGGCCCGCGCGACGGGCTACACCGCGACGATGCTCGGCCGGCGCCGCTACCTGCCCGACCTCACCTCGGACAACCGGCAGCGCCGCGAGATGGCCGAGCGGATGGCGCTCAACGCCCCGATCCAGGGCTCCGCGGCGGACATCATGAAGGTGGCCATGCTCGGGGTCGAGCGCCGGCTGCAGGAGTCCGGCGCCCGCTCGCGGATGCTGCTCCAGGTCCACGACGAGCTCGTCCTCGAGATCGCCCCGGGCGAGCGCGAGGACGTCGAGGCGCTCGTGCGCCACGAGATGGGCCACGCCGTCGAGATGGACGTCCCCCTCGACGTCAGCGTCGGGGTCGGCCGCTCCTGGCACGACGCCGCCCACTGAGCCCGTTCCCGGGCCCGGACGACGGAGGACCGGGTGGGTCTGGAGTGGCCCACCCGGTCCTTCTGTCCCGCAGGGGCGGGGAGCCGTCACCTCCCCGCGACGACCCCCGTCACACGCTGCAAGGTGCTTCCGGTAGCAGGACCGACTCTAGGGCCTGCGGACCCGTCGTGGGGCGAAACATTGAGTAAGAAAATGGCAAATTTCCGGACTGTTGCGGTCAAGTCCGACTTAACGCCCAGGTCGGCGCAGCACGAAGATCGCCGTCCCGGGCACCAGACGGCCGCGCAGGGGGGACCAGCCACCCCACACCGCGTCGTTCGCGGGCGGCCACTCGGGCTCGACGACGTCGAGGACCTCGAGCCCGGCGGCCACCGCCTCCCGGACCCGGTCGCCCAGGGTGCGGTGGTGCTCGACGTACGTCGCCCGGCCCGTGCCGTCCTGCTCGACGTACGGCGTCCGGTCGAAGTAGGAGTGGCGCACCCGCAGCCCCTCCTCGCCCGGGTCGTCGGGCAGGGCCCAGCGCAGCGGGTGCGTGGTCGAGAAGACGAACCGGCCGCCGGGGCGCAGGACGCGCGCGGCCTCGCGCATGACCGCGGCCGAGTCGGCGACGAAGGGCACGACGCCGTACGAGGTGAAGACGACGTCGACGCTGGCGTCGGCGAGCGGCAGCGTCACCCCGTCGCACTGCACGAGCGGGACGGCGGGGGCGGCGGGGTCGCGGCGTCGTACGGCGGCGTCGATGAGCTGCGAGCGGCGCAGCATCTGCCGGGAGAGGTCGCTGGCGAGCACCTGCGCCCCCTGCCCGGCCAGCCAGCGCGAGCACTGGGCGGCGCCGGCGCCGATCTCGAGGACCCGGCGGCCGCGGACGTCGCCCAGCAGGCGGGCGTCGGCCTCGCGCAGCCCCTCCGGGCCCCAGCAGAAGTCGTCGTCGCCGAGGAAGCCGCCGTGCTCGGCGTAGTAGTCGACGGCCTCGCCGTCCCACCAGTCGCGGTTGGCCGAGGCCGACTCGTCCTGGTCCGCGTCGCGACGGGTCGCCGACCGCCCGAGGTCCTCGCTCATGGGCCCAGTGTCGCGGTTTTGCCGTCACCGCGGCGCACGGATAGGCTGGAGTGTCGGCCACGTGTGCGTGCACCTTCGCACCCACGGCCCATCCGCCACCCGTCACCTCGGGTGACACCCATCGTTGTTCTCTTCCCTACATCCTGTCCACCATCGGAGTTCCTCCTACATGACTGCTACAACGGTCGCCAAGACCGCCCCTCAGGTCGCCATCAACGACATCGGTTCGATGGAAGACCTGCTCGCCGCGATCGACGCGACGATCAAGGACTTCAACGACGGCGACATCGTCGAAGGTCGCATCGTCAAGGTCGACCGGGACGAGGTCCTGCTCGACATCGGCTACAAGACCGAGGGCGTCATCCCCTCGCGCGAGCTGTCGATCAAGCACGACGTCGACCCGTCCGAGGTCGTCGCCGTCGGCGACGAGGTCGAGGCCCTCGTCCTCCAGAAGGAGGACAAGGAGGGTCGTCTGATCCTGTCCAAGAAGCGCGCCCAGTACGAGCGCGCCTGGGGCACGATCGAGAAGATCAAGGAGGAGGACGGCGTCGTCACCGGCACCGTCATCGAGGTCGTCAAGGGTGGTCTCATCCTCGACATCGGCCTGCGCGGCTTCCTGCCCGCCTCCCTCGTCGAGATGCGTCGCGTCCGCGACCTGCAGCCGTACGTCGGCCGCGAGATCGAGGCGAAGATCATCGAGCTCGACAAGAACCGCAACAACGTGGTCCTGTCGCGCCGCGCCTGGCTCGAGCAGACCCAGTCCGAGGTCCGCACGACCTTCCTCAAGGAGCTCCAGAAGGGGCAGGTCCGCGAGGGCGTCGTCTCCTCGATCGTCAACTTCGGTGCGTTCGTGGACCTCGGCGGCGTCGACGGTCTCGTCCACGTCTCCGAGCTGTCGTGGAAGCACATCGACCACCCGTCCGAGGTCGTCGAGGTCGGCGACAAGGTCACGGTCGAGGTCCTCGACGTCGACATGGACCGCGAGCGCGTCTCCCTGTCGCTCAAGGCGACGCAGGAGGACCCGTGGCAGCACTTCGCCCGGACCCACGCGATCGGTCAGGTCGTCCCGGGCAAGGTCACCAAGCTCGTCCCGTTCGGTGCGTTCGTCCGCGTCGACGACGGCATCGAGGGTCTGGTCCACATCTCGGAGCTGGCCGAGCGCCACGTCGAGCTGCCGGAGCAGGTCGTCACGGTCGGCCAGGACATCTTCGTCAAGGTCATCGACATCGACCTCGAGCGTCGCCGGATCTCGCTGAGCCTCAAGCAGGCCAACGACTCGGCCCAGCTCGCGGAGTTCGACCCGACCCTCTACGGCATGGCCGCGGAGTACGACGAGCAGGGGAACTATAAGTACCCCGAGGGCTTCGACCCCGAGACCAACGAGTGGCTCGAGGGCTACGAGACGCAGAAGGAGAAGTGGGAGGGCCAGTACGCCGAGGCCCACTCCCGCTGGGAGGCCCACAAGGCCCAGGTCGAGGCCGCGGCCAAGGCCGACGAGGAGGCGGGCAACGACGTCGCCCCCACCTCGTACTCCTCCGCCTCGAACGACTCCGAGAGCACGAGCAACGCGGGGTCGCGTCCCCAGCCGGCGGCCGAGGGCACCCTCGCCTCCGACGAGGCGCTCGCCGCGCTGCGCGAGAAGCTCACCGGTCACTGAGCCGGACGGCACAGCACAGGTCCGACGGCCCGGTCCCCGCGAGGGGGCCGGGCCGTCGGCCTGTCCCGGGCCGTCGACGGCCGTCGAGGGTCAGCCGCGGCCGACGAGCGCGCCGCCGTTGACCGGCAGGATCTGGCCCGTCGTCCAGCCCGCGAGCGGCGAGGCGAGGTGGGCCACCGCCTCGGCGACCTCCTGCGCCGTCCCGGCCCGGCCGGTCGGGATGGCGGCGAGCCGGGAGGCGGCCAGGCCCGGGTCGCGCGCGATCCGGTGCCGCCAGAAGTCGGTCTCCGGGACGAAGCCGGGGGCGACCGCGTTGAGGGTGACACCCGAGGGCGCCAGCACCGGGGCCGTGGCCCAGACCCAGGCGTGCACGGCGGCCTTCGCGGCGCCGTACGAGCCCCCGCCGCGCTCCCCGGCGATGGAGCCCATCGCGACCACCCGCGCCCCCGGCGTGGTGAGGTGGCCCCGCAGCGCCTCGAAGGGCAGGACGGTCGTCAGCACGTTGAGGTCGAGGTCGACGCGCCAGGCGGCGGCGACCCGTGCTAGCCGGCCGACCTCGCCCGTCGGCTCGGGGCCGTCCGGCGCCGGGGCGTTGCCGCCGGCGTTGAGGACGAGGACGTCGACCGTCCGCCCCTCGCGCAGGGCGGCGGCGAGGCGTGCGACGTCGGCCGGGTCGCGCAGGTCCGCGGGGTGCGTCGTCACGCGGCCCGCGGCGTCCGCCTCGAGGGCGGCGCGCGCCTGGTCGAGCACCTCCGCCCGGCGGCCGACGAGGACGACCTCGTCGCCGTCGGCGAGGAAGCGGGCCGCGCAGGCCCGTCCGATGCCGGTTCCCCCGCCGGTGATGACGACCCGTCGTGACATGCCCCGAGGATAGGTCGGGGCCGTCGGTGCGAGGATCCACGTCGACGACGGTGGTGGCCGCAGGAGGACGACGTGAGCGACGAGCACGCCAGGCCGTGGTGGCGCGACTACGTCGAGCACCCGCGCCACGGGCCGCTGCCCGGCCTGCTCGTGCTGCTCACGGTGGCGACCGGGCTCGTGGACGGGGTGAGCATCCTCGCCCTCGGCCGCGTCTTCGTCGCCAACATGACCGGCAACGTCGCCTTCCTCGGCTTCGCCCTGGGCGGCGCGCCCGGCTTCTCGCTCGACGCCTCGGTGGTCGCGCTCGGCGCCTTCCTCGTCGGGGCCGGGCTCGGCGGGGCCCTCGTGCGTCGCCGGCGCGCCCACCGCGGCCGGCTGCTGCGCGACGCCACCGTGCCGGTGATCGGCCTGCTGGTCGCCGCGGTCGTCGTGCTCGCGGTGGCACGCCCGCCGTACGACGGCGCGGTGCAGGTCCTCGTCGTCGCGCTCAGCGCCCTCGCGCTCGGCCTGCAGAACGCCGCCGTGCGCGGGCTCGCCGTGCCGGACCTCACGACGACCGTGCTGACGATGACGCTGACCGGGGTCGCGGCCGACCTGCGCGGCGGCGACCACCGCACCACGACCCGGCGCGTGCTCGCCGTCGTGGCGATGCTGGTCGGCGCGCTGGTCGGCACGCTGCTGGTGCGCGGCCCCGGCGCCGCCGTCGCGCTCGGGGTGGCGGTCCTGCTCGAGGCGGTGGTGCTCGGCGCGGTGGCGGCCGCGAGCCGTCGTACGGCGTCCTGGCAGTCCGGCCCCTAGGCTCGGGCCGTGCTGAGGGTGGGGCTGACCGGCGGGATCGGGGCGGGCAAGTCGACGGTCGCCCGTCGCCTCGAGGAGCTCGGGGCGGTCGTCACCGACGCGGACGCCGTGGCCCGCGAGGTGATGGAGCCGGGGGAGCCCACGCTGGCCGCGGTCGCCGAGCGGTTCGGTGCCCACCTGCTGCGCGCCGACGGGACGCTCGACCGGGCGGCGCTCGCCGCCGTCGTCTTCCCGGACCCGGCCGCGCTCGCCGACCTCGACGCGATCACGGGCCCCGCCATCGCGCAGCGGGTCGCGGCGCGACGGGCGCAGGTCCCTGCGGACCGGGTGTCCGTCTTCGACATGCCGCTGCTCGTCGAACGCCGCCTGTGGGTGCACGAGCACCTCACCCTCGTCGTCGACGCCCCGGTGGGGACCAGGGTGCGGCGGCTCGTCGAGCAGCGCGGCCTCGACGAGGGCGACGCCCGGCACCGGATCGCCGCCCAGGCGGACGACCGGCAGCGCCGGGCCGCGGCCGACCTGTGGGTCGACAACGGGGGCGACCCGGACGCCACCCGGGAGCAGGTCGACGCGCTGTGGCGCGACCGTCTGGCGCCGTACGACGACGCGCTGCGCACCGGCCGCCGCAGCCGACGCCCCGAGCACGGGCCGATCCTGCACGAGCCCGACCCGACCTGGCCCGCCCAGGCCGCCCGGCTCGTCGCGCGGCTGCACGACGCCCTCGACCCGGTCGTGCCCGGGGTCCGCGTCGACCACATCGGCTCGACGAGCGTGCCAGGCCTGCCGGCCAAGGACGTCCTCGACCTGCAGGTCGGCGTGCCCGACCTGGCGCTCGCGGACACGCCGGTCTTCCGGGGCGCGATGGACGGGCGGGGGTTCGTCCGCTCGGAGGGGAACGAGGTGGACCACCCGCACGGTCCGGACCCGTGGTGGGAGAAGCGGTTCCACGGGTCGGTGGACCCGGGGCGGTCCGCGAACGTGCATGTCCGCGCCGTCGGGTCGCCGGGGTGGACCTTCGCGCTCGCCTTCCGCGACCGGCTGCGCGCCGACGACGCGTGGCGGGCGGAGTACGCCGCGGTGAAGGCGCGGCTCGCGCGGGAGGCGACGTCGACGACGGCGTACGTCGACGCGAAGGAGCCGTGGTTCGAGCCGGCCTGGCACGCCGTGCAGGACTGGGTCGTCGCGACCGGGTGGCGACCCCCGCCGGAGCCCACCGGGTTGACCTGAGGTTAGGTGAGGCTTACCTTAGCGGGGTGACGATCGCCCCGGTGCGCACCGCCTACTCCGTCTTCCGGGCCCGCGTGGCCGCCGTCCACGACCTCACGCCGTCGCTGCGCAGGGTCGCTCTCGAGGGCGACGGGGACGGCGCGCTGGACGACCTCGGCGATCCTGGCCTCGACACCCGCATCAAGCTCGTCTTCGCCGACGGTCCCGTGGCCGACGTCCTCGCCGAGGCGGGGGAGCAGTGGTACGCCGCCTGGCTCGCGCTGCCCGACGCGGCGCGGCCGGCGCTGCGCACCTACACCACCCGGCGCGTGCGCGAGACGGCCGGCGGTCGGGTGCTCGAGGTCGATCTGGTCCGCCACCCCGACCCCGGACCGGCGGGCGCGTGGGCGGAGGCGGCCGCGCCCGGGGACCGGGTCCTGGTCTGCGCCCCGGTGCGCGGGGTCCCGCCCCGCCACCTCGGGGCCGCGTTCGCGCCGCCGGCGGACACCGGCAGCGTGCTGCTGGTCGGCGACGAGACCGCGCTGCCGGCCGTGTCCCGGACGCTGGAGGACCTCGCGGACGACCCGGTCGGCCTCGGGGCGGTCGCCGTCCACGTCCTGCTCGAGGTGCCGACGGCGGCCGACCGGCTGCCGCTGCGGGTCCCGGAGGGGGCGCGGGTGACCTGGCTCCCGCGCGACGGGGCGCCGTACGGCGGGCCGCTGCTGGCGGCGCTGGGTGACTGGACCCCGGTCGGCTGCGCGACGTCGACCGCGCGGGCCGGGCTCTACGCGTGGGTCGCGGGGGAGGCGGCCGTCGTCCGCGCGGCCCGGCGGCACCTGGTCCGCGAGGCCGGGGTGGCCCGCGAGCGGGTGACGTTCATGGGGTACTGGAGGCTCGGCGGACCGCTCTGAGGGCGGACGGGAGGGCGTTGTCGGTGGTCGGCCTTACGGTGGGGACATGCGTCCGACAACCGACATCAAGCGAACCGTGGCCCCGTTCCGCGTGGAGTCGGAGTTCTCCCCGAGCGGTGACCAGCCGAGCGCCATCGCGGAGCTCGCGCGACGGGTGAAGGACGGCGAGGAGGACATCGTCCTGCTGGGCGCCACCGGCACCGGCAAGTCGGCGACGACCGCCTGGCTCATCGAGCAGGTGCAGCGCCCCACGCTCATCATGGCGCCCAACAAGACGCTGGCCGCCCAGCTGGCCAACGAGTTCCGCGAGCTGCTGCCCAACAACGCCGTCGAGTACTTCGTCAGCTACTACGACTACTACCAGCCCGAGGCGTACATCCCGCAGACGGACACCTACATCGAGAAGGACTCCTCGATCAACGAGGAGGTCGAGCGGCTGCGGCACAGCGCGACGAACTCGCTGCTGACCCGCCGCGACGTCGTCGTCGTCGCCTCCGTCTCGTGCATCTACGGCCTGGGCACCCCTCAGGAGTACGTCGACCGCATGGTGCGGATGCGGGTCGGCGACCGGCTCGACCGCGACGAGCTGCTGCGCCGGTTCGTCCAGATGCAGTACACCCGCAACGACCTCGCCTTCACCCGCGGCACGTTCCGGGTGCGGGGCGACACCGTCGAGATCATCCCGGTCTACGAGGAGCACGCCGTCCGGATCGAGCTGTTCGGCGACGAGGTCGAGCGGATCTACACGCTGCACCCGGTCAGCGGCGAGATCATCCGCGAGGAGGAGGAGATGTACGTCTTCCCCGCCACGCACTACGTCGCCGGCCCGGAGCGGATGGAGCGGGCGATCAAGGGCATCGAGCTCGAGCTCGCCGACCGCCTCTCCGAGCTGGAGCGGCAGGGCAAGCTGCTCGAGGCGCAGCGGCTGCGGATGCGCACGACGTACGACATCGAGATGATGCGCCAGGTCGGCTCGTGCAGCGGCATCGAGAACTACTCGCGACACATCGACGGTCGCGCCCCCGGGTCCGCCCCCAACTGCCTGCTCGACTACTTCCCCGAGGACTTCCTGCTCGTCATCGACGAGTCGCACCAGACCGTGCCGCAGATCGGCGCGATGTACGAGGGCGACATGTCCCGCAAGCGGATGCTCGTCGACCACGGCTTCCGGCTGCCCAGCGCGACCGACAACCGGCCGCTGAAGTGGGAGGAGTTCCTCGAGCGGATCGGGCAGACGGTCTACCTGTCGGCGACGCCGGGCGACTACGAGCTGGCCAAGTCCGGCGCCCCGGTGGAGCAGATCATCCGCCCGACCGGGCTCGTCGACCCCGAGATCGTGCTCAAGCCGACCAAGGGCCAGATCGACGACCTGCTGCACGAGATCTCGACGCGCACCGAGCGCAACGAGCGCGTCCTCGTCACGACCCTGACGAAGAAGATGGCCGAGGACCTCACCGACTACCTCCTCGACAAGGGGGTGCGGGTGCGCTACCTGCACTCCGACATCGACACGCTGCGCCGCGTCGAGCTGCTGCGCGAGCTGCGGATGGGCGAGTTCGACGTCCTCGTCGGCATCAACCTGCTGCGCGAGGGTCTCGACCTGCCCGAGGTGTCGCTGGTGAGCATCCTCGACGCCGACAAGGAGGGGTTCCTGCGCTCCACGCGATCGCTCATCCAGACCATCGGCCGCGCGGCGCGCAACGTCAGCGGCCAGGTCCACATGTACGCCGACAAGGTCACGCCGTCGATGCAGCAGGCGCTCGACGAGACCGACCGCCGCCGCGAGAAGCAGATCGCCTACAACCTCGAGCGGGGCATCGACCCGATGCCGCTGCGCAAGAAGATCGCCGACATCACCGACCTGCTCGCGCGCGAGGACGCGGACACCGAGGCGCTGCTCGGCAGCGGGCGCGCCCAGTCGCGCGGCAAGGGCGGCCGCAAGAACGGCGGCGCGCCGTCCGCGGGCGGGCGAGGGGCGATGGCGGCCGACGTCGCGACGAGCGGGTCCGGCGGCGACGCCGGCTCGATGGCCGCGGCCGACCTCGCCTCGCTCATCCAGGAGCTCACCGCGCAGATGCACCAGGCGGCGGCCGAGCTGCGGTTCGAGCTCGCGGCCCGGCTGCGCGACGAGCTGGGCGACCTCAAGAAGGAGCTCCGCCAGATGCAGCGCGCCACCTCCTGACGTGAGCACCGCCTCGGTCGTGAGCACCCTCCCGCTGCGCGCCGACCGCGACTTCCGTCGCTACTGGTGGGCGCGGGTCGTGTCGGTGACCGGCACGGTGGTCACCACGGTCGCGCTGCCGGTGCTGGTCTACCGGCTGACCGGGTCCCCCGGGCTCACCGCGCTGACGACGACGCTCGAGGCGCTGCCCTACCTGCTTGTCGGGCTCGTCGCCGGGGCGGTCGCCGACCGGGTCGACCGGCGCCGGCTGATGGTCGCCGCCGACCTGGTCAACGTGGTCGTCGTCGGGTCCGTGCCCCTGGCGTGGTTCCTCGGGCACCTCACCGTGCCGCACGTCCTCGTGACGGCCTTCCTCGTCCAGACGGTGTTCACGTTCTACGACGGCGCGAACTTCGGCGCGCTGCCGGTGCTCGTCGGCACCGCCCGGGTCGCCGACGCCAACGCCGCGGTGTGGAGCGTCGGCGGGGTCGTCGACCTCGTCGGGCCGGCCGCCGCCGGGGCGGTGCTCGCGGTGCTGCACCCGGCCGAGCTGCTCGTCGTCGACGCGGCGTCGTACGCCGTCTCCGCGGTGCTCGTGGCCCGGATCGGTCGTCCGCTCTCGCGGACCCGGGAGCGACGGGGCGGCCGGGCCGCCGTCGTGGGGGAGGTCCGCGAGGGGCTGGGGTTCCTCTGGCGGCACACGGGGGTGCGGACCCTGACCTTCATGGGGACCCTGCAGTCCGCGGCCGGCGGCGGGTTCATGGCCCTCTTCGTCCCGTGGTCGGACCGGGTGCTCGGGATCGGGACGTCCGGGTGGCGGTTCGGGCTGGTCTACAGCGTGTGGGGGATCGGTGGTGTCGCCGCGGCGACGGCCAGCGCCCGGCTCCAGCGACGGCTCGGGGCGACGCGGGTGTGCCTGCTCGCGATGCCGCTGTCCGCGGCGGCGGGCATCGCGGCCACCCTCACCCGCTCGTGGGTCGTCGCGGCGCTCGTCCTCGTCGCCTGGGGGGTGGCCTACCAGCTCGTCCTCGTCGCGAGCATCACCTACCGGCAGACGGTGACCCCGGAGCACCTGCTCAGCCGCGTCAACACGACCGCGCGGATGCTCGCCTGGGGCGTCGGCTGGTCGCTGGGGGCGGTGGCCGCCGGCGCGCTGGCCGGCGGGCTGGGCGTCCAGCGCACGATGCTCGTCCTCGCCTGCGCGAGCGTCCTCGCGGCCCTGCTGGGCTGGTTGTCCCCCTTGCGCTCGGGCGACCCGCACGACCGTGCCGAGCGGGCCGGGCGGGCGGACGGCTCGCCGGACGACCATCTGGTGGGCGCCCCCGACGGGTCGCCGCGGGGGGCTGAGAGCATGGACGCGTGAAGGCGCTCCTGCTCGAGAAGATCCACCCCGACGCCCGCGCGACCCTCGAGGCCTCCGGCTACGAGGTCCACGAGCACCCGGGAGCGATGGACGAGGCCGAGCTCGTGGCGGCGCTGCCGGGCGTGCACCTGCTCGGCATCCGCTCCGGCACCCGGGTCACCCCGGCGGCCCTCGACGCCGGGACCGACCTGCTCGCGGTCGGGGCGTTCTGCATCGGCACCAACCAGATCGACCTCGAGGCGACGACCGCGCACGGGGTGGCCGCCTTCAACGCGCCGTTCTCCAACACCCGCAGCGTCGTCGAGCTGGCCATCGCCGAGATGATCGCGCTCACCCGGCGGCTGACCGAGAAGAGCGACGCGCTGCACCGCGGCCTGTGGGACAAGTCCGCCAAGGGCGCGCACGAGATGCGCGGCCGCACACTCGGCATCATCGGCTACGGCAACATCGGCAGCCAGCTCTCCGTCCTCGCCGAGGCGCTCGGGATGGGCGTCGTCTACGTCGACGGCGACGACAAGCTGCCGATGGGCAACGCCCGGGCGCTCCCGTCGCTCGAGGAGCTGCTCCAGGTCGCCGACGTCGTGAGCATCCACGTGGACGGGCGGATCGGCAACGCCGGGCTGTTCGGGGCCAAGGAGTTCGCGGCGATGAAGCCCGGCTCGGTCTTCCTCAACCTCTCGCGCGGGTTCGTCGTCGACACGGCCGCGCTCGCCGACGCCGTGCGCAGCGGCCACCTCGCCGGCGCCGCCCTCGACGTCTTCCCCGTCGAGCCCAAGGCGCAGGGCGACGGCTTCGAGTCCGAGCTGCGCGGGCTGCCCAACGTCATCCTCACCCCGCACGTCGGCGGGTCGACCGAGGAGGCGCAGCGCGACATCGGCCGGTTCGTCTCGGGCAAGCTGCGCGACTACGTCGAGCGCGGCAGCACCTCGCTGAGCGTCAACCTGCCGACGGCGCTGCTCGACGGCCCGCCGTCGGCGCACCGGCTCGCGCTGCTGCACAGCAACGTCCCCGGCGTCCTCGCCCGCGTCAACCAGCTGCTCTCCGAGCACGACGTCAACATCGAGGGCCAGGTGCTGGCCACCCGCGGCGAGCTCGGCTACGTCGTCACCGACATCGCCGCCGCCCCGTCCCCCGAGGCCGTCACCGCCCTCGAGGCCATGGCCGAGACGGTCCGCCTGCGCCGCCTGGGCTGACGCGCGCCGCCGTACGGCGGCGCCTGCGGTCAGGCGACGGGGGTGGCCTGCCGCTCGTCGTGGCGGGTCTTGAGCAGGCTGGCGACGGTCGTCGTGCCGAGGATGACGACGATGGCGCCGAGCGACACCGAGATGGGGATCTCGGGGACGGGCAGGCCCTCGCCGCCGTTGACGAACGGCAGCGTGTTCTCGTGCAGGGCGTGCAGGACGAGCTTGACGCCGATGAAGGCGAGCAGCACGGCCAGGCCGAGGCTGAGGTAGACGAGCTTCTTGAGCAGGCCGCCGATGAGGAAGTACAGCTGCCGCAGACCCATGAGGGCGAAGAGGTTGGCTGCGAGGACGAGGTACGGCTCCTTGGTCAGACCGTAGATCGCCGGGATCGAGTCGAGCGCGAAGAGCAGGTCGGTCGTGCCCAGCGCGAGGATGACGATGAACATCGGCGTGACGAGCCGCTTGCCGTCGACCCGCGTCGTCAGGTGCGCCCCGGCGAACTCCTTCGTCGCCGGCAGGCGCCGCTCGACCCAGGCGAGGAAGCGGTTCTCCTGGTACTCGTCGTCGTCGCTCTCGCCGCCGGTGGCCAGCTTGACCGCGGTGTAGACCAGGAACGCGCCGAAGAGGTAGAAGACCCAGGCGAACTGGTTGATGACGACGGCACCCAGCGCGATGAAGATGCCGCGCAGCACGACGGCGATGATGATGCCGACGAGCAGCGCCGTCTGCTGCAGCTTCTCGGGCACCTTGAAGCTGGCCATGATGAGCAGGAAGACGAAGAGGTTGTCGACCGAGAGGCTGTACTCGGTCAGCCAGCCGGCGTAGAACTCGCCCGCGTAGCGCCCTCCGGCCAGCGCCCAGACGCCGACCCCGAAGGCGACGGCCAGCCCGACGTAGAAGCCCAGCGCGATGGCGCACTCGCGCATCGACGGCACGTGCGGGCGCCGCCCGATGACGACGACGTCGACGGCGAGAGCCAGCGCCATGACGGCGATGGTGGTGATCCAGACCCAGGTGGGGACGTTCACGGGCGGGCAGCCTTCCGGTCGGCGACATGGCGTATCGACCGAAGGTCTCTCCCACCGCGTCCGGTGCGGGACGGCGGCCGGCTCCCCGGGCGGCCGCTGGGGACCGCCGTGATGACGAGGACACCGTGGAGGGGATACTCCCCTTCGCGAGGTCCAGCATGGCACAGGGGTGTGCTGCGGACCGCCGAGGGAACGCCCTGTGGACAGGGATTGTTCCCAGCCGGCCCACAGGGAGCGCTCAGAGTGGCAGCACGAACCGTCCGGCGCCGCTCAGCGTCTCCTGCCGGGGTGGGGTGAGCGCCTCCTCGACCAGGCCCTGCCCGGTCTCCGGGGCGTGCACCATGGCGCCGGGCCGGACGACGACCCCGACGTGGTACGCCCGGGTCGCGCCCGGCTTGGTGAAGAAGTACAGGTCGCCGGGTCGCACCTCGTCCAGGTCGACCGGCTCGGCCGCGTCCTGCTGGTCGTCGGCGTCGCGGGGGACGACGAGCCCGAGGGCGCGGAACCCGTGGTGGACCAGCCCGCTGCAGTCGAGCCCGTACGGCGTCGCGCCCGCCCAGAGGTAGGGCAGGCCGAGATGGCGCCGGGAGACGCCCAGCAGCGGGTGCTCGGCCTCGGCGGCGAGGCGCGCGACCTGCGGGTCGACGTCGGGGAGGGGTGGGACCCCCGCCTCGCCCGGGTCACCCGGCTCGCTCAGGTGGGCGGCGCGCACCCAACCGGGGTAGCCGCGCGGGTCGAGCGAGCTCGGCTGCCACGGCGCCACGACGTGCACCCACCCGGGCAGGTCGGGGTCCTCGTCGTCGACGAGCACCGGCTCGCCCAGGGCGAGCTGGGTGTCGAGGCGGCCGTGCAACCCCAGCCGCCCGTCACCGTCGTGGCCGTCGGTGGGGCGCTCGTCGAGCAGCGCCAGCCACCCGGTCACGTCGGGCGAGGCGGCCGTCGCGGCGGCGTCCACCGCCCGCGGGGAGTCGGCCCTCGTCCACACGTTGGCGACCGGGACGGTGACGTGGGCGAGCCGGGAGGACGTCATCCCGCCATCCAAACACGGACCGCCCGACCCGCCGAGCCGGGAACCGCCGTCGACCGCGACCGGGCTGGGCCAGACTGGCGGCATGCTGCCGCTGCTCCAGGACGTCCGCCGGCGCGCTCACCAGGTCGTGCCCGCCCCCGCCCTCGACTACCTCGAGACCGGGTCGGGGCAGGAGGTCACCCTCGGCGAGGCGGAGCAGGCCTGGCGCGACTGGCGCCTCGTCCCGCAGATCCTCGCCGGCGTCGGACCGCTCTCGAGCATCTCGACCGCGACGCGCGTCCTCGGCGACGTCGTGGCGACCCCGGTGCTGGCCGCGCCGACGGCGTACCACCGCTTCGTCCACGACGAGGGCGAGCTCGCGACCGCGCGGGGCGTCGCCGCGGCGGGCTCGCTCATGGTGCTCTCCTCGCGGGTGACCGTGCCGCTCGAGGACGTCGCCGACGCGCTCCGGGCCGGTGGCACCCCGTGGTGGTGGCAGTCCTACCTCGTCGGCGAGCGCGCCGTCACCGCCGGCCTCGCCGAGCGCGCCGTCGCGGCGGGGGCCACCGCGATCGTGCTCACGGGCGACACGCCGTACGTCTCCGTCCGCACCCGCACCGCGTCGGGCCCGGTGCCCGTCGACGAGGAGGTGCTCGCCGTCAACATGGCCCGCCACGTGCCGCGCGGGGCCGACCTGTCCACCGCGCTCGCGCAGGCGCCGGCGAACCTGGCCGACATCCGCTGGCTGCACGAGCTCACCGGCCTGCCGGTCCTCGTCAAGGGCGTCCTCGGCGGCGAGGACGCGCAGCGCTGCCTCGAGGCGGGCGCCGCCGGGGTCGTCGTCAGCACCCACGGCGGACGCCAGCTCGACCGGGTCGTCGCGAGCGCCCACGTGCTGCCCGACGTCGTCGAGGCGGTCGGCGGGGCGGCGCCGGTCCTCGTCGACGGCGGGATCCGCACCGGGATCGACGTGCTCGTCGCGCTCGCGCTCGGCGCCGACGCCGTCCTGCTCGGGCGACCCGTCGTGTGGGGTCTCGCGGCCGGTGGTGCTCAGGGGGTGGGCGACGTCCTCGGCGCGGTGACGGCCGACCTCGCCCACGGGATGGGCCTGCTCGGCGCCGCCGACGTCGCCGGGGTCCGCGCGGCGCGGCACCGGGTCGTCCCGGCCGGCCTGCGCCGATGACCGTCCCCGCGCTGCCGGGCGGCGCGGTGCAGCGCCTGCGCGACCTCGTCGCCGCCGCGCCGGGCGAGGTCGCCCTCGCCGTACGGCGCCACGACGGCGCGGCCCTCGACGTGGGCGCCGACCGGGTCGTCCCCTCGGCCAGCACGATCAAGGTGCCCGTCCTCGTCGCCGTCCTGCGCGCCGTCCAGGACGGCCGGCTCGCCCTCGACGAGCCGGTGCCGCTGCCGCCGCCGGGGGAGCGGGTCGGGGGCAGCGGCCCGCTCGAGCTGCTGCCGTCGCTGACCGCCCTGCCCGTGCACGAGCTGCTGCTGCTGATGATCTGCCTCAGCGACAACGACGCGACCAACGTCCTGCTCGACCGGCTCGACGAGGTCGTCGGCCCCGGCGCGGTCGCCGCCGCGCTCGCGCTCGTGCCGACCCGCGCGACCCACCTACGCCGCCGGCTCATGGACGCGCAGGCCGCGGCACGCGGCCTGCAGAACGAGACGACCGCGGCCGACCTGGTCGACCTGCTCGTCGCCCTGCGCGAGAGGCGCCTGCTCGACCACGAGCGCACCGGGGTCGCGCTCGACGTGCTGGGCCGGCAGCAGTTCCGCGAGGGCCTGCCCGCCTACCTGCCCGAGTCGGTGCCTGTCGCCTCGAAGACCGGCGAGATCTTCGGGGTCCGCGCCGACGTGGCGCTGGTCGAGCCCCAGCCGGGCCGGTGGGCGGTCGTGGCCGTCGTCGCGACCGGGCTCGGGCGCGGCGGGTCGGGCACCGACATCGTGTCCGCCGCGGGCCGCGACCACGGGACGAGCGTCCTGCCGACCTTCGCCGCGGTGGGGGAGGTCGTCGCGTCCCTCGTCGGCGTGGGACATGCGAGCGAAACACGGGCTCACTAGGGTCGGCGACGTGAGCGCGCCGTTCGAGGTGTACGAGGCGAGGGGACCGGTCGAACCGACGCCGGACACGCCGTACGACGAGATGTTCGCGCCCGACGCGAGCGTGCGACCCGGGTACGCCGCCCTGGGCCGGCGGGTGCAGCAGATCGGCCCCGAGGACCTGCACGTGCGGGCCGAGTCGCTCTCCCGCTCGTACGTCGACCAGGGCGTCACCTTCGACCTCGGCGGCGTCGAGCGGCCCTTCCCGCTCGACCTCGTCCCGCGGCTCATCGAGCCCGACGTGTGGGCGCCGGTCGAGCGCGGCGTCGCCCAGCGGGTGCGGGCCCTCGAGGCGTTCCTCGACGCCGTCTACGGCGAGGGCCGGCTGTTCCGCGACGGGGTGATGCCGCGGCACGTCGTGCTCTCCTCGCCGCACTTCCACCGCGTCGTCCACGGGCTGGAGCCGGTCGGCGGGGTGCGGGTGCACGTCGCCGGGATCGACCTGGTCCGCGACAACGCCGGCACCTTCCGCGTCCTCGAGGACAACGTGCGGGTGCCGTCCGGCGTGTCGTACGTCATGACCAACCGCCGGGCGATGGCGACGGCGCTGCCCGAGGTGTTCGCCGACCACCGGATCCGCCCGGTGGCGCGCTACCCGCGCCAGCTGCTCGCCGCGCTGCGGGCGACCGCCCCGGCCGGGGTCGCCGACCCGACGGTCGTCGTCCTCACCCCGGGCGTCTACAACTCGGCCTACTTCGAGCACGCGCTGCTCGCGCGGCTCATGGGGGTCGAGCTCGTCGAGGGCCGCGACCTCGTCTGCCGCGGCGGTCGGGTGCTCATGCGGACGACGAACGGGCTCGAGCCGGTCCACGTCATCTACCGCCGCGTCGACGACGAGTTCCTCGACCCGGTCCACTTCCGCGCCGACTCGCTGCTGGGCGTCGCCGGGATCGTCAACGCCATGCGGGTCGGCAACGTCACCGTCGCCAACGCGCTCGGCAACGGCGTCGCCGACGACAAGCTCGTCTACACCTACGTGCCGGACCTCATCCGCTACTACCTCGCCGAGGACCCCGTCCTGCCCAACGTCGACACGTGGCGGATGGAGGAGCCGGCGCACCGCGAGGAGGTGCTCGACCGGCTCGACGAGCTCGTCCTCAAGCCGGTCGACGGCTCCGGCGGCAAGGGCATCGTCATCGGCCCGCGCGCGAGCCGCGCCGAGCTCGACGAGCTGCGCGCGAAGGTGCTCGCCGACCCGCGCGGCTGGATCGCGCAGCCCGTCGTCCAGCTCTCCACCCACCCGACCTTCATCGACGGGGCGCTGCGGCCGCGGCACGTCGACCTGCGCCCGTTCGCCGTCAACGACGGCCGCGAGGTGTGGGTGCTGCCCGGCGGCCTGACCCGGGTCGCCCTGCCCGAGGGCGAGCTCATCGTCAACTCCAGCCAGGGCGGCGGGTCGAAGGACACCTGGGTACTGTCGCGCTCGGCCCTGCCCGGCGCCACCGCGCGGCTCGTCCAGGAGCCGCCCACCGGCCGCCTGGATCTGCGGCAGATGGAGCAGCAGCAGCAGCAGTCCGGCGGGGCGCCGTACGGCGACGTCGTGGGGGGTGCGCCGTGCTGAGCCGGATCGCCGAGTCGTTCTTCTGGATCGGGCGCTACCTCGAGCGGGCCGACGCCACCGCCCGGATCCTCGACAGCCACCTCAGCACCCTCGTCGAGGACCCGTCGGTCGAGGAGGCCGCGGCGTCGCGGACCCTGCTCGAGGTCATGGGCATCGAGGCCGTCGACCTGCCGGCCGGCACCCGCGTCGACAACGCCCTCGTCCTGCGGCTGCTCGGCCACGACCCCGACTCGGGCAGCTCGACGGTCTACGCCATCGGGTGCGCCCGCGAGTCCGCCCGGCGCGCCCGCGAGACGGTGTCGGCCGAGGTGTGGGAGGCCATCAACACGACCTGGCACGCGGTCGCCCACGGGCAGCTGCAGGCGATGCGCCCGCACCTCGCGTCGCGGCTCGTCGTCGAGCGCGTCGCGATGATCTCCGGGCTCGTCGAGGGGACGGTCACCCACGACGAGAGCTGGCAGTTCCTCGTCCTCGGCCGCAGCATCGAGAGGGTCGACATGACGGCGCGGCTGCTGTCCAACGCGTCGCTGTCCGCCGGCACCGCCACCGTGTGGGGCACCACGCTGCGGGCCTGCGGGGCGCTCGAGGCGTTCACCCGCACCTACCGCGGCCGGCTCGCGCAGCGCGAGGCGGCCGAGTTCCTCCTGCTCGACCCGCTCTTCCCCCGGTCGGTGCTGCACTCGCTGCAGCAGGCCGAGGCGTGCGTCGCCGCGCTCGACTACGGCGCCCCGCGCCGGGGCGGGCCCGGCACGCACGGCGAGGCGGCGCGGCTCCTCGGCCGCGCGCGGGCCGAGCTGGAGTACCGGCCGCTCGCCGACGTGCTCACCGACCTCGCCGGCGAGATGGAGCGGATCCAGCAGCGGGCGACCAGGGCCAGCGAGGCCATCGCGGCCCGGTGGTTCCCGACGCCGGCGACGCCCGGCTGGCGGGTGGGCGACCTGTGAGCGCGCGCCTCGTCGTCCGGCACCGCACCGGCTACCGCTACCCGCAGGGCGCCCTCGTCTCCTTCGACGAGGTGCGTCTCACCCCGCCGACGACGGCCGAGCAGACCGTCTTCTCCACGCGGGTCGAGGTGACGCCCACGCCGTGGTCGTTCCAGTACGTCGACTACTGGGGCACCCACGTCACCGCCTTCGAGCTGCACGAGCGGCACGAGCAGCTCGTCGTCACCGCGACGTCGTCGCTCGACGTGCACCGCCCGCCGCGCACCGGGCAGGGCCTGACCTGGGACGCGCTCGCCGCCGCGTCGGTCGGGTCCGAGCCGTGCGAGTACCTCGCCGTCACCGACCGCGTCGCGCCGCCGCCGGACCTCGCCGCCCGGGTCGCCGACCTGCGCCGTACGGCGTCCTCCCCGGCCGCGCTGGTCGACGCGGTCGTCGGGCTCGTCCACGACGAGGTGCGCTACGAGACCGGCTCGACCCACGTCGCCTCGAGCGCGGCCGACGCGTGGGCCGCCCGGGCCGGGGTGTGCCAGGACCTCACGCACCTGACCATCGGCGCGCTGCGCTCCGTGGGCGTGCCCACCCGCTACGTCTCCGGCTACGTCCTGCCCGACCCCGAGGCACCGCTGGGCGAGCCGGTGCCGGGGGAGTCGCACGCCTGGGTCGAGTGGTGGGACGGCACCTGGCTCGGCATCGACGTGACGAACCTCGTCGTCCCCGGCGACCTGCACGTCGAGGTCGCCCACGGCCGCGACTACGCCGACGTCCCGCCGCTCACCGGCGTCTTCACCGGCGCCCCCGCGTCCGACATGTTCGTCGAGGTGACCGTCACGCGCACCGCGTGACGGTCACCGTCGTCACCAGCCGCGCTCGCGCCACTCCGGCAGGTGCGGGCGCTCGGCGCCGAGGGTCGTGTCGCCGCCGTGGCCGGGGTAGACCCAGGTGTCGTCGTCGTAGACGTCGAAGACGCGCTCGGTGACGTCGGCGATGAGGTCCTCGAAGCTCTGGCCCTCGTTCTTCGTGTTGCCGACGCCGCCGGGGAAGAGCGAGTCGCCGGTGAAGAGGTGCGTGCGGCCGTCGGCGTCCTCGTAGGCCAGCGCCACCGACCCGGGGGTGTGGCCGCGCAGGTGGACGACGTCGAGGGTGACGTCGCCGAAGGTCACGGTGTCACCGTGCGCGAGGCGCCGGTCGGGCGCGACGGGCAGCGCGTCGGCGTCGTCCTCGCCGGCGGCGCTGCGGGCCCCGGTCGCGTCGAGGACGGCGGCGAGGGCGCGGTGGTGGTCCCAGTGCTGGTGGGTCGTGACGACCTTGACCAGCCGCCCGCCGGCCTCGGCGACGAGGGCGAGGATGGCCTCCGCGTCGTCGGCGGCGTCGACGAGCAGCTGCTCGCCGGTCGCCGTGTCGGTGAGCAGGTAGACGTTGTTGCTCATCTCCGACACGGCCAGCTTGCGGATGGTCAGCCCGGGCAGCTCGCGCACCTGCGCGGGGCCGCCGGGGGCGACGTCGCCGTCGTACGACGACGCGGGGGCACCCGAGGGCGCGGCGGGGGTCTGGGAGTCGGTCATGGGGGTCAGCCTCCGAAGGGCAGGGTGGGGAGGTCGCCGTCGGCGGCGACCCCGTCGGTCAGTCCCCGGGTGCTCCACCCGAGGAGCGCGGCCCGTGGGCCGCGCAGCGTGACGGTCGGGCCCCCGGCCTCGGTCGTCACGAGGTCGTCGCCCTCGTCGCTGAGCAGCCGTACGGCGACGCCGCCGACGCCGAGCCGCGCCGCCTGGTCGACGAGGAGGTCGTGCTGCAGGTCCGGCGGCAGGGCGTCGTACGCGAAGCCGGCGTCGAGGTCGAGGTGGTGGACGACGACCTCGCGCAGGCGCATCCACGGCAGGTCGCGCGCGGGGAGGGTGCGGCCGGCCCGGGCGGTGACCTGCTCGTCGCCGAGCCACTCCTCGGTCCCGAGCGGGGCGGCGTACGCGGCGAAGCGCTCGCTCGCCAACCGCAGGTCGTCCTCCTGCTCGTGGGCGGGCCGTGGGGCACCCTGCTCGATCTCCTGGTCGCGGGCCTCCTCGGAGGCGTACATCGGCAGGCGGTCGCCGGTGAGGACCGTGCGGGTGAGGCGTCGCAGCGCGTCGGCGTTGCGGGCCAGGTGGGTGACGACGTGGCCGCGGGTCCAGCCGGCGCAGGCGCTCGGCGCGGCGACCGCGGCGTCGTCGAGCCCGGCCACCGTCGCGAGCAGCCGCTGCGTCTCGGTCGCCAGCAGCTCGAGGTCCGTCGCCGGGCGTCGAGGAGCCGGGGTCGCGCCAGTGGGACTCATGACGCCAACCCTAGACGTCGGCGGTGTCGCGCCCCGCCGCGGCGCGGGCGGTCGCCAGCTGGCGGGCGGCGCCGATGAGGGCCAGGTGCGAGAAGGCCTGCGGCATGTTGCCGGCCATCCGGTCACCCTGCGGGTCGTACTCCTCGGACAGCAGCCCGACGTCGTTGGCGAGCCCGACCAGCCGGTCCATCAGGGCGTGCCCCTTGTCGAGCTGCCCGGTGCGCGCGTAGGCGTCGACGAGCCAGAAGGAGCACGCGAGGAACGGGTGCTCGTCGCCGCCGAGCCCGTCGACGCCGCTGTCCGTGCGGTAGCGCAGCACCAGCCCGTCGCGCAGCAGGTCCTCCTCGACCGCCTTCACCGTGCCGAGGAAGCGCGGGTCGTGCGGCTCGACGAAGCCGCACTGCGCGAGGACGAGCAGGCTGGCGTCGACCTCGCGGGTCTGGTCGTGCTGGACGAAGGTGCCGCGCTCGGCGTCGTACCCCTTCTCCAGCACCCGCGCCCGTACGGCGTCCCGCACCGACCGCCAGCGCGCCACCGTCTCCTCCGGCGCGGGCAGGCCCTGCTCGACGGCCTTCACCGCGCGGTCGAAGGCGGCCCACACCATGACCTGCGAGTGGGTGAAGTGGCGCTGCGGCCCGCGGATCTCCCACAGGCCGTGGTCGGGCTCCTGCCACCGCTCGGCGAGCTCGTCGACCAGAGCGGTCTGGATCCGCCACGCGCGGGTGTCGTCCTCGAGGCCGGCGTCGCGGCCCTCGGCGAGGGCGATCATCACCTCGCCGAGGACGTCGGTCTGGCGCTGCCCGACGGCGCCGTTGCCGACCCGGACGGGACGCGAGCCGGCGTAGCCGGGCAGGTGGTCGAGGGTCTGCTCGGGCAGCTCGCGGGCCCCGTCGACGGCGTACATGATCTGCAGGTCCTCGGGGTCGCCGGCGACGGCCCGGATGAGCCAGCGGCGCCACAGCGCGGTCTCCTCGACGTAGCCGTGCGAGACGAGGGCGCTGAGCGTGAGGGAGGCGTCGCGCAGCCAGCAGAAGCGGTAGTCCCAGTTGCGCTCGCCGCCGAAGTCCTCCGGCAGGCTCGTCGTCGGCGCGGCGACGATGCCGCCGGTCGTCGAGCTGGTGAGCAGGCGCAGGACGAGCAGGGAGCGGACGACGGCGTCGTGGTAGCGGCCCTCGTGGCGGATGCCGTGGGCCCAGTCCTCCCACCAGTCGAGGGTGACCCGGACGGTGGCGTCGGTGGCGACGTCGTGGGGGACCGGCAGGTGGGAGGGCAGCCAGGTCGTCGAGAAGGCGAGCCGGTCGCCGGCGGCGACGTCGAACACGTCGACGTGGCGGCCGTCGACGGGACGGGGCAGCCGCGACCCGCGCAGCACGAGCAGGTCGGGCCCGGCGACGGCGGTGATGACCCGGTCGGCGTCGCCGCCGGGGCCGAGGCCGCGGCTGACCCACGGCTTGATCCGGCCGTAGCCGAACCGGACGACCCACTCGTGCCGCATCCGGACCGTGCCCTCGACGCCCTCGACGATCCGGACGATGTCGTGGCGGTGGTCGCCCAGCGGCATGGCGTCGACGACCCGGACGGTCCCGGTGGGGGTGACGTGGGTCGTCTCGAGCACGAACGTCTCGCCGACGTAGCGGCGGGTCGTCGTCACGCCCTCGGGGTCGGCCGGGCCGAGCAGCCACCGGCCGTGGTCGGGGGTCCCGAGCAGGGCGGTGAAGCACGAGGGGGAGTCGAAGCGGGGCAGGCACAGCCAGTCGACCGAGCCCTGGCGGCTGACCAGCGCGCACGACTGGAGGTCGCCGATGACGGCGTACTCGCTGATGGGGACGGTCTCGGGCGGGGTCGAGGAGGCGGCGTGACCGGGCTGGGAGGCCGGGCGCTCGTCGCGCTGGCCGGGGCCCGTGGTGGCGCCCGAACCGCTCGACCGGTGGGGGGCTCCGCCGTGCGGAGCCGGGTGCGCGTCCTCGCTGGCGGGCATGCGGCGAGCGTATCCGCGAGGGGGGTCCCCGTCCTGGAGGACCCCTGTCGGTGGGCCCACCTAAGGTTGAGGGGTGACGCCCGCGCCCTCCACCACGACCCCCACACCCCGCCGCAGCCACGACACGCTCGTCGTCCGCGGCGCCCGCGAGCACAACCTCAAGGACGTCTCGGTCGAGCTCCCGCGCGACAGCCTCATCGCCTTCACCGGCCTGTCCGGGTCGGGCAAGAGCTCGCTCGCCTTCGACACGATCTTCGCCGAGGGCCAGCGCCGGTACGTCGAGTCGCTGTCCTCCTACGCCCGCCAGTTCCTCGGGCAGATGGACAAGCCGGACGTCGACTTCATCGAGGGACTGTCGCCCGCGGTCTCGATCGACCAGAAGTCGACCAACCGCAACCCGCGCTCGACCGTCGGCACGATCACCGAGGTCTACGACTATTTGCGTCTGCTCTTCGCGCGCGCCGGCCGGCCGCACTGCCCGACCTGCGGGGAGCCGATCACCCGGCAGTCGCCGCAGCAGATCGTCGACCGGCTGCTCGAGCTGCCCGACCGGACCCGGTTCCAGGTGCTCGCGCCGGTCGTCCAGGCCCGCAAGGGCGAGTTCGTCGACCTCTTCGCCGACCTGCAGTCCAAGGGCTTCGCCCGCGCCCGCGTCGACGGCGAGGTCATCAGCCTCACCGACCCGCCGAAGCTGGAGAAGCAGTACAAGCACACCATCGAGGTCGTCGTCGACCGGCTCGTGGCGCGCGGCGGGGACGCCGGGTCCAAGCGCCGGCTCACCGACTCCGTCGAGACCGCCCTCGGCCTGGCCGGCGGCGTGCTGCTCGTCGAGTTCGTCGACGTCGACCCGCAGGACGAGGACGCCGTCCGCGAGCGCCGCTTCTCGGAGAAGATGGCCTGCCCCAACAACCACCCGATCGCCATCGACGAGATCGAGCCGCGCTCGTTCTCGTTCAACGCGCCGTTCGGGGCCTGCCCGACCTGCACCGGCATCGGCACCGAGCTCGAGGTCGACCCCGAGCTGCTCGTCCCCGACCAGGACCTGTCCATCGCGCAGGGCGCGATCGCGCCGTGGGCGCAGGGCAGCGGGTCGGCCGACTACTTCCAGAACGTCATCGCGGCGCTCGCCGAGGACCTCAAGTTCTCCATGGACGCGCCGTGGCACTCGCTGCCGGCGCGGGCCAAGGAGGCGCTGCTCACCGGACAGAACTACAAGGTCCACGTGCGCTACCGCAACCGTTACGGCCGCGAGCGGTCCTACACGACCGGCTTCGAGGGCGTCGTGCCCTTCGTCAAGCGCCGGCACGCGGAGACCGACTCCGAGTGGAGCCGGGAGCGCTACGAGGGCTACATGCGCCAGGTGCCGTGCCCGACCTGCAAGGGGGCGCGGCTCAAGCCCGAGGTGCTCGCCGTGAAGATCGGCGACCGGAGCATCTCCGAGGTCTGCGCCCTGGCCATCAACGAGGCGGCCGAGTTCCTGTCGGGCGTCGACTTCAGCGCGCGCGAGCGGCAGATCGCCGCGCGGGTCATCAAGGAGATCGAGGCCCGGCTGGGCTTCCTGCTCGACGTCGGCCTCGACTACCTCTCGCTCGACCGGCCGGCGGGGACGCTGTCCGGTGGCGAGGCGCAGCGCATCCGGCTGGCGACGCAGATCGGCTCCGGGCTGGTCGGCGTGCTCTACGTCCTCGACGAGCCGTCGATCGGACTGCACCAGCGCGACAACCACCGGCTCATCGACACGCTGACCCGGCTGCGCGACCTGGGCAACACGCTCATCGTCGTCGAGCACGACGAGGACACCATCGCCACGGCCGACTGGGTCGTCGACATCGGCCCGGGCGCGGGGGAGCACGGTGGGCAGGTCGTCCACTGCGGCACCGTCCAGGGCCTGCTCGAGCACCCCGACTCGATCACCGGTCAGTACCTGTCGGGCCGTCGCGAGATCGCGGTGCCGGCGGAGCGCCGCGGGCAGGACGGCCGCGAGGTGACCGTCGTCGGGGCCAAGGAGAACAACCTCAAGGACGTCACCGTCTCCTTCCCGCTGGGCAACCTCGTCGCCGTGACGGGCGTGTCCGGGTCGGGCAAGTCGACGCTGGTCAACGACATCCTCTACACGGTGCTGGCCAACAAGCTCAACGGCGCGCGCCAGGTGCCGGGCCGGCACAAGACGGTCGCCGGGCTCGAGCACCTCGACAAGGTCGTCCACGTCGACCAGGGCCCGATCGGGCGCACCCCGCGGTCGAACCCGGCGACGTACACCGGGGTCTTCGACAACATGCGCAAGCTGTTCGCCGAGACGACGGAGGCGAAGATCCGCGGGTACCAGCCGGGCCGGTTCTCGTTCAACGTCAAGGGCGGTCGCTGCGACAACTGCTCCGGCGACGGCACGATCAAGATCGAGATGAACTTCCTGCCGGACGTCTACGTCCCGTGCGAGGTGTGCCACGGCGCCCGCTACAACCGCGAGACGCTCGAGGTCCACTTCAAGGGCAAGACGATCGCCGACGTCCTCGACATGCCGATCGAGGAGGCCGTCGACTTCTTCGCCGCCGTGCCGTCGATCAGCCGGCACCTGACCACCCTCAACGACGTCGGGCTGGGGTACGTCCGGCTCGGCCAGCCGGCACCGACGCTGTCCGGCGGCGAGGCGCAGCGCGTCAAGCTGGCCACCGAGCTGCAGAAGCGCTCGACGGGGCGCACGGTCTACGTGCTCGACGAGCCGACGACGGGGCTGCACTTCGAGGACATCCGCAAGCTCCTCGAGGTCCTCCAGGGGCTGGTCGAGAAGGGCAACACGGTCATCGTCATCGAGCACAACCTCGACGTCATCAAGTCGGCCGACTGGATCGTCGACCTCGGGCCCGAGGGTGGCAAGCGCGGCGGGACGGTCATCGCGCAGGGCACGCCGGAGCACGTCGCCTCGGTCGAGGCGTCGTTCACCGGGCAGTTCCTCAAGCCGATCCTCGAGAAGGCCGGCCACTCGCCGCGCCCGAGCACGGCGCGGGCCCGGCGGGCGCCGGTCGTCGTCCCGGCCAAGGGGGCGGCGAAGAAGACCACGACGAAGACCACGACGAAGACCACGACCAAGAAGACGGCCGCCAAGAAGACCGCGGCCAAGAAGACGGCGAAGAAGGCCACGGCGGCGGTGACGGTCACCCGCACGGCGGCCGCGCGCTCCTCGTCCCCGAGGACGACCCGCCGGGCCGGCTGACCGCGCCGACCGCCTCCGTACGCGGTCGCGCCCGGCCCCCCGCGTGGGGGACCGGGCGCGGCGTCGTACGGGCGGGGGTGGTGCTCAGTCCTCGCCCAGGTAGGCCTTGCGGACCTCGTCGCTGGTGAGCAGCTCCTTGCCGGTGCCCTCGAGGACGATCGAGCCGACCTCGAGGACGTAGCCCTTGTCGGCCAGCCGGAGCGCGGCCTGGGCGTTCTGCTCGACGAGCAGGATCGTCGTGCCCTGCTCCTGGAGCGTCTTCACCGTCGACATGATGCGCTTCATCATCAGCGGCGAGAGGCCCATCGAGGGCTCGTCGAGCATGAGCAGCCTGGGCCGGCTCATCATCGCCCGGCCCATCGCGAGCATCTGCTGCTCGCCGCCGGAGAACGTCCCCGCCGGCTGCTTGCTGCGCTCCCGCAGGATGGGGAAGAGGTCGAAGGCCGCCTCGAGGTCGTGCCGGATGTTGGCCGAGTCCTTGCGGGCGAACGCGCCGAGCAGGAGGTTCTCCTCGACGCTGAGCCGCGGGAAGATCCGCCGCCCCTCGGGGGAGTGCGCGATCCCCAGCTCGACGATCGAGTGCGCGGCGGTGCCGCTGATCGGCTTGCCCTGGAACGTGATCGACCCGCTGACCGGCTTGAGCAGCCCGGACACCGTGCGCAGCGTCGTCGTCTTGCCGGCGCCGTTGGTGCCGATGAGGGTGACGACCTGGCCCTCCTCGACGGAGAACGAGATCGACTTGACCGCCTCGATCTTGCCGTAGGCGACGACGAGGTCCTTGACCTCGAGCATGGCGCTCACGCGCGACCCTCCTTCTCGTCCCGTACGGCGTCCTGCGGGTCGGCCGCGGGTACGTCGTCCTCGTCGTCGTCCCCCTCGTCACCGGTGCCGATGTAGGCCTCGATGACCCGCGGGTCGGACTGGACCTCGCCCGGCGTGCCCTCGATGAGGGTCTCGCCGCGCACCAGGCAGAGCACCCGGTCGCACAGGTTGAAGATGAACCGCATGTCGTGCTCGATGACGACGACGGCGATCCCGGAGTCGCGGATCCGGAAGATCAGCTCCATCGCCTCGCGGGTCTCCTGCGGGTTCATGCCCGCCGTCGGCTCGTCGAGCAGGAGCACCTTGGGGTCGGTCGCGAGGGCGCGGGCGATCTCCAGGCGCCGCTGGTCGCCGTACGGCATGTTGCGGGCCAGCAGCTCGGTCGAGGAGCCGAGCCCGACGTAGTCGAGCAGCTCCTGGGCCCGGGCCCGGGTCTCGGCCTCCTCGCGCCGGAACTTCGGCCCGCGGATGATCGAGGTGAGGGCCGCCGCGCTCGTGCGGCAGTACCGCCCGACCATGACGTTCTCCAGCGCGGTCATGTTGCCGAAGAGCCGGATGTTCTGGAACGTGCGGGCCATGCCGGCGAGGACGACCTTGCGCGGCTTCGGCGGCAGCACCGCCCCGCGGAAGGTCACCTGCCCCTCGGTGGGCAGGTAGAGCCCGGTGAGGCAGTTGAAGAACGTCGTCTTGCCGGCGCCGTTGGGCCCGATGAGGCCGACGATCTCGCCCTCGCGGACGGTGAGGTCGACGTCGTTGACCGCGGTGAGGCCGCCGAAGCGCATGACGACGCCGCGGGCCTCCAGCACCGGGGCGCCGAGGTGGCGGTCGGCCGGGGCCTGCTCGAGGGAGGCGGTCATGCCTTGGCTCCTTCCTCTTCGAGGTGGACCTGTTCGATCCGGCTCGCCAGCCGCTCGTCGTCCTCGTGGAACTCCAGGCGCCGCCGCTGGCTGGGCACGAGGCCCTCGGGGCGGAAGCGCATGACGAGGACGAGCAGGATGCCGAAGATGAGGTAGCGGTAGTCGGAGATGAAGCGCAGCTTCTCCGGCAGCAGCCGCAGGATCGCCGCCCCGACGAGGACGCCACCGACCGTGCCCATGCCACCGAGGACGATGGCGGCGAGCAGGAAGGCCGACTCGAGGAAGACGTACTGGTCCGGCGTCACCGACACGTCCTGGTGCGCCTTGATCGTGCCCGCCATGCCAGCGAGGAACGCGCCGCTGGCGAAGGCGAACAGCTTGAGGCCGAAGACGTTGACGCCCATGGCCTCGGCCGCCTTCTCGTCCTCGCGGATGGCCACCCAGCCGCGGCCGATCCGGCTGTTGTTGAGCCGGGTGAAGACCGTGATGATGACCGCCGCGACGACGAGGAGCAGGAAGTAGTAGTTCGCGAACCGGCCCAGCGGGATGCCGAGGACGGTGTGCGTGTCGCCGAAGTTGAACGACCCGATGGCCAGGTCCGGGATGGCGGGGATGCCGTTCGGGCCGTTGGTGAGGTCGGGGCCGTTGTCGCCGTCGAAGTTGCCCATGGCCAGGCGGAAGATCTCGCCGAAGGCCAGCGTGACGATGGCGAGGTAGTCGCCCGACACCCGCAGCGTCGGCGTGCCGATGATGAGGCCGAGCGTGGCCGAGAACAGCGCGCCGACGAAGACGACGACGATGAACGGCGGCTTCCACGAGATCGTCGCGAAGGCCGACATCGAGAGCGTCGCACCGACGTAGGCGCCCGCCCCGAGGAACGCGATGTACCCCAGGTCCAGCAGGCCGGCGAGCCCGACGACGATGTTGAGGCCGAGCGCGGTGACCGCGAAGATGATGACCTGGGTGGCGATCGACATGTTGGCGTCCGACCCGTTCTGGGTGAACGGGAAGAGGAACGCGACGACGAACGCCCCGAGGGTCAGCACCTCGCGGTGCTTCTGGGCGATGATCCCCACCCAGGCGAAGAACCCGCAGCGGACCAGGCCCGCGACGAGGGTCCCCGCGAAGACGAGGAACAGCACGAAGATCGTGCCGTCGTCCTGCCCGAGGGCGAAGGCCGCCCCGAAGAGCGCCACCGCGAGCAGCACGACGATCGTGGCGATCTCGACCCAGCCGGGCAGCCTCGCGTGGATCGCGTCGCGCCGGTCGGTGGAGGGCAGGAGGTAGGCACCGGCCAGGAGCAGCAGCGCGCCCACGAAGGACACCCAGCCGCCCGGGTCGACGTTGACCAGGCCGCCGGCCTGGATGCCGCCCGCGACGACGACGAGCAGCATGTAGATGCTCGCGCCGACGCCCACGGCCGTCAGCCCGGAGGCGACGTCGAGCCACTCGCCGAGGCGGTGCAGCGGTCCGCGGTAGGCCAGCAGCAGCACGATCGCGGCGACCGCCACGATGATCATGAGGATCTGCAGCGGGCCCGGGTAGAAGTAGATCGACAGGTCGCCGAGGACGGTGGTGTCGTAGTTCCACGACAGCAGGCACCCGACGAGGAGCAGGACGGCGCCGGCGAGGGCGACCGGCCACGCGAGGTGCGCGTAGCGACGTCGTACGGCCTGGATGCCGGTGGGCTCGTCGGGGGTCACGGCGGGGGAGGCGGTGGAGGTGCTCATGCCCGGTCCACCACCCGCGCGCCGAGGAGGCCCTGGGGCCGGAAGACCAGGACGATGATGAGGAGCACGAAGGCCCACACGTCCTTCCAGGCCGAGCCGCCGAACTGACCGGGGATGTACGTCGAGGCCATCGCCTCGACGACCCCGAGGAACAGGCCGCCGACGACGGCCCCCTGGATGTTGCCGATGCCGCCGAGGACGGCGGCGGTGAAGGCCTTGAGGCCCGCGAGGAAGCCGATCCGGTAGTCGATGTTCGCGTTCTGCAGACCCTGCGCGACACCGGCGACGGCGGCGAGCACCGCGCCGAGGACGAACGCGACGACGATGATCCGGTCGACGTTGATGCCCATGAGCTTGGCGGTGTCGGGGTCCTGCGAGACGGCCTGCATCGCTCGGCCGAGCTTGGTGCGGTTGACGAAGTACCACAGCAGCGCGGCGCAGACGGCCAGCGCGACGACGGTGAAGATCGCGGACTTCTGGATCGTCACGCCACCGATCGTCGGGCCGGGGCCGGTCACGCCGTCGATCTGCGGGAAGGGGATCTTGCTCTTGGCGTCCGGGAAGGCGCCCCAGAAGGTCAGCGGGTTCCCATCGCGGAAGTTCTCCGAGAAGCAGACCCGGCTGAAGCAGTTGAGGCGCACGAACTCCTGGAGGAACACCGACACGCCGATGGCGGTGATGAGCGGCGCCAGGCGTGGCGCGTTGCGCAGCGGCCGGTAGGCGAAGCGCTCCATGAGCACCGCCACGAGGACCGAGCAGGCGACCGCGCCGACGATCATCACCGGCAGGACCCACAGGGCGGTCGTGACGTTGGTGACGGACGACAGCACCGTCCACGTCCCGAAGGCGCCGAAGGCGCCGATCATGAAGACCTCGCCGTGGGCGAAGTTGATGAGCTGGACGATGCCGTAGACCACGGTGTAGCCCACCGCGATCAGCGCGTAGAGCGCGCCGAGGCTCAGCCCGATCACGAGCTGGTTGAAGAACTCCGTCATGGTGCTCCTGGATCTCTCGTCACGACCCGGGTCGGGCCCTGCCCCGGGGGACATGCGGGGACATGCGGGACGGCAGGCGAGGGCTCGCGCCCCCGCCTGCCGTCACCCGATGTCGGCCTACTTGAACTCGTCGGTCTTGTCGGCAGCCCAGGCGCCGCTCGTGACCTTGTAGACGGTGAGGATCTTGCTCGTCGTGTCGCCGTACTCGTCGAAGGCGACCTTGCCGGTCACGCCGTCGAAGGAGACCTTGCCGACCGCGTCGACCGTGGCCTGGCGGGCGGACTTGACGTCCGAGGCGCCCGAGAGCGACGTCTTCAGCGCGGCGATGATGGCGTTGGCGGCGTCGTAGGAGTAGCCGCCGTAGGCCGCGGCGGGCTCGGCGTAGCCGGCCGCCTGGTACGACGCGAGGAACTTCTTGCCCGCGTCGGTGCTCTCGGTCGGCGCACCGACCGAGGTGGCGAGGTCGCCGTCGGACTTGGCGCCGGCGAGCTTGATGTACTGCGGGTCGTAGATGCCGTCGCCGCCCATGAGCGGGACGTTGAGGCCGGCGGCCTTCATCTGCTGCGAGAGCGGACCGGCCTGCGGGTACTCACCGCCGTAGTAGACGGCCTTGGGGCTCGTCGCGGCGGCCTGCGAGACGACGGTCTGGTAGTTCGACTCGTCCGGGTTGATGGTGAAGGCGCCGGTGATGGTGCCGCCACCCTTCTTGAACTCGGTCGTGAAGGCGTTGACCAGGCCCTGGCCGTAGGTCTTCTTGTCGTTGATCGTCGCGACCTGCTTGATGCCCTGGGCGAGCAGGTACTGCGCCGCGAACGGGCCCTGGACCGCGTCCGTCGTGCAGGTGCGGAAGTAGGTCTTGTAGGTGCGCTTCGGGCTGGCCGAGTCCGCGCCGATGGTCAGCGAGGGGTTGGTGTTGGCCGGCGAGATCTGGGTGATGTTCGCGGCCGCGAAGATCGGCTGCGTCTGCTGCGAGACGCTGGAGTTGAGGTCACCGACGACCCCGACGACCTGGTCGTCCGCCGCGAGCTTGGTCGCGGCGTTCTTGCCGACGTCGGCCTTCGCCTCGTCGTCGACGGGCTCGACCTCGAGCTTCCAGCCCGGGACGGTGTTGTTGGCGTTGGCCTCCTTGACGGCCAGCTCCACGGAGTGCTGGATGCCCTTGCCGAGCGCCGACAGGTCGCCGGACAGGGGCGCGATGACGCCGATCTTGACGGTCTTGGTCGAACCGCCGCCGCCGGACGAGCCGCCGCTCGAGCCGTTGTCGCCGCCGCGGGAGCCGCAGGCGGACAGGGCGAGCGCGGCGACCGCGAGCGGGACGCCGAGCCGGACGATGGAGCGCTGCTGCACTGCTTCCTCCTGAGTGGTACGCCCGGCGGACGTGCCGGACACTCGCGATACCCGCGAGACGTGTGGGCAGGACAGTAGTCCGCAGAGCGAGGGAGGGTCGGGAAGCCACGGGAGTGTGTCCCATCTGTGACATGTGACGGTGGTGTTTCGCCGGCCGGGGTGCTGCGACGACGCAGGACTGTCGCGAACTCCCGCGCGTGCGTGAACGTTTCACGGCGGGGCGAGGTGGTGAACCGCCCGTGCGGCACCGCCGTCTCCCTCGACGAACCCCCCGTACGACGCGTCGTACGGACCCCCATCCCCGAGCCCCACGAGGACCCCTCATGACGGACAGCACCGACCAGCGCCGCACCCCCGCCCCGACCTCGTCCGACCTGCCGCGCCGCACGCTCCTGCGCGGCGCCGGCGTCGCCGGTGCCGCGGCGGTCGGCGTGGGCGCCCTCGCCGCGTGCGGCTCGACCTCGGACGGCACCCGGAGCGGCTCGGGCGCCGGTGCCGGGTCCGGCTCGGGCGGCTCGTCCTCGAGCGCGGGCGGCTCGTCGAGCTCGACGGCGGCCGGCGGGTCCGGCGGCGCGTCCGGACCGTCCGTCGCGACGGCCGACGTCCCTGTCGGCGGCGGCAAGATCCTCGACGGCGTCGTCGTCACGCAGCCGACCCAGGGCCAGTTCAAGGCGTTCAGCTCGGTCTGCACGCACCAGGGCTGCCCGGTCACCCAGATCCAGGGCACGAGCATCGAGTGCATGTGCCACGGCAGCAAGTTCGACATCGCGACCGGCGCCGTCGTCCAGGGCCCGGCCACCCAGCCGCTGGCCGCCAAGACCGCGACGGTGGAGGGCGACAAGGTCGTCGTGTCCTGACGCGCGACCGCCCGGGGCCGCCCCCGGGGCAGCCCCGGGTCCGCCCCGGGTCCGCCCCGGGTCCGCCCCGGGGCGCCCCGCCGGCCTGTCGGTGGGGCGACCTAGGGTTGGACGGTGGCCGACCCGTCGACGTACCGCCCCAAGCCGGGCGAGATCCCTACCGACCCGGGCGTCTACCGCTTCCGCGACAAGGACGGCCGCGTCATCTACGTCGGCAAGGCCAAGTCGCTGCGGCCGCGGCTGTCGTCGTACTTCCAGGACATCACCGCGCTGCACCCGCGCACCGCGACGATGGTGCGCACCGGCGCCAGCGTCGAGTGGACCGTCGTCGGGACCGAGGTCGAGGCCCTCCAGCTGGAGTACAGCTGGATCAAGGAGTTCGACCCCCGTTTCAACGTCAAGTACCGCGACGACAAGTCGTACCCGTTCCTCGCCGTGACGATGGGGGAGGAGTACCCGCGCGCCCAGGTCATGCGCGGCGCGAAGCGGCGCGGCACCCGCTACTTCGGGCCGTTCTCGCACGCCTGGGCCATCCGCGAGACCCTCGACCTGCTGCTGCGCCCCTTCCCGGTGCGCACCTGCAGCGGCGGGGTCTTCAAGCGGGCCAGCATGAGCGGTCGCCCCTGCCTGCTGGGCTACATCGACAAGTGCTCCGCGCCCTGCGTCGGCCGCGTCTCCGCCGAGGAGCACCGGGCGATCGCCGAGGACTTCTGCGACTTCATGGCCGGCAACACGACGAAGTTCGTCAAGCGGCTCGAGCGGCGGATGAAGGAGGCCTCGGACGAGCTGGAGTTCGAGCAGGCGGCACGGCTGCGCGACGACATCGGCGCGCTCGAGAAGGCGCTGGAGAAGAACGCCGTCGTCCTCGGGGACGCCACCGACGCCGACGTCTTCGCCCTGGCCGACGACGAGCTCGAGGCCGCCGTCCAGGTGTTCTTCGTCCGCGGCGGCCGGATCCGCGGGCAGCGCGGCTGGGTGGTGGAGAAGGAGAGCGAGGACCTCCCCGAGCTCGTCGGCCACCTCCTCCAGCAGGTGTACGGCGACCCGTCCGAGGGCACCACGGACGCCGTCCCCCGCGAGGTGCTCGTCCCCGTGCTGCCGGCCGACTCCGACAGCGTCCAGGAGTGGCTGACCCGGCTGCGCGGCGCCAACGTCGACCTGCGCGTGCCGCAGCGCGGCGACAAGAGGGCGCTGGCCGAGACCGTCCGCCGCAACGCCGAGCAGTCCCTGGCCCGGCACAAGGTCACCCGGGCGGGCGACCTCACCGCCCGCAGCGTCGCGCTCCAGGAGCTGCAGGAGGCGCTCGACCTGCCCGAGGCGCCGCTGCGGGTCGAGTGCTTCGACGTCAGCCACGTCCAGGGCACCAACGTCGTCGCGTCGATGGTCGTCTTCGAGGACGGGCTGGCCCGCAAGGCGGAGTACCGCCGCTTCATCGTCCGCGGGGCGACGTCCGGGGGCGACGACGGCACCCCACCGGTCGTCGACGACACGGCGGCCATGCACGAGGTGCTGACCCGCCGCTTCCTGCGCTACCTCGACGAGCGCGACAGGGCGACCGACGTCGAGGTCGGCGACGACGGCGCGGCCGACGAGCGGGCGGGCGGCGTCGAGGAGGTCGGCGGGCCGCGGGCCAGCGGGCCGATCGACGAGGAGACCGGCCGTCCGCGCCGGTTCGCCTACCCGCCCAACCTCGTCGTCGTCGACGGTGGCCTGCCGCAGGTCAACGCCGCCCAGCGGGCCCTGGCCGACCTCGGCATCGACGACGTCGCCGTCGTGGGGCTGGCCAAGCGCCTGGAGGAGGTGTGGGTGCCCGGCCAGGACTACCCGGTCATCCTGCCGCGCACCTCCGAGGGCCTCTACCTGCTGCAGCGGGTGCGCGACGAGGCGCACCGCTTCGCCATCACCTTCCACCGCCAGCGCCGCAGCAAGGCGATGACCGTCTCCGCCCTCGACGGCATCCCGGGGCTGGGCGAGACGCGGCGCAAGGCGCTGCTCAAGGCCTTCGGGTCGGTCAAGCGGCTGCGGACGGCGACCGTCGAGGAGGTCGAGGCCGTCCCCGGCATCGGGCCGACCCTGGCCGCCACCGTCGTCGAGCGGCTGCACGCCGACGAGGCGACCCGCGTCCCGGCCGTCAACCTCACGACGGGCGAGGTGCTCGACTGAGCACCACGGCGCCGTCCCCGTAGGCTCGGGCCCATGAGCCAGCCCCCCGGCCAGCGCATGGTGGTCCTCACCGGCATGAGCGGCGCCGGCCGCTCGACGGCGGCCAACGTCCTCGAGGACCGCGGGTGGTACGTCGTCGACAACCTCCCGCCGCAGATGCTGCCCGCGCTCATGGAGCTGCACGCCGACTACGACCGGCGGCTGGCCGACGGCGTCGTCCCCGCGCTCGCGGCCGTCGTCGACGTGCGCAGCCACGGCATCTTCGCCGACTTCAACTCGATCCTGTCCGAGCTCAGCCGGTCCGGGCACCGCCCCCGGATCGTCTTCCTCGACGCCACCGACGAGGCCCTCGTGCGGCGCTTCGAGAGCGTCCGGCGCCCGCACCCGCTGCAGGGCCGCGGCCGGCTGCTCGACGGCATCCTGCGCGAGCGGCAGCTGCTCGGCGAGCTGCGCTCCGAGGCCGACGTCATCCTCGACACCTCCGGGCTCAACGTGCACCAGCTGAGCGCGAAGGTGTCCTCGCTGTTCGAGGACGGCGGGCGAGCGCAGCTGCGGATCGCCGTGATGTCCTTCGGGTTCAAGTACGGCGTCCCGCTCGACGCCGACTTCGTCCACGACATGCGCTTCCTGCCGAACCCGTTCTGGGTGCCCGAGCTCCGCCCGCTCACCGGGCGCGACGCGCCCGTCGCCGACTACGTCTTCGCGCAGCCCGGCGCCGTCGAGTTCGTCGAGGGCGTCGTCGACCTCATGCAGCCGGCGGTGGAGGGCTACGTCCGCGAGGGCCGGCGCTACGTCACCGTCGCCGTCGGGTGCACGGGCGGCAAGCACCGCTCGGTCGCGACGGCCGAGCGGCTCGCGCGGATGCTCGCCTCGGACCGCGTGGAGACCTTCGTCGTCCACCGCGACCTCGGACGGGAGTGACGAGGCCGTGACCGACCCCCGCGTCGCCGCCCTCGGCGGCGGGCACGGCCTCGCCTCGTCGCTGGCCGCGCTCAAGCTCGTCACCGAGCGGGTCACCGCCGTCGTCACCGTCGCCGACGACGGCGGCTCGTCCGGGCGGCTGCGCGACGAGCTCGGCGTGCTGCCGCCCGGTGACCTGCGGATGGCCCTCGCCGCCCTGTGCGACGACTCCACCTGGGGCCACACGTGGCGCGACGTCCTCCAGCACCGCTTCGCGGGCGAGGGCGCGCTCGCCGGCCACGCGCTGGGCAACCTGCTCATCGTCTCGCTGTGGGACCTGCTGGGCGACACCGTCGGCGGGCTCGACCTCGTCGGCCGGCTGCTCAACTCGCGCGGCCGCGTCCTGCCGATGGCCGCCGTGCCGCTGGCCATCGAGGCGGAGGTCCTCGGCCCCGACGGCGCCGTGCACACGGTCCACGGCCAGCACCGCGTGGCGACCGCGCGGGGCCAGGTCCGGGCGGTGCGGCTGCTCCCGGAGGACCCCGAGTGCCCCCCCGAGACGCTGCAGGCCGTCCAGGACGCCGACTGGGTCGTCCTCGGCCCCGGGTCGTGGTTCACCTCGGTGCTGCCGCACGTCCTCGTCCCCTCGCTGCGCGAGGCGCTGGCGACGACCCGCGCGCGCAAGCTGCTCAACCTCAACCTCGAGCTGCACACCGACGAGACCAAGGGCTACCGGGCCAGCGACCACCTCGCCTCGCTCGCCCGTCACGCGCCGGGGCTCACCCTCGACGTCGTCCTCGCCGACCCGTCCTGCCTGGGCGACGACGGCGACCCGCGGGCGGCGCGGGCCGAGCTCGAGGCCGCGGCCCGCGAGCTCGGCGCCGAGCTCGTCGTCTCGACGGTCTCGCGCACCAGCCACCGGGGTCAGCACGACTCCCTGCGCCTCGCCGCGGCCTACCGCGACGTGTTCGGCTAGGGTCACTCGATCGAGGGACAGGGCGGTCCCGTGGCAGTGACAGGTGGGCGACAGCCCCGGGTCCGACGGGGGTCGACCCTCTCGACGACGGCAGTGACAGGATGGCGCGCGGATGGCGATGACGGCCAAGGTGAAGGACGAGCTGAGCCGTCTGCCGGTGACGAAGCCGTGCTGTCGCAAGGCGGAAGTGGCTGCCACCCTGCGGTTCGCCGGCGGCCTGCACATCGTCGGCGGCCAGATCGTCGTCGAGGCCGAGCTCGACACCGCGATGGCGGCGCGCCGGCTGCGCGGCTTCATCGGCGAGGTCTACGGCCACCGCGCCGACATCCTCGTCATGTCCGCCGGCGGCCTGCGCAAGGGCAGCCGCTGGGTCGTGCGCGTCGACCAGGACGGCGCGACCCTCGCCCGGCAGACCGGGCTCGTCGACTCCCGCGGCCGCCCCGTGCGCGGCCTGCCGCCCAAGGTCGTCAGCGGCTCGGCCTGCGACGCCGAGGCCGCCTGGCGCGGGGCCTTCCTCGCGCACGGCTCGCTGACCATGCCCGGCCGCTCGTCCTCGCTCGAGGTGACCTGCCCCGGTCCGGAGGCCGCGCTCGCCCTCGTCGGCGCAGCGCGCCGGCTCGGCATCCAGGCCAAGGCGCGCGAGGTGCGCGGCGTCGACCGGGTCGTCATCCGCGACGGCGACGCCATCGCCGCCATGCTCACCCGGCTGGGCGCCCACGACGCGGTCCTGGCCTGGGAGGAGGGGCGGATGCGCCGCGAGGTGCGCGCCACCGCCAACCGCCTCGCCAACTTCGACGACGCCAACCTGCGCCGCTCCGCCCGGGCCGCCGTCGCCGCCGGCGCCCGCGTGGAGCGCGCCCTCGAGATCCTCGCCGAGGACGTGCCGGAGCACCTGCGCGAGGCCGGACGGCTGCGCCTGGAGCACAAGCAGGCCTCGCTCGAGGAGCTCGGTCAGCTGGCGTCGCCCCCGATGACCAAGGACGCCGTCGCCGGCCGGATCCGCCGCCTGCTGGCGATGGCCGACAAGAAGGCCGAGGACCTCGGCATCCCGAGCACCGAGGCCAGCCTCACCGCCGACATGCTGGACTGATCGGGCGCAGGCCCCGGCGCGACGCCGTACGGCGTCCTCCCGACGAGTCCGTAGCGGGACCCCCACTGGGCCGCCCACCCGAATCGGATTCCTGCCACTCGGCTCCCGTCACGACCCGAGCCGAGCGGACCGAATCCGATTCGCGGAGGTCGGCTCGAGCCGACACGGATCGGGGTCCTGCCACTCGGCTCCCGTCACGACCCGAGCCGAGCGGACCGAATCCCATTCGCGGGGGCTGGCTCGGGCTCCGGGTGCGGGGGAGGGGTACGGCGCCGACGGGACGTCGTACGGCGTCCCGCGGGCCCGCCCACCGGCTGGACCGGCGTCAGGCGGTGTGACGCAGGGCACTAGGTTGGAGGCCGAGGCGGTCGCCGTCGTCGGCGACGCGCCCGGACCCTGTCACCGCTCCGGAAGGCTGCGAGAAACCCATGACCGTCCGCGTAGGGATCAACGGCTTCGGCCGCATCGGCCGCAACTTCTACCGCGCGGCGCAGGCCGCGGGGGCCGACATCGAGATCGTCGGCGTCAACGACCTCACCGACAACGCCACCCTGGCCCACCTGCTCAAGTACGACTCGATCCTCGGCCGCCTCGACGGCGAGGTCTCCTCGAGCGCCGACGAGATCTCCGTCGACGGCAAGGCGTTCAAGGCCTTCGCCGAGCGCGACCCGGGCGCCCTGAAGTGGGGCGACCTCGGCGCCGACGTCGTCATCGAGTCGACCGGCCTGTTCACCGACGCCACCAAGGCCAAGGTGCACGCCGACAACGGGGCCAAGAAGGTCATCATCTCCGCCCCGGCGAAGAACGAGGACGTCACCGTCGTCATGGGCGTCAACCACGACCAGTACGACCCGGCGACGCACACCGTCATCTCCAACGCGTCGTGCACGACGAACTGCCTCGCCCCGATGGCCAAGGCCCTCAACGACGAGCTGACCATCGTCAAGGGCCTCATGACGACGATCCACGCCTACACGCAGGACCAGAACCTGCAGGACGGCCCGCACAAGGACCTGCGCCGCGCCCGCGCCGCGGCCCTCAACATCGTCCCGACCTCGACCGGCGCGGCCAAGGCCATCGGCCTGGTCCTGCCGGAGCTCAAGGGCAAGCTCGACGGCTTCGCGCTGCGCGTGCCGGTGCCGACGGGCTCGGCCACCGACCTCACCTTCGAGGCCGGCCGCGAGACGACCGTCGAGGAGGTCAACGCGACGGTCAAGGCCGCCGCCGACGGCGCGCTCAAGGGCTACCTCAAGTACACCGAGGACCCCATCGTCTCCAGCGACATCGTCACCGACCCGCACTCGTGCATCTTCGACGCGGGCCTGACCAAGGTCATCGGCAACCAGGTCAAGGTCGTCGGCTGGTACGACAACGAGTGGGGCTACTCCAACCGCCTCGTCGACCTCGTCGCGCTCGTCGGCAAGGACCTCTGAGCCGGATGAGGACGCTCGACGACCTGCTGACGGCGGGCGTCGCGGGCACGCGCGTGCTCGTGCGCTCGGACCTCAACGTCCCGCTCGACGGCGACAGCATCACCGACGACGGCCGGATCCGGGCGTCGGTGCCGACCATCAAGGCCCTCTCCGAGGCGGGCGCACGCGTCGTCGTGTGCGCCCACCTCGGGCGGCCCAAGGGCGCACCCGAGGACCGCTACTCGCTCGCGCCGGCCGCCCGCCGGCTCGGCGAGCTGCTCGGCCGCGAGGTGGCGCTGGCCGCCGACACCGTCGGCGACGACGCCCGGGCCAAGGTCGAGGCCCTGGACGACGGCGACGTCGTCATGCTCGAGAACCTCCGGTTCAACCCGGGGGAGACGGCCAAGACCGACGAGGAGCGGGCGGAGTTCGCGCAGGCCCTCGCCGGCCTCGCCGACGCGTTCGTCTCCGACGGCTTCGGCGTCGTCCACCGCAAGCAGGCGTCGGTGTACGACGTCGCCCGGCTCCTGCCCGCCTACACCGGCGGCCTCGTCCGCGACGAGGTTCAGGTGCTGGAGCGGCTCACCAAGGACCCGCAGCGGCCCTACGTCGTCGTCCTCGGGGGCGCCAAGGTCTCGGACAAGCTCGGCGTCATCGGCAACCTCCTGCAGACCGCCGACCGGCTGCTCGTCGGGGGCGGCATGGTCTTCACGTTCCTCAAGGCGCAGGGTCACGAGGTCGGGAAGAGCCTGCTCGAGGAGGACCAGGTCGAGACGGTCAAGGGCCACCTGGCCGACGCGGCCGAGCGGGGCGTCGAGATCGTCCTGCCCGTCGACGTCGTCGCGGCCGACGCCTTCTCGGCCGACGCCGCCCACGACGTCGTCGGGGTCGACGCGATCCCCGCCGACCGGATGGGCCTCGACATCGGCCCGGAGTCGGCCCGGCTCTTCGCCGAGAAGGTCGCCGACGCCCGCACCGTCTTCTGGAACGGGCCCATGGGCGCGTTCGAGATGGCGCCGTACGCCGACGGGACGAAGGCCCTCGCCCAGGCGCTGGTCGAGGCCACCTCGGCCGGCGCGCTGACCGTCGTCGGCGGCGGGGACTCCGCCGCCGCGGTGCGGCAGCTCGGCTTCGAGGACGCCCAGTTCGGCCACATCAGCACCGGGGGCGGGGCGAGCCTGGAGTACCTCGAGGGCAAGCAGGTGCCGGGGCTGACCGTCCTGGACGAGGAGCGGTCCTGATGGCCGCGTCGACCGCTCCCGCCGGCGGGCGCACCCCGCTCATGGCCGGCAACTGGAAGATGAACCTCGACCACCTCCAGGCCACCCACCTCGTGCAGAAGCTGGACTGGACGCTGCGCGACGCCAAGCACGACTTCGCCGCGGTCGAGGTGGCCGTCCTGCCGCCCTTCACCGACCTGCGGTCGGTCCAGACGCTCGTCGACGGCGACCGGCTGTCGCTGCGGTACGGCGCCCAGGACCTCTCGGTCCACGCCTCGGGTGCCTACACCGGCGAGATCTCGGGCGCCTTCCTCGCCAAGCTCGGCTGCACGTACGTCGCCGTGGGGCACAGCGAGCGGCGCGAGTACCACCACGAGACCGACGAGGTCGTCGGGGCGAAGGTCCGCGCGGCCTACGCCCACGGGCTGACCCCGATCCTGTGCTGCGGCGAGGGCCTCGAGGTGCGCAAGGAGGGCGGGCAGGTCGAGCACGTCCTCACCCAGCTGCAGGCCGCCCTCGACGGCGTGACGGCGGCGCAGGCGCGCAGCATCGTCATCGCCTACGAGCCCGTCTGGGCCATCGGCACCGGCGAGGTGGCCACCCCGGACGACGCGCAGGAGGTCTGCGCGGCCATCCGCACGCTGCTCGCCGAGCTGTGGAGCGGTGACGTCGCCGACGCCGTCCGCGTGCTGTACGGCGGCTCGGTCAAGGCCGCGAACGTCGCCGCGATCATGGCCCAGGAGGACGTCGACGGCGCCCTCGTGGGCGGCGCGGCGATCGACCCGACCGAGTTCGCCTCGATCTGCCGGTACCGCGACCACGTCGCGCTCTGAGCCGGTCGCGGGACGCTCCCGACGACGGGCCCGGGACCCCCGGGCCCGTCGTCGAGCGGTCTGAGACGCCGGTCACGTGAGGTAACCTGTCGGGCGTGACTGCGGTGAAGATCGGGCTCGAGGTCCTGCTCGTGCTGGCCAGCCTCTTCCTGACCCTGCTCATCCTCATGCACAAGGGGAAGGGCGGCGGTCTGTCGGACATGTTCGGCGGGGGGATGTCCAGCTCGCTGGGCGGCTCCACCGTCGCCGAGCGCAACCTCGACCGGTTCACCATCGCCATCGGCATCATCTGGTTCGTGACGATCGTCGGGCTCGGGCTCATCGCCCGGTTCTCCAGCTGACCCCGGCGCAGCGGCGGCCGCGGCCGTCGGGACGACGTACGACACCCATCGGAAGGAACGCAAGGACACATGGCGGGCGGTAACGCGATCCGAGGCAGCCGGGTGGGCGCCGGGCCGATGGGTGAGGCGGAGCGCGGCGAGTCCGCGCCGCGCACGATCATCAGCTACTGGTGCTCCAACGGGCACGAGACCCGACCCAGCTTCGCGCAGGAGCCCGGCCTGGCGCTCCCCGAGACCTGGGACTGCCCCCGCTGCGGCTTCCCGGCCGGCCAGGACCGCGAGAACCCGCCGGCCCCGCCGAAGGTGGAGCCCTACAAGACGCACCTGGCCTACGTGAAGGAGCGGCGCTCGGACGCCGACGGCGAGGCCATCCTCCAGGAGGCCCTCTCGACGCTGCGGGAGCGCGGCCTCATCCAGTGAGCTGAGCAACCACGAAGCGGGCCGCCCCCTCAGGGGGCGGCCCGCTTCGTCGTCCGGCGTGCCGGGCTCAGCGCGGCAGCCGGCTCGCGGCGGCCTCGTCCACCAGCCACCGGGTCGCCTCCTCGCCGCGGACGCCCGACGCGGGGACGTCCCAGCGGTCGGCCCCCGGGGCCAGCGCCGCGGCCACGGCCTCGCCCTTGTCGTCCCCCGCGACGAGGAACCAGACCTCGCGGGCCCGGGCGAGGGCCTCGAAGGTCAGCGAGACCCGGTCCGGCGGCGGCTTGGGGGAGTCGTGGACGGCCACGGTGATCGCCCCCTCGGTGCGCTGCGCGGGGTGGTGCGGGAAGAGCGACGCGACGTGCCCGTCCGGGCCCACACCGAGCAGGACGACGTCGAAGGAGCCCTGCCCGTGCTCGCGGACCGTCTGCGCGTACGACGCCGCGCTGGCCTCCGCCGAGTCGCTCGCATCCGGGCCGGCGACCCGGAAGACGCGCTGCGGGTCGAGGCCCAGCGAGGACAGCCCGGCCTCGTCGTTCTGGGTGTCGTTGCGCTCGCCGTCGCCGGCGGGCAGGTAGCGCTCGTCGCCCCACCACAGGTCGACCCGCGACCAGTCGACGGACGACCGGCCGGGCGTCTGCAGCACGGAGCCCCAGACGGCCGAGCCCATCGACCCGCCGGTGAGGACGAGCTGGGCCCGTCCGCCGCGGGCCTGCGCGTCGACCGCGGCGGCGACGAGCCGGGCCGCCACCGCGTCGGCGAGCTGCTGCTTGCCGGGGTGGACGACCACCTGCGGCTCGGCGCTCACGACGTGGCCTTCTTCGCGGTCCGCTTGGCGGTCGTCCTCGTCGCGGCCGCCTTCGTGCTCGCCTTCGGGGTCGCCGTCCGCTTCGCCGTCCTCTTCGCGGGCGCCGCCAGGGCGCCGAGGTCCTGCTCGCGCGGGGTCGGCTCGTCGGCGAGCTTGGCCGCGGTGGCGGTGCGGACCTGGTCGGTGTCGCCGGTCTCCGGCGCGGTCGGGGCGGTGACCATGGCCGACGCGGCCGCGGCGTGGTGGTCGCGGGCGAGCCGGCGCTGGGTGCGACGGGCCTCCTCGACCGAGGGCGCCTCGCCGGCGGCGGCGGCCTCGCTGGCCGTCTTCGTGGCGGGGGTGAGCAGCTCGAGGCCGGTGACCAGCGTCTCGGCGTACACCTCGTCGTTGTCGAGCCGACGCAGCTCGTCGGCCAGGCACTCGGCCAGGCCACGGCGCTTGAGGCTGATCCGCCGGTCCGGCTGGCCGGGCTGGGACAGCGTGGCGACAGTGCCGTCGGGGCGGACGAGGTCGATGGGCCCGTTGGACCGCTCGAGCCGCACGCCGACGACGCCGGAGCCGGCCCGGGTCCGCACCCGCTGGACGGGGACCCGCAGGGTCGAGCCCAGCCACGCGGCGAGCAGGTCCGAGGACGGCGAGTCCACGGCCCCCTCGACGACGGCCTCGGTGACGGGCAGGTACGGCGGCCCGTCGAGGGCCGCCGCGAGCAGCCCGCGCCACAGCGTGACGCGGGTCCAGGCGAGGTCGGTGTCGCCGGGGCTGAACGTCCTCGCCTGCCGCTTGAGCGCGGCCTTGGGGTTGCTCGACTCGGCGGCGTCGGTGATCCGGCGGTGCGCCATGACCGCGATCGGGTCCTTGCGCAGGTCGGCCGGGGCCTCGTGCGGCCACCACGCCACGACAGGCGAGTCGGGCAGCAGCAGCGGGACGACGACGCTCTGGCCGTGATTGGCCAGGGGCCCGTAGAGCCGCAGGACGACGACCTCGCTCGCGCCGGCGTCGCCGCCGACGCGGATCTGCGCGTCCATCCGGTTGGCGCCGCGGCGGTTGCCGGCGACGACGACGAGGATCCGGCAGGGGTGCTGCCGGCTCGCGTCGTTGGCCGCCTCGATGACGTCCTCGGCCTGGGTGTCCTCGACGACGATGACGAGGGTGAGGACGCGCCCCAGGGTCATCGCGCCGACGTCGTTGCGCAGGCTCACCAGCTTCTTGCTGACGGCGACGCTCGTCGTCTTGGGAAGGTCGACGATCACCGGGGTCCCCGTCCAGTAGCGGAGCGAGGAACGAGCGGAGAACTGGGTGGGGTGGTCAAGGCATCCTCCAGGTGCGGCCGTCACGGGCCATCATGTCGTCGCTCGCGGCGGGACCCCAGCCACCGGCGGGGTAGGGCTGCGGCTTGCCGTGCTGGCCCCACCACTGCTCGATCGGGTCGAGGATCTTCCAGGAGAGCTCGACCTCCTCGTGGCGGGGGAAGAGCGGCGGGTCGCCGAGCAGGACGTCGAGGATGAGCCGCTCGTAGGCCTCGGGGGAGGACTCGGTGAAGGCGTTGCCGTAGCCGAAGTCCATCGTCACGTCGCGCACCTCCATCTGCGCGCCCGGCACCTTTGAGCCGAAGCGCATGGTGATGCCCTCGTCGGGCTGCACCCGGACGACGATGGCGTTCTGGCCCAGCTCCTCGGTCGCGGTGTCGTCGAAAGGCAGGTGCGGCGCCTTCTTGAAGACGACGGCGATCTCGGTGACCCGCTTGCCCAGCCGCTTGCCGGTGCGCAGGTAGAACGGCACGCCCGCCCAGCGGCGGGTGTCGACCTCGAGCTTGACCGCGGCGTAGGTCTCCGTGGTGGACGTCTTCGCGACCCCGTCCTCCTGCAGGTAGCCGACGACCTCCTCGGCGCCCTGCCACCCGGCGGCGTACTGGCCGCGGGCGGTGGCCGCGCCGATGTCCCTGGGCACCCGGACGGCCGAGAGGACCTTCTCCTTCTCGGCGCGCAGGTCGTCGGCCCGGAACGAGACCGGCTCCTCCATCGCCGTGAGGGCGAGCAGCTGGAGCAGGTGGTTCTGGATGACGTCGCGGGCGGCGCCGATGCCGTCGTAGTAGCCCGCGCGCCCGCCGATGCCGATGTCCTCGGCCATGGTGATCTGCACGTGGTCGACGTAGTTCGCGTTCCACACCGGCTCGAACATCTGGTTCGCGAAGCGCAGCGCCAGGATGTTCTGGACCGTCTCCTTGCCGAGGTAGTGGTCGATCCGGAAGACCGAGTCGGCCGGGAAGACGCTCTCGACGATGGAGTTCAGCTCGCGGGCGCTGGGCAGGTCGTGCCCGAAGGGCTTCTCGATGACGACGCGGCGCCACGAGTCGGTCGCCGCCGTCGCGAGGCCCGAGCGCTCGAGCTGCTCGCAGACCATGGAGAACGAGCCGGGCGGGATGGACAGGTAGAACGCGAGGTTGCCGCCCGTCCCGCGCTCCTGCTCGAGCTGGTGGACGGTCTGGGCGAGCAGGTCGAAGGCGGCCGGGTCGTCGAAGGTGCCAGGGACGAACCGGAAGCCCTCCGAGAGGTTGCGCCACACGTCCTCGCGGAAGGGGGTGCGCGCGTGCTGCTTGACCGACTCGTAGACGACCTGCCCGAAGTCCTGGTCGGCCCAGTCGCGGCGGGCGAAACCGACGAGCGAGAAGCCCGGCGGCAGCAGGCCGCGGTTGGCCAGGTCGTAGATGGCCGGCATGAGCTTCTTGCGCGACAGGTCACCCGTCACGCCGAACAGCACCATGCCGCAGGGGCCGGCGATGCGCGGCAGCCGCCGGTCCCTCGCGTCGCGCAGCGGGTTCCGGCCCGCCGCCACCGTGGCCGCGCTCATGCGACCCCGAGCGCGGCGAGGACCTGGGCCAGCCCCGACGCGTGGTCGGTGAGGTGCAGGCGCAGCACCGGGCGGCCGTGGTCGGCGAGGACCCCGGCGTCACCGGCGGCCTGGGCCGCGATGAACTGCCCGAAGGTGAAGTCGCGGCCGGGGATCTCCAGGTCCTCCTGCGGATCGGCCGTGATCTGCAGGTAGACCCCGACGCGGGGGCCGCCCTTGTGGAACTGGCCGGTCGAGTGCAGGAAGCGCGGGCCCCACCCGAACGTCGTCGGGCGCTCCGTGCGCAGGGCGAGCGCGCGCCGGCAGTCGGCCAGCGGCGCGTCCTCGAGGCGGTCGAGGTAGGCCATGACGGCGAGGTAGCCCTGCTCGGGGTCGAGCTGGGCCAGCAGCGCGTCGACCGCGGCCGGGACGGTGGTGGCGTCCCCGAGCCAGCCGTCGGTGCCGCCGATGGCGCGGATCTGCACGTCGCCGTCGGTGGCGTCGGGCTCGCCCGCCGACCCGATGCCCTGGTCGAGCAGCTCGCGGGCCGCGGCCTTGGCGCTCTCGACGTCGGGCTGGTCGAACGGGTTGATCCCGAGCAGCCGCCCGGCGGCCGCGGTGGCGACCTCCCACAGCAGCATCTGCGCGCCGAGGCTGCCCCCGACCCACACCGCGCTGCGGTGGCTCTCGCCCTCGACGGTGGCGTTCGACTCGTCGGCGTCCACGTCGATGAGGTGGGCGACGGTGACGTCGTGCGCGGGGACGCGGACCTCCGGGTCGGCGTCGTCGTGGACGACGACCGGGAGCAGACCGGTGCCCTGCTTGCCGGTGGACTCGGCGATGAGCTGCTCGGCCCAGTCGGCGAACCCGACGATGCCCGACCCCTCGTCGACGAGGGCGAGCTTGTCGCGCAGCGGGTCGGTGCCGGCGATGGCGGCGCCGAGCCGCAGGCCCGGGTTGCCGTCGTCGTCGGCGGCCAGCAGGTCGGCGACCGACTCGGCGTCGTCGAGCAGCGCCTCGACGTCGACCCCGGCCAGACCGCTGGGCACGAGCCCGAACGCGGTGAGGGCCGAGTAGCGCCCGCCGACGTTCGGGTCGGCGTTGACGACGCGGAACCCCTTCTCGCGGGCGTCCTGGTCCAGCGGGCTACCGGGGTCGGTGACGACGACGATGCGCGTCGTCGGGTCGATCCCCGCGTCGCGGAACGCGGCTTCGTACGCCCGCCGCTGCGAGTCGGTCTCGACGGTGGAGCCGGACTTGCTCGACACGACGACGATCGTGCGGTCGAGCCGGTCGGTGAGGGCCGAGCGGACGTAGTCCGGGTCCGAGGAGTCGAGGACGGTCAGCGGCTTGTGCGCGGTCGCGCAGATGACCTCGGGGGCGAGCGACGAGCCGCCCATGCCGCAGAGGACGACGTGGTCGACCTGGTCGGACATGAGGTCGTCGCGCAGGGCCGCGATCTCCCCGACGAGCGGGCGGGAGCTGCGCGGCAGGCCCACCCAGGACAGGCGCTTGGCCGACTCGCTCTCCGCGTCGGAGCCCCACAGCGTGGGGTCCTGCGCGAAGAGCTTCGAGGCGAAGCCCGCCTCGACGAGTCCGGGGACGTGCTGGCTGACCGCGTCGGCCGCAGGGCCGGACGCGGTGACGGAGAGCGTGCTCACTGGTCCGAGCCCACCTTGCCCTGCGCCGCGCCGTCGAGGTTGGCCTTGACCTCGTCGAGGAGCTGGCCCCAGGCCTTCTCGAACTTGTCGACGCCCTCGACCTCGAGCTGCTGGACGACGTCGGCGTAGGAGACGCCGAGCGCCTCGAGCCGGTCGAGGACGTCCTGCGCCTCGGCGTAGTGGCCGGTGATGGTGTCGCCGGTCACCTGGCCGTGGTCGGCGGTGGCGTCGAGCGTCTTCTCCGGCATGGTGTTGACGACGCCCTGGGCGACGAGCTCGGTGACGTAGAGGGTGTCGGGAAGGCTCGGGTCCTTGACCCCGGTCGAGGCCCACAGCGGGCGCTGCGGGCGGGCGCCGGCGGCGGCGAGGGACTCCCAGCGCGGGGTCGAGAAGACCTCTTCGTAGGCCTGGTAGGCCAGGCGCGCGTTGGCGACGCCGGCCTTGCTCTTGAGCGCCTTCGCCTCGTCGGTGCCGATGGCGTCCAGCCGCTTGTCGATCTCGGTGTCGACGCGGGAGACGAAGAACGACGCGACCGAGACGAGGGTCGAGACCTCCTTGCCGTTGGCCTTGGCCTGCTCGACGCCCTCGAGGAAGGCGTTCATCACGGCGCGGTAGCGCTCGAGGGAGAAGATCAGCGTGACGTTGACGCTGATGCCCTCGGCGAGGACGGCGGTGATGGCCGGCAGGCCCTCGACGGTCGCCGGGATCTTGATGAGGACGTTGTCGCGGCCGACGGCGTCGCGCAGCTGCTTGGCCTGCTCGACGGTCTTCTCGGTGTCGTGGGCCAGACGCGGGTCGACCTCGATCGACACGCGGCCGTCGACGCCGTCGGTGGCCTCGAAGACGGGCTGCATGACGTCGCACGCGTTGCGGACGTCCTGTGTCGTCATGAGGAAGACGGCCTCCTCGACGCTCTTGCCGTCGGCGGCGAGCAGGGCGACCTGCTCGTCGTAGGCGGTGCCCTGGGACAGGGCCGCCTGGAAGATCGACGGGTTGGTCGTCACGCCGGTGACGTTGCGCGTCTTGACCAGCTCGGCGAGGTTGCCGCTGTTGAGGCGGTCGCGGGAGAGGTCGTCGAGCCAGATGGAGACGCCGGCGTCGGCGAGGGCTTGCAGGTTCTGGTTGGTCATGGTTCTTCGCTTCCTGTGGCTGGTGGAGCCGGGAGAGGGGCGGGGCGCGTCAGCGCGCGCCGGAGCCGGCCTTGAGGGCGGCGGGCTCGGAGCCCGTGCCGGCGGCGTCGTACGGGGGCACCTCGTCGAGCGCGCCGTCGGTCTCGGTGCGCGGCGCCGTGCCGTCGAGGACGGGCACCCGGGGCTGCCCGGCCGCCGTGGCCGCCTTGAGGGAGGCCTTGGCCTCCTTGACGACGACCTCGGCCGTCAGGCCGAACTCGCGGTAGAGGGTCTTGGCGTCGGCCGAGGCGCCGAAGTGGTCGATGCCGATGGCCCGGCCGGCGTCGCCGACGATGTCGTGCCACCCGAGGGTGGCCCCGGCCTCGATGCTCACGCGCGCCCGTACGGCGCTCGGCAGCACCTTCTCCTGGTAGCCGCGGGTCTGCTCCTGGAACCACTCGCGGCACGGCATGGAGACGACCCGGGTCGCGATGCCCGACCGCTCGAGGCGCTCGCGCGCGTCGAGCGCGATCGGGACCTCGGAGCCGGTCGCGACGAGGATGACGTCGGGGGTGCCGCCGTGGCCGGCGTCGGCCAGGACGTAGGCACCCTTGGCGACGCCCGACGCCTTGGCGTAGACCTTGCGGTCGACGACGGGGAGGTTCTGGCGGCTGAGGGCCAGACCGGCGGGGCGGGCCTTCTCGAGGATGGTGCGCCAGGCGACCGCGGTCTCGTTGGCGTCCGCGGGGCGTACGACGTCGAGGCCGGGCATCGCGCGCAGCGAGGCGAGCTGCTCGACCGGCTGGTGGGTCGGGCCGTCCTCGCCGAGACCGATCGAGTCATGGGTCCACACGAAGGTGACCGGCAGACCCTGGATGGCCGCGAGGCGCACGGCGCCGCGCATGTAGTCGGAGAAGGTGAGGAAGGTGCCGCCGTACGGGCGGGTGAGGCCCTCGAGCGCGATGCCGTTGAGGATCGCGCCCATGCCGAACTCGCGGATGCCGAAGTGCAGGGTGCGGCCGTAGGGCCCGCCCTTCCATGCGTCGGTCTGCTTGCCGGCGGGGATGAAGGACGGCTGGCCCTCCATCGTCGTGTTGTTGGACTCGGCCAGGTCGGCCGAGCCGCCCCACAGCTCGGGCATGACCTCGGCGAGCGCGCCGAGGACCTTGCCGGACGCGGCGCGGGTGGCCAGGCCCTTCTCGGTGTCGGTCGGGAAGACCGGCAGCGCCTTGACCAGCCCGGCGGGGAGCTCCCCGGCGACGAGGCGGTCGAGCAGGGCGGCGGAGTCCTTGTTGGCCTTGCGCCAGGCCTTGTAGGCCTTGTCCCACTCGCGGTGGGCGGCCTTGCCGCGCTTGACGACCTCGCGCGCCCGGGCCAGGACGGGCCGCTCGACGGTGAACGCCTTCTCGGCGGGGAAGCCGAGCAGCTCCTTGGTCGCGCGGACCTCGTCGGGGCCGAGGGCGGAGCCGTGGGCCTTGCCGGTGTCCTGCTTGGTCGGGGCCGGCCAGGCGATGATCGTCTTGAGCAGCACGAGGGTCGGCTTGTCGAGGACCTTCTCCCCGGCGCGGATGGCGGCCAGCAGCGCGTCGACGTCCTCGACGTAGGTGTGCCCGCCCTGCCCGTCGGCGGCCTGCTGGCGCCAGTCGACCACGCGCACGTCCCAGCCGTAGGCCTCGTAGCGCTTCGCGACGTCCTCGGAGAACGAGATGTTGGTGTCGTCCTCGATGGAGATGTGGTTCTGGTCGTAGACGACGGTGAGGTTGCCCAGCTCCTGGTGGCCGGCCAGCGCGCTCGCCTCGTGGCTGACGCCCTCCATGATGTCGCCGTCCGAGGCCAGCACGTAGACGTGGTGGTCGAACGGGCTGGTGCCCGGCTTCGCGTCGGGGTCGAGCAGGCCGCGCTGGCGACGCTGCGCCATGGCCATGCCGACGGCGGACGCGAGACCGGACCCGAGCGGGCCGGTGGTGATCTCGACGCCCTTGGTGTGGTGGACCTCCGGGTGGCCCGGGGTGAGGCTGCCCCAGGTCCGCAGCGCCTCGAGGTCGCTCAGCTCGAGCCCGTAGCCGGACAGGAAGAGCTGGACGTACTGGGTGAGGCTGGAGTGGCCGCACGACAGGACGAAGCGGTCCCGGCCGAGCCAGGTCGGGTCGCTCGGGTCGTGGGTCATCACCTGCTGGTAGATCAGGTAGGCCACCGGCGCGAGGGACATCGCGGTGCCGGGGTGGCCGTTGCCGACCTTCTGCACGGCGTCGGCCGCGAGGAGGCGGGCGGTGTCCACGGCCCGCACGTCGAGGTCCGTCCACCCCGCCTTCGTGGCCACGGGGGCCGGCAGGTCCGGGCTGCGCCCGGCGAGGGGGGAGGCGGCGCGCTTCAAGGCGCGGGTGGCCGTGGTGGTCGTCACAGGTGTTGTCTCCTTCGGAGGTCTGGCGTTCACTCCCAGGCGGTCGCTCCGAGCCTAGTCCCCCGTGTGACGCGGGTGACATCTCGGCCCGAGGGCTGGCGCAGGGGGCTCTTCATGTGCAAGTCGGGACGGGGTCGTGGTGTTCCGGCCCGCCCGACGACCCCCCGGTGCCTCCGTGGTCGGGCCGGGGGGCGGCGGGTCACCGGGGAAGTGCCCGTTAGACTGAGGTCGCACTCGCGGGAGGGGCCTGTCAGGTCGCCGTACCGCCGCCGGTGCGAGACGACCGCCCAGCCGACAAGGACACCGTGACCGCTCTGGACCCGCGCGCCGGGCTCTCCGCCCCGCGGACCGGACGTCCCCTCGGACCGTGGTCGACGGTCGGCCAGTACGTCGCCCTCACCAAGCCGCGGATCATCGAGCTGCTGCTCGTGACGACCGTGCCGGTGATGTTCCTCGCCGACCGCGGCATCCCGTCGCTGTGGCTCATCCTCGCCACCCTGGTCGGCGGCTCGCTGTCGGCGGGCGCGGCCAACACGCTCAACTGCGTCATCGACCGCGACATCGACGCGGTCATGCACCGCACGAGCAACCGGCCGCTCGTCACCGGGACGATCTCGCCCCGGGCGGCCCTCGTCTTCGGTCTGGTGCTCACGGTGGCCTCGACCCTGTGGCTGGGGCTGCTGGTCAACTGGCTCGCCTCGGGCCTCGCGCTCGCCGCGCTGGTCTTCTACGTCGGCGTCTACACCGCCCTGCTCAAGCGCCGCACCGCGCAGAACATCGTCTGGGGTGGGGCGGCCGGCTGCATGCCGGTGCTCGTCGGCTGGGCCGCGGTGACGCACTCCGTGTCGTGGGCGGCCGTCATCCTCTTCGCGGTCGTCTTCTTCTGGACCCCGCCGCACTACTGGCCGCTGTCCATGCGCTTCCGCGAGGACTACGAGGCCGCGCACGTGCCGATGCTGCCCGTCGTCGAGCAGTTCGTTGTCGTCGCCAAGCAGGTCGTCGCCTACTCGTGGGCGATGGTCGCGGCGACGCTGCTGCTCGTGCCCGTCGCCGACATGGGCTGGGTCTACGTCATCGGCGCCGTCGCCGCCGGCGGTCTGTTCCTCGCCGAGGCGCACCGGCTGCTCGCGCGGGCCAAGGCCGGCGCCGCTGAGGCCGTGCTCAAGCCGATGCGGCTGTTCCACTTCTCGATCAGCTACCTCACGGTGCTGTTCCTCGCGGTCGCGATCGACCCGTTGCTGCACCTGCCGTTCCGCTTCTGAGTCGGGCCGGCGCGGCGCTGACATCCATCAATCGTTGGATGTCAGCAGACCGCCCTGCACACGTGTTGCTGAAGTCCATCAATTGTTGGATGTGAGCGGACCGCCCTGCACACGTGTTGCTGAAGTCCATCAATTGTTGGATGTCAGCGGACCGCCCTGCACACGTGCTGCTGAAGTCCATCAATTGTTGGATGTCAGCAGACCCCGTCGTGGGTCAGGCGGAGGCGCCCACCCGGCGACCGGGGTCGCGGTCGACGACCGGCACGTCCTGCTGCGGGGCGTGGGTGACGACGAGGACCCAGGTCACCGCGGCGACGAGGACGCAGGCACCGACGAGGTGCAGGGCGACAACGGCGACGGGCAGGCCGGTGAAGTACTGGACGAACCCGACGACGCCCTGGGCCAGCTCGACGGCGAGCAGGACGACGGCGGAGCGGGTGGCGGACCCACCGGCCCGGCGCAGCACGACGACCGTCGCGAGCGTGAGGGCGACGAGCAGGTAGACGCTCCAGGCGTGCACGTGGCTGACGGTCTGCGTGTCCAGCCCGTTGCGGCGCGCGTCGAGGTCACCCGCGTGCGGGCCGGCGCCGGTCACGACGGTCCCGAGCCACACGGCGACCCACGCGACGACGTACGACGCCGCGGCGAGACGCCGGGCGGCCAGCGGCGCCCGGGCACCGGCGCCGCGGGTCAGCCGCCGTACGCGCAGCACGAGCCACGCGGACGCGGAGACGAGGACCATCGACAGGATCATGTGCAGCCCGACGACCCACGGGTTGAGCCTGGTCAGCACGCTGATGCCACCGATGACCCCCTGGAGCGGGATGCCGGCGAGCAGCAGCCCGGCGTGCCACCGCAGCGACCGCGAGGTCCGCGCCCAGCGCCAGACGACGACGAGGGTGCCGAGGACGACGAGGATGAGGACGTAGGTCAGCAGCCGGTTGCCGAACTCGATGGCCCCGTGGATGCCCAGCTGCGGGTGGGCGACGAAGGACTCGTCGGTGCACCGCGGCCAGGTCGGGCAGCCGAGGCCGGAGCCGGTGAGCCGGACCAGCCCGCCCGTGAGGACGATGGCGGCGTTGGCCACGAGCGCGGCCCAGGCGCCCCGTTCGACGAGACGGTCCGAGGGGGTCGCGCGCAGGTCCACCCCTTCAGGGTAGGCGAGCCGGACGACGCGCCCTCACCCCGCTCGGCCCAGCTCCTTGACCATGAGCCCGACGACGTGACCGGGGTCACCGAGGCGGCCGACCTCGTCGTACCCCCGGCCGCGGTGGAAGGCGAGCGAGGGCTCGTTCGGCGGGTCGACGTTGACCTCGAGGGCCATCCGACCGCGGGCGGACGCCTCGATCTCGTCGTACACCCGGCGGGCCAGACCACGGCGGCGGAAGCGCTCACCGACGACGACCCGGTCGAGGTAGGTGAAGTCGTCGTACCGCTGCGAGAACCAGCGGTAGTTCTCCGAGTCGTACGCCGTCCCGGGGGCGAAGGTGAGCACGAAGCCCGCCAGCTCCTCGCCGACGTCGAGGACGAGGGCCCGGTCGGCCCACCCGCGCAGGAGCCGCAGCCGGGACGCGTCGAGCGGGGAGAGCAGCTCGACGTCGCGGGCGTTGAGGTCGAGGACGGTGAGGACGTCGTCGTCCGTCATCGGCCGCAGGTCGAGGGGGAGCAGGTGGTCGGTGCGGTCCGTCACGGACCCGATCCTGTCAGCCCGTCGGGACTCAGTCGGACCAGCGGAAGGTGCGCCGGGCGAGCAGCGTCGCGACGACGCCCCAGCCGACGAGCACGAGCAGCGACCCCGCCGCGAGCGTGCCGGTCACGAAGGCGCCGCGCAGGCCGTCGGCCAGGGCGGACGAGGGGAGCAGGAGGGCGATGTGGGACAGCCCGGCCGGCAGCTCGGAGCGGGGCACGAGCACCCCGCCGAGGCCGACGAGCAGGATCCACACGAGGTTGGCGACGGCGAGCACGCCCTCGGCGCGGAGGGTCCCCGCGAGGAGGAGGGCGAGGGCGACGAAGGCCCAGGTCCCGACGAGCAGGAAGACCAGCGCGGGTGCCCACCCCAGCGCCTCCGGGCGCCAGCCGAGCAGCGCGGCGACCACGCCGATGACGAGCCACTGGAGGACCTCGACGGCCAGGGTCGCCACCGCCTTGGCGGCGAGCAGCCCGTCGCGCCCCAGCGGGGTCGTGCCGAGCAGCCGCAGGACGGCGTACCGGCGGTCGAAGCCGGTGGCGATGGCCTGCGAGGTGAAGGCGGCCGAGACCACGCACAGGGCGAGCACGCCCGGGGTGGCGACGTCGACCCGTCGCCCGTCGCCCAGCGACGGCACGGAGGCGAGGACGAGGCCGACGAGGGCACCGAGGGGCAGGACGAGCGAGACGAGCAGCTGCTCGCCGTTGCGCAGCAGGGTGGCGGCCTCGAAGCGCGCCTGCGCGAGCACCCGCGCGCGGGCGGGGGCCGGCCCGGCGTGGGTGGCGCCGCCGGCACCGACGGTGGGCGACAGGTCGGGCGTCGTCACCGGCGCATCCTCCTCGTGAGGTCGAAGTAGACGTCCTCCAGCGAGCCGTCCCCGACGACGTCGGCGACGGGACCCTCCGCGACCGTGCGGCCCTCGCTGACGATGACGAGGTGGTCGGCGAGTCGCTCGGCCTCCTCGAACGAGTGCGTCGTCACGACGACCGTCGTGCCGTCGTCACGCAGCCCGCGGACCAGGTCGTAGACGTCGAGCCGGGCGTGCGGGTCGAGCCCGGCCGTCGGCTCGTCGAGGAAGACGACCTCGGGGCGCCCGACGAGGGCGGCCGCCAGCGCCACCCGCTGCCGCTGCCCGCCGGAGAGCCGGCGGACCGTGGTCCGGGCGAAGCCGTCGATCCCGAGCGCCGCGGCGAGGGCGTCGACGTCGGCGGGGGCCGCGTAGAGCGACGCGAGGTGGCGCAGCAGGCGCAGCGCCGTCGTGCCGTTGGGCAGACCGCCGGACTGGAGCATGACCCCGACCCGGGCGCGGTGCCCGGCGGGGGAGTGCCAGGGGTCCTCGCCGAGGACGCGCACGGTGCCGCCGTCCGGGCGCTGCAGGCCGACGGCGCACTCGACCGCGGTCGTCTTGCCGGCCCCGTTGGGGCCGAGCAGGGCGGTGACGCTGGACGCGGCGGCCGACCAGGTCATCGCGTCGACCGCGGTCAAGTCGCCGAACCGGCGGACGACGCCCTCGAGGGCGACGGCGGGGGGCGGGACGGGCACGAGGTCCGATCGTAGGCGACGCGTTTGTCACCTCGCGCGCGAGGGAATCCATCACCGTGCTCGGGCCCCCGGGTCCGACCCGCGTACCCGACGACCGTGAGGAGCACCACACCATGAGCACCACCAGCCGCGTCACCGGCGCGAACGGCGTCCAGCTGCACGTCGAGGACTCCGGCGGCGACGGTCGCCCCGTCGTCCTCGTCCACGGCTGGCCGCTCAGCGGCGCCTCCTGGGAGAAGCAGGTCCCCGCCCTCACCGGCGCCGGCCTGCGCGTCGTCACCTACGACCGGCGCGGGTTCGGTCGGTCCGACAAGCCCGCGGACGGCTACGACTACGACACCTTCGCCGCCGACCTCAAGGGCGTCGTCGACGGGCTCGGGCTCACCGACGTCTCCCTCGTCGGCTTCTCGATGGGCGGCGGCGAGGTCGCGCGCTACGTCGGGACGTACGGCGAGTCGGGCGTCCACAGCGTCGCCTTCGTCGCCGCCGTGCCGCCGTACCTGCTCAAGGGCGGGGACAACCCGGACGGCGCGCTCGACGAGGCCGCCGTGCAGGGGATGAAGGACGGGCTGGCCGCCGACCGTGACGGGTTCTTCCCGCAGTTCACCCGCGACTTCTTCTCGGTGGACGGCGAGCTCGAGGTCTCCGAGGCCGACGTCGACGCGGCCGTCGCGCTCGCGCAGCAGTCGGACCAGCAGGCGGCGCTCGCGTGCATCACGGCCTTCGGCACGACCGACTTCCGCGCCGACCTCGAGAAGATCACCGTGCCGACCCTCGTCGTGCACGGCGACGGCGACGCCATCGTGCCGGCCGAGGCCTCCGGGAAGCGCACCGCCGCGACCGTGCCGGGCGCGCAGCTGCACCTCGTCGAGGGCGGCCCGCACGGCCTGACCCACAGCCACCCGGACGAGCTCAACCAGGCGCTCGTGACCTTCCTCACCCGCTGACCGGCCTGTGCGCCGAGGGCGGTGGTGGTGAGGGGACCCTCACTACCGCCGCCCTCGGCAATTACGTCACAATGGTGTGGTGTTTATCGGAGCGGACCTCGAGCGCACGCCGGAGGAGTCGGCGCGCCATCTCGAGCGCCGCACCCGCGAGCGGGTCCTCGCCGACATCAGCGAGCACGCCCCGGTGACCGCGGCGCAGATCGGGGAGCGGCTGGGGCTGACCCCGGCCGCGGTCCGTCGCCACCTCGACGCCCTCGCCGAGCAGTCGGTCATCGAGGAGCAGGTGCCCGCCGGCACGGCCTCGCGCGGCCGTGGTCGACCGGCCCGCGCGTGGGTCCTCTCCGAGGCCGGGCACCGCGCCCTCGAGCACGACTACGAGGACCTCGCCGCGCAGGCCCTGCGCTTCCTCGCCAGCCACGCCGGCCCCGACGCCGTCGACGCGTTCGCGCGCGAGCGGGTCGGCGAGCTGGCCGCCCGGTACGCCGCAGCCGTGGCCCCGTACGACGACCCGCAGCAGCGGGTCGGTGCGCTCGTCGAGGCGATGACCCAGGACGGGTACGCCGCCAGCGCCCGCCCGGTCGGGCTGCCCGGCACCTCGCGGCACGGGGTGCAGCTGTGCCAGGGACACTGTCCCGTCGGCGGGGTGGCCGAGGAGTTCCCCGCCATCTGCGACGCCGAGACCGAGGCCATCTCGCGTCTGCTCGGTGTCCACGTCCAGCGCCTGGCCACCCTGGCCGGCGGCGCCCACGTCTGCACGACGTTCGTGCCCACCCCGGCCCCGGCCGGGACCCCCGAGACCACCACCGCCCACACCACCGATGAAAGGTCGCCCCGATGACGTCGTCCGTCGAGGAGCTCAACCCCGGACTGAAGGACCTCGGTCGCTACGAGTACGGCTGGGCCGACAGCGACGCCGCCGGCGCGCTGGCCAAGCGCGGCCTGAGCGAGGACACGGTGCGCAACATCAGCGCGCTGAAGAACGAGCCGCAGTGGATGCTGGACCTGCGGCTGCGGTCGCTGAAGCTCTTCGGCAAGAAGCCCATGCCGACCTGGGGCTCGGACCTGACCGGGATCGACTTCCAGAACATCAAGTACTTCGTGCGCTCCACGGAGAAGCAGGCCACCTCCTGGGACGACCTGCCCGAGGACATCAAGCGCACCTACGACAAGCTCGGTATCCCCGAGGCGGAGAAGCAGCGCCTCATCGCCGGCGTCGCCGCGCAGTACGAGTCGGAGGTCGTCTACCACCAGATCCGCGAGGACCTGGAGGAGAAGGGCGTCATCTTCGTCGACACGGACACCGGTCTGCGCGAGCACGAGGACCTGTTCCGCGAGTACTTCACCTCGGTGATCCCCGCCGGCGACAACAAGTTCGCCTCGCTCAACACCGCGGTGTGGTCGGGCGGCTCGTTCATCTACGTGCCGAAGAACGTCAAGGTCGACATCCCGCTGCAGGCCTACTTCCGGATCAACACCGAGAACATGGGCCAGTTCGAGCGGACGCTGATCATCGCCGACGAGGGCTCCGACGTGCACTACGTCGAGGGCTGCACCGCGCCGATCTACAAGTCGGACTCGCTGCACTCCGCGGTGGTCGAGATCGTCGTGAAGAAGAACGCCCGCGTGCGCTACACGACGATCCAGAACTGGTCGAACAACGTCTACAACCTCGTCACCAAGCGCGCCACGTGCGCCGAGGGCGCGACGATGGAGTGGATCGACGGCAACATCGGCTCCAAGGTGACGATGAAGTACCCGGCGGTCTACCTCCTCGGCGAGCACGCCAAGGGCGAGACCCTCTCGATCGCCTTCGCGGGCGAGGGCCAGCACCAGGACGCCGGCGCGAAGATGGTCCACCAGGCGCCGAACACCTCCTCGACGATCGTCTCGAAGTCGGTCGCGCGCGGCGGTGGCCGCACGTCGTACCGCGGCCTCATCCAGGTCATGGAAGGCGCGACGAACAGCCGCTCCACCGTGCGCTGCGACGCGCTGCTCGTCGACTCGATCAGCCGGTCCGACACCTACCCCTACGTCGACGTCCGCGAGGACGACGTGCAGATGGGTCACGAGGCGACCGTCTCCAAGGTGTCCGCGGACCAGCTCTTCTACCTCCAGTCCCGCGGGATGTCGGAGGAGGAGGCGATGGCGATGATCGTGCGCGGCTTCGTCGAGCCGATCGCGCGCGAGCTGCCCATGGAGTACGCCCTCGAGCTGAACCGCCTCATCGAGCTGCAGATGGAAGGAGCAGTCGGCTGATGCCGCTGTTGGAGAAGACCACCGGAGCCCCCGCAGGGGCTCCGGGCACGCAGGGCCACACCGACTCCGCCGAGGCGTTCGTCCCGGACCAGTCGCGCGCCGAGCGACGCACGTCGTTCGACGTCGCCGACATCCCGGTGCCGGGCGGTCGCGAGGAGGAGTGGCGCTTCACCCCCGTCGACCGGCTCCGCCCGCTGTTCGCGGACCGCGCCGGCGACGACCACGACGGCGACCCCGCGGCGTCGTACGACGTCGAGGGGCCGACCGAGGCGTTCCCCGGCACCCTCGCCGCGGGCCAGGCGCCGCGGGGCAGCGTCCTCGTGCCTGCCGACCGCGCCGCGGTCGTCGCGTCGGCCAACGTCGAGCAGGCGCTGCACGTGCGCGTCCCCGCCGAGGCCGAGTACGACGTCCCGCTGCGGGTCCAGGTGCACGGGCACGGCGCCGGGCGCCGCTCGAACGGCCACGTCGTCATCGAGGCGGGCCGTCACAGCCGGGCCGTCGTCGTCCTCGAGCACACCGGCTCGAGCGACCACACCGGCAACGTCGAGGTGCTCGTCGGCGACGGCGCCCAGCTGACCGTCGTGACGATCCAGCACTGGGACGACGACGCCCACCACCTCGGGCAGCACGACGCGCTCGTCGGCCGCGACGCGACGTACAAACACATCGCGGTCACCCTCGGCGGCGGCATCGTCCGGCTCAACGCCAACGTGCGGTACGCCGGCCCGGGCGGCGACGCGACGCTGCTCGGCGTCTACTTCGCCGACAGCGGCCAGCACCTCGAGCACCGCAGCTTCGTCGACCACGACCAGCCGCGCTGCAAGAGCCTCGTCACCTACAAGGGCGCGCTGCAGGGCGAGTCGGCGCACACCGTCTGGGTGGGCGACGTGCTCATCCGGGCGGAGGCGACCGACACCGAGACCTACGAGCTCAACCGCAACCTCGTCCTCACCGACGGGGCGCGGGCCGACTCGGTGCCCAACCTCGAGATCGAGACCGGCGAGATCGTCGGCGCCGGGCACGCCTCGGCCACCGGCCGGTTCGATGACGAGCAGCTGTTCTACCTGCAGGCCCGCGGCATCCCCGAGGACCAGGCCCGCCGGCTCGTCGTGCGCGGCTTCCTCGTCGACGTCGTCAACCAGATCCCCGTCGCCGAGCTGCGCGACCGGCTCTACGCCGACATCGACGCCGAGCTCGCCGGGGCGGCCGCCGCGGGCGCCCAGGTCGGGGCGCAGGTCGGGGCGGGCGCGTGAGCGCTCAGCCCGACACGACGTCCGCCGACGCGCAGGACGGGTTCACCCCCGTCTGCGCCGTCGGTGACGTCGCCCCCGGCACGGCCGCGCGGGCCGACGTCGACGGGCGGATCGTCGCGCTGGTGCGCGACGCCGACGGCGGCTGGCACTGCGTCGACGACCGTTGCACCCACGCCGACGTCTCGCTCGCCGAGGGCGAGGTCGACGGCTGCACCCTCGAGTGCTGGCTGCACGGCTCGCGCTTCGACCTGCGCACCGGCGAGCCGTCCGGACCGCCGGCGACGCGGCCCGTCGCCGTCCATGAGGTCCGCGTCGACGGCGACGACGTGCTCGTGCGCCTGTCCCGCTGACGGCCCCCACCGCTCCCCCCGACCCCCTCGAAGAGAGAAGACAGATCACCATGACCACGCTCGAGATCCGCGACCTGCACGTCACGGTCGACGCCGGTGACGGCCCGGAGGCCGGCGACGGCGTCAAGGAGATCCTCCGCGGCGTCGACCTCACGGTCCGCTCCGGTGAGACCCACGCCATCATGGGTCCCAACGGCTCCGGCAAGTCCACGCTGGCCTACTCGATCGCCGGCCACCCCAAGTACACCGTCACCAGCGGCACCGTCACCCTCGACGGCGAGGACGTCCTCGCGATGTCGGTCGACGAGCGCGCCCGCGCCGGCCTGTTCCTCGCGATGCAGTACCCCGTCGAGGTCCCCGGCGTGACCGTGTCGAACTTCCTGCGCACCGCCAAGACCGCCATCGACGGCGAGGCGCCCAAGCTGCGCACCTGGGTCAAGGACGTCCGCACCGCGATGGACGAGCTGCGGATGGACCCGGCCTTCGCCGAGCGCAACGTCAACGAGGGCTTCTCCGGCGGCGAGAAGAAGCGCCACGAGATCCTCCAGATGGAGCTGCTCAAGCCCAAGGTCGCCATCCTCGACGAGACCGACTCCGGCCTCGACGTCGACGCGCTGCGGATCGTCAGCGAGGGCGTCAACCGCGCCAAGGAGGGCACCGACGTCGGCGTCCTGCTCATCACGCACTACACGCGGATCCTGCGCTACATCAAGCCCGACTTCGTCCACGTCTTCGTCGACGGCAAGGTCGTCGAGGAGGGTGGCCCGGAGCTGGCCCAGCGTCTCGAGGACGAGGGCTACGACCGCTTCCTCACCCCCGCGAAGGCGTGAGTCCCACGGCGGCCGGCACCGGGGCGCCGTACGGCGAGCCCTTCACCGACGAGGAGGTCACCGCGATCCGCGGCGACTTCCCCATCCTCACGCGCACCGTCCGCGACGGGCGCCCGCTGGTCTACCTGGACTCGGGCGCCACGTCGCAGAAGCCGTGGGTCGTGCTGGCCGCCGAGCAGGAGTTCTACGAGCGGCACAACTCGGCCGTCCACCGCGGGGCGCACCAGCTCTCCGAGGAGGGCACCGGGCTGTACGAGGCCGCGCGCGAGATCATCGCGGGCCTCGTCGGCGCGCCGGCGCACGAGGTCGTCTTCACCAAGAACGCCACCGAGTCGCTCAACCTCGTCGCGTACGCGTTCTCCAACGCCGGCGCCGGCGGCGGGGGAGCGACCGGGGCGGCCGCCGACCGGTTCCGGATCGGGCCGGGCGACGAGGTGCTCGTCACGCAGATGGAGCACCACGCCAACCTCGTGCCGTGGCAGGAGCTGTGCCGGCGCACCGGCGCCACGCTGCGTTGGGTGCCGGTGACGGCCGACGGGCTCCTCGACCTGACGACGCTCGACGAGCTGCTCACCGAGCGCACGAAGGTCTTCGCCTTCACGCACGTCTCCAACGTCCTCGGCACCGTCAACCCGGTCCGCGAGCTGGCCGACCGCGCGCACGCCGTCGGGGCGCTCGTGGTCCTCGATGCCTGCCAGTCGGCGCCGCACCTGGCCATCGACGTCGCCGAGCTCGACGTCGACCTGCTCGCCTTCAGTGGTCACAAGCTCTTCGGCCCTCTCGGGATCGGGGTGCTGTGGGGCCGCGCCGAGCTGCTCGACGCCATGCCCGTGTTCCTCACCGGCGGGTCGATGATCGAGACGGTGACGATGGAGGGCTCGACGTACGCCCCCGTTCCGCAGAAGTTCGAGGCCGGTGTGCCCGCCGCGGCGCAGGCCATCGGCCTGGCGGCGGCCGTGCAGTACCTCACCGAGCTCGGGCTCGACCGGGTCGCCGCGCACGAGCGCCGGCTGACCCAGGCGCTGCTCGACGGGCTCGCCCAGCGGCCGTGGGTGCGCGTCGTCGGCCCGGCGGGCGCCGAGGAGCGGGGCGCGACCGTCGCGTTCGTCGTCGAGGCGGGGGGCGAGTCCGTCCACGCCCACGACGTCGGCCAGGTCCTCGACGACGCCGGTATCGCCGTCCGGGTCGGGCACCACTGCGCCTGGCCGCTGCACCGCGCGCTCGGGGTGACCGCGACGACCCGGGCCACCTTCGCGGCCTACAACACGCTCGACGAGGTCCAGGTCCTGCTCGACGCGCTCGACCGGGTGCCGGCGACGTTCGGGCTGCCCGTGGGCGAGAAGGTGGCCTCCTGATGGACCTCTACCAGGAGCTCATCCTCGACCACAGCAAGCGCCCCCGGCACGCCGGGCTGCGCGAGCCGTTCGACGCCGAGGTGCACCACGTCAACCCGACCTGCGGCGACGAGGTGACGCTGCGCGTCGAGGTCGACGGCGAGGGCGAGGACGCGGTCGTCCGCGACCTCTCGTACGACGCCCTCGGCTGCTCGATCTCCGTCGCCTCCACCTCGGTGCTCGCCGAGGAGGTCACCGGCAAGCCGGTGGCGCAGGCCCTCGAGGTCGTCGCCGCCATGCGCGCGATGGTCACCTCGAAGGGGAAGGACTCCGGCGACGAGGACGTTCTCGGGGACGGCGTCGCCCTGGCCGGCGTCGCGAAGTACCCCTCGCGGGTCAAGTGCGCGTTGCTGGGCTGGACGGCCTTCACCGACGCGCTCGCCCGCAGCGGGGTCGACATCGCCCCCGTGACCACCGCCCCCACCCGCTGACCGACAGACCGCAGACCCGTAGACCACGAGGACGGAACCACCATGACCGACACCCAGCGCCCCGTCGACGTCGCCGACGTCGAGGAGGCCATGCGCGACGTCGTCGACCCCGAGCTGGGGATCAACGTCGTCGACCTCGGCCTCGTCTACGGCATCACCGTCGACTCCGGCGCCGCCGCCGTCATCGACATGACGCTGACGTCGGCGGCCTGCCCGCTGACCGACGTCATCGAGGACCAGACCGCCACCGCGCTCGACGGCCTCACCAACGGCTTCCGGATCAACTGGGTCTGGATGCCGCCGTGGGGTCCGGACAAGATCACCGACGACGGCCGCGAGCAGCTGCGCGCCCTCGGCTTCAACCTCTGACCCGAGGCCCGCGCCACCGAGCGACCCGCACCACGACCGACGGCCGCCACCCCCGGGGTGGCGGCCGTAGGCGCGTCCGGACGCGGCCCGCGTCAGAACACGGCGAGGTGGGGGACGGCCCGTCCGTCGACGGTGGTGAAGTCGCCCCCCACCCAGAGCCGGCCGGTCGCGGCGTCGTACGCCGAGGCGAACAGCCCCCCGGCGGAGTTGAACCGCGGTCCCCACCCGGTGACCGTGCCCGACGCGCGGTCGACCGCGAAGCCCTTCTTGCGGGTGACCGGGTCGGCGCAGTTCGTCGTCGCGGTCCGTCCGCCGAGGCAGACGCGCGCGAAGTGGCCGCCCGCGACGAGCGTCGACCCGGCGAGGGTGACGGTCTGGACGTCCCCGTCCGTCTGCCACGGGGTGCGGGCGAGCGTGCCGTCGAGGCGGTACGTCGCCAGACGGCCGCCACCGCCGGCCCCGGCGACGGCGACGACCGAGGAGTCCACGGCGATCCCCCGGACGGGGAAGGCGGGCCGGGGCCGGAACGTGGGCAGCACCGCGCCGCTGGTCGGGTCGAGGGCGGCGAGGTGGGTGGCGGCCGGGTCGCCGCCGACCTTGGCGAAGTCGCCGCCGACGTAGACCCGGGTGGCGTCGGTCGCGACCGCCTCGACCGCCGCGGACGCGGTGGGCGCCCACCCGGTGAGGCCGTTGCCGCTCGTCGACCAGGCGGCCAGACGATTGCGGACGGCCCCGCCGGACGTGCGGAAGGTGCCGCCGGCGTACAGGACGCCCGACCGGACGGCCAGTCCGAGCACCGACCCGTCGAGGCGCCCGTCGAGCCCGGTGAGACCGCCGGCGGTCGTCACGCCGGCCAGCCGGCTGCGCGCGGCGCCCTGCACGGTGGTGAAGGACCCGCCGGCGTAGACGACGCCGGAGGAGACGGCGAGGGCGGTGACCTCGCCGTCCGTGTCGGCTCGCCACCCCGTGAGCGAGCAGGTGGCCAGGTCGACGGCGGCAAGGTGGGCCCGTGGCTGCGAGGTGCCGTTGCGGTCCCGGACGGTGGTGAACCGGCCGCCGAGGTAGGCGACCCCGCCGGACAGCGCGATGGCGGACACCCGGCCGTCGGGCTGGGCGCACGTCACCGGGGTGGTCGTGTAGGCCCCGGCGGGGGCGGCCCCCGCGAGGGCGAGCGCGCTGGCGGTGGCACCCGCCGCGACGATGGTGAGGAGTCGTCGAGGTCGCACTGGGGTCCTCCCCGAGAAGGATGGTGGGCGCCCGGAAGATAACCCCGCCGAGGACGCCGTGGACAGGCTGTTGCGGCGCTCCGGTGGTCGTGCAGCGCCGACCCGTCGCGCCGGCGGCGGGGTCGAGGGGTGAGACTGGGGTCGTGCCCGACCCGACACCGCCGTCCACCCCGTCTCCGCCCGCCCGCTCAGAGCGGACCTACGGCTTCCGCACCCGCGCCGTCCACGCCGGGGCGATCCCGGACGCCGTGCACGGCGCGCGGGCGCTGCCGATCTACCAGTCCAGCGCGTTCGTCTTTGACGACACCGCCGACGCGGCGGCCCGGTTCGCCCTGCAGAAGTACGGCAACATCTACAGCCGGCTGTCCAACCCGACGGTCGCGAGCTTCGAGGAGCGGGTCGCCTCGCTCGAGGGCGGGCTCGGCGCCGTCGCGACGTCGTCCGGGCTCGGCGCCGAGCTGCTCGTCTTCGCGGCGCTGGCCGGTGCGGGGGACGAGGTCGTCGCCTCATCGAGCCTGTACGGCGGCACCGTCACCCAGCTCGACGTCACGCTGCGCCGTTTCGGGGTGGAGACGACGTTCGTCGCCTCCGGCGACCCGGCGGCGTACGACGCCGCGATCACCGACCGCACCAAGCTCGTCTTCGTCGAGTCGGTGGCGAACCCGTCCGGCGCGGTGGCCGACCTCGCCGGGCTGGCCGAGGTGGCGCACAGCCACGGGGTGCCGCTCGTCGTGGACTCGACGGTGGCGACGCCGTACCTCAACCGGCCGATGGAGTGGGGGGCCGACGTCGTCGTGCACTCGGCGACGAAGTTCCTCGGTGGGCACGGCACGACGCTCGGCGGGGTGGTCGTCGAGTCGGGCCGCTTCGACTGGGCCAACGGGCGGTTCCCGCTGTTCACCGAGGAGGTGCCGCACTACGGCGGCCTGACCTGGCACGGCAACTTCGGCGAGTACGCGTTCCTCACCCGGCTGCGGGCCGAGCAGCTGCGCGACCTCGGGCCGGTGCTCAGCCCGCACTCCGCCTGGCTGCTGGCGCAGGGGCTGGAGACCCTGCCGCTGCGGATGGAGCAGCACGTCGCGAACGCCCGGGTCGTCGCCGAGTGGCTCGAGGCGGATCCCCGTGTCTCGCAGGTGAACTGGGCCGGGCTGCCGTCGCACCCGGACCACGAGCGGGCGAGGCGCTACCTGCCCAAGGGGCCGGGCGCGGTGTTCACCTTCGAGCTGGCCGGCGGGCGCGCGGTGGGGCAGCGGTTCATCGAGTCGCTCGACCTCGCCTCGCACCTGGCCAACATCGGTGACACGAAGACGCTCGTCATCCACCCGGCCTCGACGACGCACGCCCAGCTGAGCGAGCAGCAGCTGCTCGACGCCGGGGTCGGTCCGGGGCTGGTGCGGATCTCGGTCGGCATCGAGGACGTCGAGGACATCGTCGCCGACCTCGACCAGGCGCTGACGACCGCGGTGAGGGAGGCGTGATGGGGGAGCGGACCTGGGTCGGGCCCACGGCGCAGGAGCGGCTCGCGCTGCTGCGGTCGACGCGCACCGTCGCGGTGGTGGGAGCCTCGCCGAACCCGGCGCGGGCGTCGTACTTCGTCGCGACGTACCTGCTGGCCTCGACCGACTACGACGTCCACTTCGTCAACCCGGTCGCGGCGGCGAAGGGGGAGACGATCCTCGGCCGTCCGGTGCACCCCGACCTCGCCTCGCTGCCCGTCGTGCCCGACCTCGTCGACGTGTTCCGCCGGCCGGAGGACACCCCGCAGGTGGCGCGCGACGCCGTCGCCGTCGGGGCCAGGGCCCTCTGGCTGCAGCTCGGGGTGTGGAACGAGGAGGCCGCGGCGGTCGCGGAGGCGGGCGGCCTCACCGTCGTCATGGACCGCTGCCTGAAGATCGAGCACGCCCGCTTCCACGGCGGCCTGCACCTCTTCGGCTTCGACACCGGCCAGCTCACGGCGCGCAAGACCATCCGCTGACGTGGTCGAGCTCGGGCCCGAGCGGGTCGTCGAGGTCGAACCGGAGCGGGTCGAGCGGTGGGCCGCGAACTTCGCCGAGCGGCACGGGGGAGCCACGACGTCGTACGACGGCGCGCGGATCGCCGTCCTGGTCGGCGGCGACGGGGCGACCGCGTCGTTCACGTGGTCCGACGCCGACCCGCTCGGGGTCGTGCTCGTGCGGCGCGGCGGGTACGCCGTCGCGCTGGTCCGGGACGGGGTTCTCGTCGAGCACAAGGTCGGCACCCGGCACGTCCAGTCCCGCACGGCGGCGGGAGGGTGGTCGCAGCAGCGGTTCGCGCGCCGGCGCGGCAACCAGGCCGACGCGCTCGTCGTCGCCGTCGCCGGCCACGCCCTGCGGGTGCTGCTGGGGGGTGACGAGTCACCGCCCACCGGGGCGCCGTCGGTGCCGACGGGGCTGGTCGTCGGCGGCGACCGCACCCTCGTCGGCGAGGTCCTCGACGACCCGCGGCTGCGTGCGCTCGCCGGGCTGCCGCGGCGTGAGCTCTACGACCTGCCCGACCCGAAGCGGTCGGTCCTCGACGACGCCGTACGGCGCGGTCGGGCTGTCCGCATCACCCTGCACGACCCCGTATCGCACTGACTCGCACCGAACACCCCACATGTTGCTGATTCTGGACATCCGAGCTGATGTCCAGAACCAGCAACATGTGGGGTGTCAGGCGCCTGAGCTGGTCACGTCAGGCCGAGGTCCCTCCGTCGAGCCGACCGTTCGGGTTCGTCGAGCCACTCGACGGTGCACCGACCGTCGCGGAGCCCAGCGAGAGACGTCGTCAGATCGCCGCCCACCACGCCGTCGCGCAGGAATCGGGCGACGCCCCCGTCGAGTCCGCGCAGCTCGGCTTCGGTGATGACGCGCTTCTGCGGTTGGCGCACACGCGAAGCATCACGACGACGCAACCGGCCCCGCCGCCCGGCACCCCACGTGTTGCTGGTTCGGGACGTGAGGTGGATGTCCATCGCCAGCAACATGTGGGGTGTCCTCGTCGTCGTCCCCGAGTGGCTCAGGCGGTGTGGTACACCTCGGCGAGCTTGTAGACGGGGGTGTCGAGGCCCTCGTACCGCGCCTTGAGCTGGAGGGCGAGGTAGAGCGAGTAGTGGCGCGACTGGTGCAGGTTGCCGCCGTGCATCCACAGGTTCGGCACCTGGGTCGGCTTCCACACGTTGCGCTGCTCGCCCTCCCACGGGCCGGGGTCCTTGGTCGTGTCCGAGCCGAGGCCCCACACCTTGCCCACCCGGTCGGCCGTCTCCTGGTCGATGAGGTCGGCCACCCAGCCGTTCATCGAGTTGTAGCCGGTGGCGAAGACGACGAGGTCGGCGGGCAGCTCGGTGCCGTCCTCGAGCACCACGGCGTCCTCGGTGAGGTGGTCGATCTGACCGTGCACGAGGTGCACGTCGCCGTTGGCGACGAGGTCGGCGGCGCCGACGTCGATGTAGTAGCCGGAGCCGCGCCGGAGGTACTTCATGAACAGGCCCGACCCGTCGGCGCCCCAGTCGTGCCAGAAGCCGGCGGCCTCGAGCCGGTCGTAGAAGTCCTTGTCGACCTCGGCCATCTTCTCGTAGGCGGGGATCTGGAACTCGTGGAGGATCCGGTAGGGGAGCGAGGCGAAGATCATGTCGGCCTTCTCCGTCGTCACCCCGGCCGCGACCGCCCGCTCGGAGTAGAGGTCACCGAGGCCGTACTCCATGAGGCTGGCGCTCTTGACGATGTGCGTCGAGGAGCGCTGCACCATGGTCACGTCGACGTCGTGCTCCCACAGCGCCCCGCAGATGTCGAAGGCGCTGTTGTTGCTGCCGATGACGACGGCCTTCTTGCCGGCGTAGGCGTCCGGCCCGGGGTGCCGCGAGGAGTGGTGGACGTCGCCCTTGAAGACGTCGATGCCCTTGACCTCGGGCATCCGGGGCTTGCCCGACATCCCCGTCGCGAAGACGAGCTGCGTCGGGCGCAGCACCAGGGGTTGTCCCTCGCGCTCGACCTCGACGGTCCACTCCTGGGCCTCCTCGGACCACGTCGCGGACTTCGCCTCGGTGCTGCTCCAGTAGGGCACCTCCATGACCTTGACGTAGGCCTCGAGCCAGTCGCCGATCTTGTCCTTCGGCGCGAAGACGGGCCAGTTGTCGGGGAACTTCAGGTAGGGCAGGTGGTCGTACCAGACCGGGTCGTGCAGGCACAGCGACTTGTAGCGCCCGCGCCACTGGTCACCCGGGTTGGGGTGCTTGTCGATGACGAGCGACGGCACGCCGAGCTGGCGCAGCCGCGACCCCAGGCCGATGCCGCCCTGACCCCCGCCGATGACGAGGACGTACGGCTGCGTCGTCGAGCCGAGCGACTCGGCCTCGGCCTGCCGCTTCTCCTTCCAGGTCTGCCGGTCCTTGCTGGCGCCGTGCTCGGCGCCCATCGGCCGGTGGGTGCCGCGCGGCTCCTCGTGACCCTTCAGCTCGTACAGGGCGGAGAGCAGCGTCCACGCCTTGTCCTGCCCGTCCTCCTCCTTGAGCCGCAGCAGGCCGTTGCCGCGCCCGACCGCCGTCTCGAAGACGATCCACGCGGTGACGACACCGCCGTCCTCAGTGGCCGGCTCGCTCGTCGCGAAGCCCGTCGGGTCGGTCCGCTCGAGGGTCTCCGCGAGCAGGTCGCGCACGCCCTCGGGGTTCTCGACGGTCGCGATGTTCCAGGTGAACGAGACGAGGTCCCGCCAGAAGCTCTGCGCCGCGAACATCCCCGCCGCGCGGTCGACGTCGCGGGCGGTCAGGGCGTCCTGGAACCCGTCCAGCCACGCCTGCGCGCGGCGCTGGGCGTCGTCGGCGCCCGCGGCCTGGGTGTCCGGACGCTCCAACGTGTCGGTCATCTGCACTCCTTCGTGCCACCCGGGCCGCAGAGGTCGGCCCGGCGTGGGGCCAGCACACCGCCCGTACGACGCCCCGGGGAAGGGTTGCAGCACGTTGCAGCGGGAGGTTGCCGCGGGTTGCACCCGGTCGGGCAGGTCTCCCGTCGACCGCCGCGGGCTACCCTGGCCGCCAGTGGAGGGTCGAAGGAGACCGGCATGACGTCGTACGGCGGGGGCGCGGTGACCCCGGGCACCGACCTGGGGCAGCACGCGCGTGCGCTGCAGCGCGTCCACGACGCGGTCATGGGCGGTACGGCGCCCCCGGCCCGTCCCCGCCCGCTCGTCTCGCGCTCGTGGCGGCGCGTCCTCGGGCTGGGGCTCGACCCCACCCGGTGCAACGCGCGCGACCCGCTGCCGCTGGCCGAGGTCGAGCGGCGGCGGCACCACTCGCCGCTCGCGCTCGTCGTCGACGAGATCCGCTCGGTGCTGACCTCGGTCGCCGACGCGTCGCGGTTCATCGTCGTCGTCACCGACGCCGACGGGGTCATCCTGTGGCGCGAGGGGTCGGCCGGGGTGCTGCGCCGGGCCGACGAGCTCGGCTTCTCCGAGGGGGCGACGTGGACCGAGGACCACGTCGGCACCAACGCGATCGGCACGGCGCTGGCCGAGCAGGCGCCGGTGCAGCTGTTCTCCGCCGAGCACTTCGAGGAGGGCCAGCACCCCTGGTACTGCACGGCGTCACCCGTGCACGACCCGCGCACCGGCTCGCTGCTCGGGATCGTCGACGTCAGCGGCCCCGCGCTCACCCTGCACCCGGCCCTCGTCGCGCTCGTCGAGACGGCGACCAAGCTCGCCGAGGCGCGGCTGTGGCGCCACCACGAGCAGTCGCTGCAGCGGCTGCGGCGCTCGGCCGAGCACGTGCTCGCCTCGACCAGTGGTCCGCTGCTGCTCGTCGACGACGACGGGTGGGTCGCGCACTACAGCGGCGTCCTCGTCCGCGACCGGATCGCGGCGCCGCGGCCCGACCGGGTGCTCACCGTCCCCGGGCTGGGCCTGTGCCTGCCCGAGCGGCTCGGCGAGGGCTGGCTCGTGCGGCCCGACCGGCGCGAGGAGACCCTCGTCGCGCGGCTGACCACGGTCGGCGGCGACGCCGTCCTCGAGGTGTCGGGCACGGGTGAGGGCGGCGCGGGCTGGCGGGCCTCGCTCACCCCGCGGCACGCTGCGGTGCTGCGCGCGCTCGCCGCCGCCGGCCCGGAGGGCCTCACCGCCGCCGCGCTGAGCCGGGTGCTCTTCGGCGACGACCAGCACGTCGTCACCGTCCGCGCCGAGGTGAGCCGGCTGCGGCGCACCGTCGGCGCGCTGGTCGCCGCGTCGCCGTACCGGGTCGCCGACGGCGTCCGCCTCGTCGTCGAGCAGTAGGGGAGTGGCCGCGTCGCGCAGACCCTCGTCACGGTGCGCGCACCGTGCCCGGTGTGCGCACCGTGACGAAGGTGTGCCGAACGGAAGGGCGGGAGCTGCGCGCTACGTCACTCGACGTTGCTGACGGCGAAGGTGTCGCACTGGTTGAGGTCGCCGCTCTGGTAGCCGGTGAGGAACCACTTCTGGCGCGCGGCGCTCGACCCGTGCGTCCAGGTCTCGGGGGTGACGCGCCCCTGGACCGACTTCTGGATCCGGTCGTCGCCGACCGCGGAGGCGGCCGACAGGGCTGACCGGATGTCGTTCTGCGACAGCGGCTTGAGGAACGTCGTCCCCCGTGCGTCCGTCGTCTGGGTCGCGTGGTTGACCCACGTCCCGGCCAGGCAGTCGGCCATGAGCTCGAGCCGGACGGAGCCCGACTCGGCGCCCTGCGGGTCCTGCTGCGCCCGACCGAGGATGCCGAGGATGTCCTGGATCCGGTGGCCGTACTCGTGGGCGATGACGTACTCCTTGGCCAGCTGACCGCCGTCCGAGCCGAAGCGCTGCTGCAGCTCGGTGAAGAAGCTGCTGTCGATGTAGACCAGCCCGTCGAGCGGGCAGTAGAACGGACCCACCTGGTTGCTCGCCGTGCCGCACGCCGACCGGGTCTGCCCCGAGTAGAGGACGGTCTTGGCCGGGCGGTACTGCCGGCCGTACTGCGGCAGCTGCTGCGACCAGTAGGCCTGCACGCTGTTGACCGTCGCGATGACGAGGCAGTCGTCGTCGCGGTTCGCGTCCGCGCCGGTGCGGCACTGCGAGAACCCGGCGCCGCTCTGGGTGCCGCCGACGCCGACCTGCGAGGGGTCGAGCGAGCTGGACTGCCCCTGCTGCGCGACGCCGGGGTCGCTGGTGCCGCTGCCGCCGAGGACGTTGCCGCCGAAGACCAGACCGAGGATGAGCAGGATGATCCCGCCGATGCCGCCGCCGACCTGGATGCCGCCGGGGAACCCGCCGCCCCCACCGCCGCTGCCGCCACCTTGCACCTGCGAGGTGTCGAGCTGGACGTTCTCGTTGAAGGACACGTCAGCACGATAGTGGCGGCGGGCCGCCGGGGCGGGGGACGCCGCGTCAGGTGATGTCGACCGCGTCCGCGAGCAGTGTCGTGTTGCGCACCCGCACGTCGACCTCGTCGCCGACCGCCGGCGGCGTCACCCCGGCGGGCAGCGCGAGCAGGCTGACCTGCATGTGCGGCGGCTCGACGAACCACGTCGAGCGGCCGCCGACGGTGAACGGCGAGCGCACCCGGTGCGCCGCCTCGAGCACGCCCTCGGCGACGGTGATCGCGCGCTGGCGCAGCGTCGCCGCGGCCGAGGGGGCCTCGAGCGCGACGCCGTGCGCCGTCCCGCCGCTGACGACGAGCAGGTGCCCGGCGCCGAGGGTCCGCTGCCTATACCCGGCCCGGTCCCCCTTGGCGACGGCCCGCACGTCGAGGACGTGGGCGCGCACGGCCAGGGCGCCGGGGTCGCCGAGCCACATCGCCGTCCCCACCCGCGGCCGCAGCTCGCGGTCGGGGAAGCGCGTGCGCAGCGTCGCCAGCTCGGAGGCGCTGAGGTGCGAGAGGTACCAGGTGCGCACGCCGTCGACGCCCGCCACCCAGCGGCTCACCTCCTCGAGGTGCCCGGTGCCGAGCGGCAGGTGCAGGGTGACCCCCTCGACGGCGAGGCCCCGGTCGGCGAGATCGGCGAGCAGCCCCGGCACGACGCCGTACGGCGCCCCGAAGCGGTTCATCGAGGTCAGTCCCTCGACGACGACCCGGGCCCGACCCGCCCGGCCGGCCAGGTGCAGGGCGTCGTCGAGACCGGTGACCGAGTGGATGAGCGCGGGGTCCCCGACGGCGAGCCCGGGTCCGCCGGGCACCGGGGGCACGGCGGCCCGGTAGGGCTCGAGGACGAGCACGTCACCCGGGTGCGCGGCCAGCGCCGTCGGCGCCTCGGCGTAGGTGCCGACGGCGATCTGGCGCACCAGCCGCTCGCCGTTGAGCCGCGCCGACTCGGCGAGCAGTACGGGCAGGCCGAAGCCGTAGCCGTTGCCCTTGACGACGGGGACGAGCCCAGGGTTGGCCTCGACGGTGCGGCGCAGGTGCTCGCGCCAGCGCGCGCCGTCGACCCGCAGGACGACGCTCACGTCAGCCCCTGCGCGCCATGTAGAGCCCGAACGCCTTGTGCCACAGCGGTCGCAGCGGCAGGTCCCACTCGCCGGCGTACTCGACGGCCTCGCCGCCGGTGCCGACCTTGAAGCGGATCAGGCCGAGGTGCGGGTCGTCGGAGGCGATGGTGTCGGTGATCCCGCGCAGGTCGTAGACCGCGGCGCCGGCGGCCAGGGCGTCCTGCACCATCCGCCACTGGACGGCGGTCGAGCCCTGGACCTCGCGCCGGTCGGAGGTCGAGGCGCCGTACGAGTACCAGGTGTGCCGGCCGACCCGGACCCACGTCGTCGCGGCGACGAGGTGCCCCTCGTGGTGGGCGAGGTAGAGGCGGATCCGGTCCTCGTCCTCGGCCGTCATCACCTCGACCATGCGCTGGAAGTACGACAGCGGGCGGGGCACGAAGTGGTCGCGGGCCGCGGTCTCGGTGTAGACGGTGTGGAAGGCGGGCAGGTCGGCGGCGGTCCCGCGGGTCACCTCGACGCCGGCCTTGGCCGCCTTCTTGACGTTGCGCCGCCACAGCTGGTTCATCCCGGCGAGGACGGCGGCCTCGTCCTTGCCCTCGAGCGGCAGCTGGAAGACGAACTGCGGCTGCCCGGCGGCGAAGCCCTCGTCGGCGGCGAGGTGCTCGAAGCCGAGCCGGGTCAGCAGGGTGCGCAGCCGCACCCCGGTCTCGTCGGTGACGTCGGCGGGCACCTGCGTGAGCGAGCGCACCTGCTCGTCGGCGATGGCGTCCTTGATCGTCGCGGCGTGCCAGCGGCGCACGACCGCGGTCGGCCCGATGCGCAGGGTGAAGGCGCCCTGCGCCAACGCGTGGTCGCGCAGGGTGCGCAGCACGTCGAGGGCGTACGGCGCGTCCCACCCGCCCGCGAGCACCGGCCCCTCGGGCAGGTAGGCCAGCGAGCGGTTCACCCTCGGCACGGGCCGGTAGAGGACGAGCCCGGCGGCCAGCAGCGGCGCGTCCGCGCCGGACCCGTCGAACCAGCCGAGCGACTCGGCGCGCCAGTCGTTCTTCAGCCGGCCCCACGCGGGGGTCTGCAGGAAGCTGCCCGAGTGGGCCTCGACGAAGGCCTGGTGCGTCGCGGCGTCGATCGGCCGCAGGGTCACCGGCGAGGAGGGGGCGGGGCTCACGGCGGTCGAGGCTATCCCAGCCCGACGGGGCCCCGAGCCCCGCTCACTCGACGGGCGCGTCCACCCCGAGCTCGTCGGCCTCCGCCTCGGCGCGGGCGGCGGCGCCGGGCGGCAGCGCGGCCGGGAAGGCCCAGGTGCGCACGAGCGACACGGCGACCCAGCAGACGAGGAGGACGACGACGACCCGCTTCATCGCCTCGTCCCAGCCCATCGTGCCCTGCCACGCCTCGAGCAGGGTCGGGGCGCTGAGCAGCGCGGTGGGCAGCAGGACGGGGGCGGAGGCCGGGCTCACGAGGGCACGGCCATGGTCGGCGGGACGACCGTGCCGAGGGCCCGGATCTGCGAGCAGCCGGCCAGCTCCGAGTAGGAGAGCACCGGCAGCGTCGGCAGGCTGGGGCGCAGGAGGCGCCGTACGGCGGCCCGCACCTGCGGCGCGCAGACGAGCACGGGGTGGAAGGCGTCCTCCTCGGCCGAGTGCTGCAGGTGCCCGAGCTGGGTGAGGACGGACTGGCCGAGGTCGGGGTCGAGGCCGAGGACCGAGCCCAGCTCGCCCGGGCGCATCGTCTCGAGCAGGTGCTGCTCCAGGCGCGGGTCGAAGGTGATGACGTGCAGCGTCCCGTTGGTCGCCGACTGCGCGACGATGGCGGGCGCCAGGGCGGCGCGGGCGCTCTCGACGAGCCCGTCGAGGTCCTTGGAGGTCTGCGCGCGCAGCGAGACGGCCTCGAAGATCCGGACCAGGTCGCGGATCGGCACGCTCTCGTCGAGCAGCGTCTGCAGGACCCGCTGGAGCTCGCCGAGGCTGAGCTGCCCGGGGACCAGCTCGTCGACGACGACCGGGTGGCTGCGCTTGACGACGTCGGTGAGCAGCTTGACGTCCTCGCGGCCGAGCAGCTGGGCGGCGTGCCGGGTGACGACGTCGGAAATGTGCGTCGTGATGACCGAGGTGCGGTCGACGACGGTGGCGCCGCCGAGCTCGGCCTGGGTGCGCAGCTCGGCCGGCACCCACTTGCCGTCGAGGCCGAAGACCGGCTCGCGGGTCGGCGTGCCCGGCATCGTGGCCAGGTTGTCGCCGATGGCGAGGACGTGGCCGCGCGGCGCCTGGCCGCGGGCGACCTCGACCCCGAACAGCTTGACGACGTACGTGCTCATCGGCAGGGCGATGTCGTCGCGGGTGCGCATCGGCGGGATGACGATGCCGATCTCGCCCGCGATCTTGCGCCGCAGCGCCTTGACCCGCTGGAGCAGGTCGCCGCCGGCGCTGGGGTCGACGAGGTCGATGATGTCGGGGGAGAGGTCGAGGCCGAGCGGGTCGACCTGCGCCTCCTGGGCCAGGTCCTCCGGAGCCTCGCTCGGCGCGGCGGGGGCGGCGCCCGCCTCGGCCGCGCCCGCGGCGACCGCCTCGGCGTCGTCGCCCTGCGCCCGGGTGGAGGCGAGGATCATCAGCCCGCCGGCGATCATGAACGGCAGCTTGGGCAGGTCGGGGATGAGGCACAGGGCCAGGGCCGCGCCGCCGGCGACCCGCAGCGGCAGCTTGCGGGCGCCCATCTGGCGCAGGATGTCCGAGCCCATGTCGTTGGCCCCGGTGGCCCGGGTGACGATGAGGCCGGTGGCGACCGACAGCAGCAGCGCCGGCACCTGGGAGACCAGGCCGTCACCGACCGACAGCAGGCTGTAGGTGCTCACCGCCTCGGAGAACGACATCCCCTTCTGCATGACACCGACGCCGAAGCCGCCGATGAGGTTGACGACGGTGATGATGATCGCCGCGATGGCGTCACCCTTGACGAACTTGCTCGAGCCGTCCATCGAGCCGTAGAAGTCGGCCTCGGCGTGCACCTCGGCGCGGCGCCGGCGGGCCTCGTCCTCGTCGATGAGCCCGCTGTTGAGGTCGGCGTCGATGGCCATCTGCTTGCCGGGCATCGCGTCGAGGGTGAACCGCGCGCCGACCTCGGCGACGCGGCCGGCACCGTTGGTGATGACGACGAACTGGATGACCAGCAGGATCGCGAAGACGATGAGCCCGACGATGAGCGAGCCGCCGACGACGAAGTGGCCGAAGGTGTCGATGACCTTGCCGGCGTAGCCGTCCAGCAGCACCAGGCGAGTCGCGCTGACGTTGAGCGCCAGCCGGAAGAGCGTGAGGACGAGGACCAGCGCCGGGAACGAGGAGAAGTCCACCGGCTTGTGCACGAACATCGTCGTCAGCAGCACGAGCAGCGCGACGGTGATGTTGGTGGCGATGAGCAGGTCGAGCACCACGGCCGGCAGCGGGACCACCAGCATGATGATGACCCCGACGATCCCGACGGGGACGGCGAGCTGCGTCAGACGGTTCACAGGGGGGATGCCTCTCGGCACGAGGTGGAGCCGGCCCTCCTGGCCGTGGGGTCCGCCGTCCTGGCGTCAGGCTGCTGATCGGCCCGGCAGCCGTGGGCCTGAGCGCTTTCGCCCCCGGCCCGTACGGCGCCCCGCCGGCAGGACCGCGGGCAGCTCCTCGTCGCGGCGGGGGGAGGAGACCGAGCCGCCGCGCATCCCGCGCGACTTGCGGGTGATGACGAAGGCGAGCACGGTGGCGACCGCGGAGAACAGCTCCGGCGGGATGCTCATGCCGACCCGCGTCGAGGTGTAGAGCGCCCGGGCGAGGGGGACGTCGCGCACGAGCGGGACGCCGGCCTCGGTGGCCTTGGCCCGGATCGCGGCGGCGACGGCGCCGGCGCCGCGGGCGACGACCTTGGGCGCGCCCTCGTCGGAGCGGTAGCGCAGCGCGACGGCGACGTGCGTGGGGTTGACGAGGACGACGTCGGCGGTCGGCACGTCGGCCATCATCCGGTTGCGGGCCATCGCCAGCTGCCGGGAGCGGATGGCGCCCTTGAGCTGCGGGTCGCCCTCGGCCTGCTTGTACTCCTGCTTGACCTCCTCCTTGGTCATCCGCACCTGCTTGCCCACCCGGCGCCGGGCGACGGCGTAGTCGGCGAAGGCGAGGACGAAGCCCGCGAAGGCGACGTTGCGCAGCATCGACACGGCCGCGGAGGTCAGCTCGTCGAGCACGTGGGGGATCGGCATGAGGCCGCCGACGAGCGGGATGAGGGCCTTGATGGCGGCGTACACGACGAGACCGACGACGGACGCCTTGAGCAGCGTCTTGGCGCCCTCCCACAGGGTCTGCGGGCCGAAGAGCCGCTTGGCGCCCTTGAGCGGGTTGAGCTTGGCGGCGCTCGGCTTGAGCAGCGAGGGGGAGACGACGAAACCGCCCTGGGCGATCGAGGCGCCGACGCCGACGACCATGACGCCGGCGCCGAGAACAACGACGGCGAGGAAGGCCTGCTCGGCCGCCCGGCGCAGGACGACGCCGGCGCCGGGCAGGCCGGCGTGGGCGGCCACGGCCGGGAAGCTCAGCGCGGTCGTCATCAGCTCCTTGACGACGTCCATCTCGTGCGAGACCAGGGCCGGGAGCACGAGACCGACCGCGAGGAGGATGCCCCAGCCGCCGAGGTCGGGCGTGCGGGCGATCTGGCCCTTCTTGCGCGCCTCCTTGCGGCGCTTGGCGGTCGGCTTCTCGGTCTTCTCCCCGGACACGGCTCAGCCCGCCCCGACGACCGCGGCCATGGCCTGGGTGGCGAGCCCGCCGAGCCGGGAGACGACGCCCGGCAGGACGGGGAAGGACATCCCGAGGATGAGCAGGACGAGGCCGATCTTGGCCGGGAACATGACGTTCATCGCGTTGAGCTGGGGCGCGACCTTGGTCATCAGAGCGAGGCCGAGGTCGGCGAGGACGAGGACCGCGACCATCGGCAGCGCGATCTGGACCGCCGAGAGGAACATCAGCGTGGCGCCGGTGGTGAGGACGTTCGCGCTGTGGGGCATGGCGGGCATCTGCCCGACGGGGAGCACCCGGAAGGTCTCGAGCAGCCCGCCGATGACGAGCAGGTGCGTCTTGGTCGTGAACAGCAGCGCGGTGGCGAGGAACTGGTGGAAGGTGCCGAAGACCGAGTTCTGGTTGACCGACATGGGGTCGAAGGCCTGGGCGAGCGAGAACCCGCCGAAGACGTCGACCAGGCTGCCGGCGGCGGAGACGGCGGCGAAGACGAGGTAGGTGACGAAGCCGAGCATCCCGCCGACGAGCACCTGCTCACCGGCGACGACGGCCAGCCCGACCGCGTCGGTCGGCACCGCCACCTTGCTGGCCGGCGCGACGGCGACGGCGAGGCCGACGGCGAGGACGACCTTGGCCGTGCCGGGCAGGGCCTTGCTGGAGAAGGGCGGGACGACGAGCAGCCACGCCAGGATGCGGGCCGAGGCCAGCAGGTACCCGACGAGGGCGTCCCCCGCGATCGCGATGGTCATCGGTGCTCCGCCGGGCTCAGCCCAGCATCCCCGGGATCTTGGCGTAGAGCTCCTGCGTGAAGGTGATCATCGTGTGCAGCATCCAGTTGCCGCAGACGAGCAGCGCGACGCCGACCCCGATGACCTTGGGCACGAAGGAGAGGGTGACCTCCTGGATCTGCGTCATCGACTGGAAGACCGAGATCGCGAACCCGATGACGAGGGCGGTCGCGAGGATCGGCGCGGACAGCTTGAGCGCGACCTGCATGGTCATGGTCGCGATGTCGATGATCGAGGCGTCGGTCACGGCGGCCCTACTGGTAGCTCGCGACGAGGGAGGTGATGACCAGACCCCAGCCGTTGACGAGGACGAACAGCAGCAGCTTGAACGGCAGCGACACCATCGCCGGCGGCATCATCATCATGCCGAGCGCCATGAGCGCCCCGCTGACGACGATGTCGATGACCAGGAACGGCACGAAGATCACGAAGCCGATGACGAACGCCTGCTTGAGCTCGGTGAGGACGAAGGCCGGCACGAGCGTCGTGAAGTCGACGTCGGCCTTGTTCTTCGGCATCGGGCGCTTGGCGACGTTGGTCAGCAGCAGCAGCTCGTCGTCGTCGGTGTGCTTGATCATGAAGTCGTGCAGCGGCTTGCCGCCGTCGCTGAGCGCCTGCGACGTCGTCTTGCTGCCGTTGAGGTAGGGCTGCAGGCCGCTGTCGTTCATCTGGCTGAGGACCGGCCCCATGATGAACAGGCTGAGGAAGAGCGCGAGCCCGACGAGCACCTGGTTCGGCGGCGTCTGCTGCAGCCCGAGCGCGTTCCGGGTGAGTCCGAGGACGACGAGGATCTTGGTGAAGCTCGTGCAGGTCAGCAGCAGCGCCGGCAGCACCGAGAGCAGGGTGACGGCGAGGATCGCCGTGACCGAGGTGCTCGGCTTGTCGGTGAGCCCGCCCAGCTGGACGTCGACGGTGTTCGGGTTGGTCGCGCCCTGCGGCCCGGCCGGCCCCTGAGGACCGGCGGCGGGGTTCGCCGCCGACCCGGGGGTCACGGCGGGGGTGACCGCGGGGGTGACGGCGGGGGCGATCGGGGTGGCCGAGGGGGCCGCGCCGCTCGTGGCGCCGGTCCCGCTCGTCCCGCCCGTGGTCGTCGTGGTGCCGGGCGCGACGGTGCTCGTCGTCACGGGGGTCGGCGTGTCGGCAGCGGCGCTGCCCGCCGTGGCCGGCAGGGACAGCAGGGTCGCCGCGAGGGCGAGACCGAGGACGGCACCGGCCCGTCGAGCGGCCCTCACCGGGCCCGTCCGGTCACGGCGTGCGCGGCGTCCCGCCAGGTCTGCGGGGCCAGCAGCGACCCGGCCAGCGCGGAGTGCAGCTCGCGCTCGAACGCGGCGTCGGGGCCCGTACGGCGTCCCGGGGTGGCGCCCGCGGTGGCGGTCACCGGCCGACCGGGCCAGCCGGTGGACGACCGGGCCGCGAGGGCGGGACGGGCCGCGGGGACCGGCCGGGCCGGGCGGGTGGGCCGGGGGGAGCGGGCGACGGGCTCGGCGGCCGTACGGCGCCCCCGCCCGCGCCGACGGGCGCGGCGCAGCTCGCGCTCCTGGTACTCGCGCAGGGCGCGGGCCTCGGCCCGGGTGCGCGGCACGAGGACCGGGTCGGCGGGCGACGCGGTGCTCGGCGTGGTCGAGGGGGTCGGGGTGGCGACCGCGGGGGTCGCCGCGCGCTGGGCGGCGCGGGCGCGGGCGGTCGCGAGCACGGCGGCCGCGGCGGCGGCCGCGTCGCGGGTCGGCGCCGGGGCGGGCCCCGCGGCGGACCCCGTGGCGGGGCCGACGGCGAGCGCGGCGGCGAGGGCGGCCGGCAGCTCCGGGTGGTGCGCGGTCGTCGGGGCCGGCGCCGGAACAGCTGCGGGGGTGGCGGGGGAGCGCAGGTCGAGCACGTCGGGGCGGCCGAGCTCGGTGAGCGCGAGCAGCGCGACGGCGTCCTGCGGGGTCGCGGTCGGCGTCGCGACGGGGGCGGCCACGGGGGCGGCCACGGGGGCGGCCACAGGGACGGCCACGGGAGCGGCCACCGGAGCGCCGACGGGGGTGCTCGCCGGGGCGGGCAGGCCGAGGCCGGCGAGGTCGTCGTACCCCTCGAGGTCCTCGAGGTCGTCGTACCCCTCGAGGCCGTCGAGGCCGTCGACCTCGTCGTCCTGCCGGGGCGCGCGGCGGCGCGACCAGGGCATGGTCGGCAGCCCGCCGAGGCCCGGGAGGGCGAGGGGGGCCACGGTGTCGGTGGCGGGGGCGTCGAGCTCGACGGCCTCCTGCTCGGTCAGCTCCGCCAGCAGGGTGACCTGCTGCTCGGTGGTGCCGAGCACGAGGGTGCGTCCGCCGACCACGACGACGGCGACGCCGCTGGAGCGCCCGAGGGCCTGGCGGTGGACGACGCGGAGCGCGGCGCCGCGACGGCGCCCGCCCATCCGGCGCCCGGCGAGCCGGGAGAGGACGACCAGCAGACCGACGACGACGGCCAGCGAGAAGACCAGCCGGATGACGAGCTCGACCATGACCGCCGCCTCAGCCCGCGGTGCCGTCGAGGATCTCGGTGACCCGCAGCCCGAAGTCCTCGTCGACGACGACGACCTCGCCGCGGGCGATGAGGCGCCCGTTGACCAGCAGGTCGGCGGGGCTACCGGCGGCCCGGTCCAGCTCGAGCACGTCACCGGGGGCCAGCGCGAGCAGCTCGCGGACGGTCATCCGGGTGCGGCCGAGCTCGACGGTGAGCTCCATGTCGACGCCGTGCAGCATCTCCAGCCCGCGGTTGACGCCGCCGGGCAGGCCACCGGCGCCGGGCCGGGGCTGGAAGGTGGCGTCGGGGGTGAAGGGCGAGGAGGTGGCGCCGTCCGAGCCGGGGGTGCGGGCCAGCAGGTAGGCGCTGACGACGACGGCCGCGCCGACCCCGTCCGCGCCCTCGAGCGGGACGACGACGAGCGGGCCGTCGATGACGGAGGGCAGCTGGGCCGTGTCGACGGCGTCGGCGCGCTCGGCGGCCAGTCCCAGCGAGGCCGCGGCGGCGTCGAGGGCGGGCTGGGCCGCGGCGCCGAGGTCGAGGCCGGGGGCCCCGGCCGCGAGGGCGGAGACGAGGTCGGAGCGCACGAGCACGGCCAGGCCGCCGGGGCGGCCGGTGACCATGGCCACGGCGGCGCCCGGCAGGACGGCGGTGAGGCCGGCGAGCGCGCTGCCGTCCTGGGGGGTGCCGGCGGTGAGCGGCGAGGGCGTCGGCAGCACCTGCGCGGCGGCCACGGCCGGGCCGAGGGCGCGTCGGAACAGGTCGTCGGCCGCCTCGGTGCTGGTGGCGAACGGGTCGGTGGTCGTGACGGTCATCGGTTCTCCTCGGAGGTGCCCACGATGAGGGCGGCGAGTCGGGGGCCGCGGCTGCCCGCGGTGGCGTGCGCGAAGGCTGCGCCGTCGGCGCAGACGTCGAGGGGGGCGGCGGCCGGGTGGGCCAGCCGGATGACGTCGCCGACCGCGAGACCGACGAAGGTCTCGGGGGCGACGCGGGTGGGCCGCAGCCGGACGGCGACCTCGACGGGCACGTCGTGGAAGGTGCGCGACATGAGGTCGGCCGAGCGGGCCCGCTGGGAGCGCTCGCGCTCGGAGAGCGGGGCGGGGGCGACGGCGCGGGCCAGGTGGGGGACCAGGCCGCTGAACGGCATGGTCAGCGTCACCCGGTGCGAGGTGTCGTCCAGGTGCAGGTCGAAGGTGGCCACGAGCATCGTGTCGGAGGCTCCGGCGACCTGCGCGAACTGCGGGCTGTCCTCGGTGCCGACGATGACGGGGTCCTCGGTGAGGATGCCGTCGAGGCAGTAGCGCAGCTCGCCGAGCAGGCGCCCGACGAAGGCGCCGGTGACGCCGGCCTCGATGTCGGTGAGGGGCCGCTGGGGCTGGTCACCCGACCCGGGCCCGCCGAGGAGGTGGTCGACGCACGACATCGCCGCCCCGATGGGCAGGTCGAGCATGCACCGGCCGGGGATCGGCTCGGCCGTGAACATCGTCAGGTAGGTCAGCGGGTCGAGCGAGGCGATGTACTCGGCGTAGCTGCGCTGGTCGACCGAGACGAGGGTCACGGAGCACACCGAGCGCAGCGCGGAGGTGAAGAGCGTCGTCGACTGGCGGGCCAGCTCGTCGAAGCCGAGCTGGAGCAGCCGGGACTGCTCGCGCGAGAGCTGGATCGGACGACGGAAGTCGTACGGCACGGCCCGCTCGACGGGGCGCAGACCCGTCGCATCGGGTCGTCGCCGCGACGCGGTACCGCCGGCAGGGGAGGGTGTCACGTGTCCAGGGATCGTCCCCCGTCACGCGGACCTGAGAGGTTTGCCGGCGACGCCGTACGGGCGTGCGTGAAGACCGCGGGCGATACGCCTGCGGCACCCGGTCGGCGCCCGGGGGTCGTGGCCCCCGGGCGCCCTCGTCACTGGGTGACGAACTGGGTGAAGTAGAGAGCCATCACCTTCTTCTCGTACAGCTCGCGGATCTTCTCCAGCAGCTGCGCCTTCAGCTTGGCGCGCGACGTCGGGTCGTCGACCTGGGCGATGGGCTTGCCGCTGAACGTCGAGATGACCGCGTCCTGGGCCTTGCTGCCGTCGACCTCGGCCTCGGCGGTCTTGGTCATCTGGAGGGCGACCGAGATGCGCAGGTAGTGCTCGCCGGAGAGGTTGATCTGGATCGCGTCGAGGGCGACGACGGCCCCGGGCTCGTCCTTGGGAGCCGCGGCGGGGGCGCCGCTGGAGCGGCCGAGGAAGAAGTAGCCGCCGCCGGCGACGAGCAGCACCGCCACGGCGATGATGATGATCAGCTTCTTCTTCCCGCCGCCCGCGGCGGCCTCCTCGTCGGCCTTGGCGCCCTTGGCGCCCTTCTTGTCGATGGTCGAGACGCTCATCCCGCGCTCCCTCCGGCGGTGGTGTGGGTGGTGGTGGTCCTGGTGGCCGGCGTGGGGTTGCCGGCCGTGCCGAGCGAGGCCGCCCCGATGAGCGAGGCGCTCTCCTGGGGCAGGGTCGTCTCGACGACGATGTCGACGCGCTTGTTGACGTCCTGCGAGCCGGCCTGCGACGGCGGCTCGAGCGGGCGGGTGTGGCCGAACGCGCTGGCCGTCATCCGCTCGTTGGGGATGCCGAACCGCTCGTTGAGCACGCGCAGCACGTAGACGGCGCGGGCGGCGGACAGCTCCCAGTCGGTGGGGAAGTAGCGGGGGGCCACGGCCACCTGGTTGGTGTGGCCCTCGACCGCGAGCGAGTTCGGCAGCGAGGACAGGACCGGGGCGAGGGTGTCGAGGACCTCCATCCCGCGGGGGGTGAGGGTCGCGACGTCGTTCTCGAAGACGATGTGCCGCGAGACGAGGCTGATCGTCAGCCCGCGCGGGCCCACCGTGGCCTGGACGTCGTCCTGGAGGTTGTGCGCCTTGAGCGCGGCGGCCACCTTGGCCCAGGTCGCGTCGAGGTTCGCCTTCTCGGCGTCCGCGGTGGCCTGGTTGCGCTGGGCGGCCAGCTGCTGGGTCTTGGCGACGGTGTCCTGGACGATCTTCTGGTCACCCGGCGGCAGGTCCTGCACGGCCTGGTTCGGCGCGATGGGGGCCGCCACCGACGTCCCCGGCTCCTCGAGGATCGAGCTCGAGCCGTCGAGCACGCTCGTCGACTGGCCGAACCCGGCCGCGAGGCCGGACTTGAGGGCGTTGAACTTCTTCTGGTCGACCGTGCTCATGGCGAACATGACGATGAAGAGCACCATGAGCAGGGTGACCATGTCGGCGTAGGTCACGAGCCACCGTTCGTGGTTCTCGTGCTCCTCGTGCTCGGCGTGGCGGCGCGACATCAGGCCGCCTCCGCCTGCTCACCGGGGCCGAGCAGCGCGCGCAGCTTCTGCGCGACGGCCCGCGGGTTCGACCCGGCCTGGATGGCGCTGATGCCTTCGATGGTCAGCTCCATGCGCTCGGCCTCGAGCTGGCCGAGCCGCTTGAGCCGGTTGCCCAGGGGCAGGAAGATGACGTTGGCGGACATGACGCCCCACAGGGTGGCGATGAACGCGCCGGCGATGAGGTGGCCGAGCTTGTCCGGGGTGGAGAGGTTCTCCAGCACGTGGACCAGGCCCATGACCGTGCCGATGATGCCGATCGTCGGGGCGTAGGCGCCCATGTCGGCGAAGAACTTGGCGGCCTGCTTGTCGGCCTGCTGCTTCGAGTACACCTGCGACTCGAGGATGTCGCGCAGCTCCTCCGGGTCGGTGCCGTCGATGGCCATCGTGATCCCGGCCTTGAGGAACTCGTCGTCGATGCTGCCGACCTGGTCCTGCAGGGCCAGCAGGCCCTCCTTGCGGGCCCGCTCGGCGAGGCCGACCATGACGGGGACGAGGTCGCCCGCCGGCTTGACCTTGCCGGTGAAGGCGCGCGCCAGCGAGGAGCCGGCGGTCTTGGCGTCGGCGAGCGTGCCGCCCGCGATCGCCACCAGGGGGGTGGTGACGAAGATGAGGACGAGGGCCGGCGGCACGATGAGGGCCGCGGGGTTGCCGCCCTCCATGACGTTGACGCCGATGATCGCGCCGAAGGCGACGACGATCCCGATGATGGTCGCCGGGTCCATCAGCGCTCCCCGGGGTGCGTCGAGACCGCGGTGAGGCGGCGGCCCGTGGGCACGCTCGCCGTCTCGGTGTCGGAGTCGGCCAGGCGGGCGCTGAGCGAGAGGATGCCCCCGTGGTGGCGGCGGACGGCCTCGACGATCTCCTCGGCGGACTCCACGACGACGTACTTCTTGCCGTCGACGAGGGTCACCACCGTGTCCGGCGTGCTGTCGATGCGCTCGATGAGGTCGGAGTTGAGCACGAACTGGGAGCCCGTCAACCGGGTCAGGCTGATCATCGGCGCACCTTCCTAGTGCTGGAACGACGAAGGCCGTCCGTGGCCTCCACCTGGTCGATCGGCCGGGACGGCCGGGATCTGAGTGGTTGCCACGGACGACCTGTCGTCGGGCGGACCGTGCGGACCGGGGTCAGCGCTTGATGTTGACCAGGTCGTCGAGGATCTGGTCGGAGGTCGTGATGACCTTCGAGCTGGCCTCGAACCCGCGCTGGGCGATGATGAGGTTGGTGAACTCGGCCGCGAGGTCGACGTTCGACATCTCGACCTCGCCGGCCGCCATCTTGCCCATCCCGCCGATGCCGGCGGTGCCGAGCGTCGGCGTGCCCGAGTTCGCGGTGGCGCGGAACGAGGTGTCGCTGGCGCGCTCGAGACCCATCGGGTTGACGAAGTTCGCCATCGCCACCCGGCACAGGCTGCGGGTCTGCCCGTCGGAGAACGTGCCGCTCAGCGTCCCGTCCGGACCGAAGGCGTACGACGTCATGCTCACGCCCGCGGGGACGGCCGGCTGGGCGTTCGCGGTGCTCAGCGTGACGTCGATGAGGCCGCCGGTCGGGTTGCCGGTGGCGTCCAGCGCGTAGCCCTGCACCCGCTGCCCGGCCGGGTTGACCAGGGTGCCGGTGTTGTCGAAGTTGAACGAGCCGGCCCGGGTGTAGAGGTCCTCGGTGCCCTTGCGGGTGACGAACATGCCGTCGCCCATGATGATGAGGTCGGTGCCGCGGCCGGTGGTCTGGGCCGAGCCCTGGGTGAAGTTGCCGTTGGTCGCGGCCAGCTGGACGCCGAGGCCGATCTGGACGGCGTTGGTGCCGCCGCTGGCGGTGGAGGCCGACGACCCGGCGGTGAGCATCTGGCTCAGCGTGTCCTGGAAGACGAAGCCGCTCGACTTGAAGCCGACCGTGCTGGCGTTGGCGATGTTGTTGCCGGTGACGTCGAGGGCGGTCTGGTTGACGCGCAGGCCGCTGATGCCGGCGAACAGGGAGCGAAGCATGTCAGGAGGGTCCTTTTCGTGGGGAGAGTGCGTGGGGAGGGGGAGCTCAGGCGGGGGTGGAGCCGGACGTCGCACCGGCGGTGGAGCCCGCGGTCGGGGCCGCGGCGGCCGCCGTCGGCGTGACCGAGGTGACCTCGCTCATCGGGACGGTCTTGTCGCCGATCGTCAGGGTCGGGCCGTCGCTGGTGAACTGGACACCACCGACGACACCGGTCCCGGTGACGCCCTGGGGGTCGGTCCAGGCGACCGTGCGGCCGATGAGGCTGCTGGCACCGAAGGCGACCGACGCCGTGAGCAGCGACTTGGTCTGGTCGGCGACGGCCTGCATCTTCTCCAGCGAGGTGAACTGGGCCGACTGGGCCATGAGCTGGCTGGAGTCGGTCGGGTTGCTCGGGTCCTGGTAGCGCAGCTGCGCGACGAGGAGCTGGAGGAAGGTGTCCTTGTCTCCCATCCCCCCGGACGTGCCGGTGGTCGGGGTCGACGCGTCACCGGTGCTCCCGACGGGGGAGCCGAAGATGCCGGTGGTGCTGGGGACCACGGCGTTGACGGTCATGGGCGTCCTTCTACAGGGTCAGGTCCAGGCCCTGGAGGACCGGGACGGCGGGACGGGGGCGAGGTCGTACGACGTCGCCCGACGTCCTGGTGGTGCCGTCCGTGGCGGGGTGACCACTGCCCGTCCGTGGGCCGTGGTGGTCGGTGGTGTCCTGGCGCGGCGCGGAGCCGGCGCGGCTGTCCGGGTGATCGGCAGCCGCGGTCCAGGACTGAGCCGTCTGGTCCTGGCGCTGCTGCGGCGAGCCCGACGAGGTGCCCTGCGGGTCGCGCACGTCGAGGACGACGGAGCGGGCCCCACCCTGCTCGAGCAGGCGCTGCAGGTCGGCGGAGGAGTCGAGCAGCGCCGCGCGGGCCTGCTCGCCGGCGGCCAGGCGCACGGTCAGCTCGCCGCGGCGCATGGTCAGGACGACCCGGACGTCGCCGAGCGCGCGCGGGTTGAGCTGGAGCACGACGCGCTGGACGCCGTCGCCGGAGGGGACGAGGCGGGCCACCTCGGGGAGCACCTGCGCGCGGACCGCCTGGCGGGCCGCGTCGACGTCCGCCGCCACGGGAGAGCCGGTCGCCACCGGCGCTGCCGTCGGGTTCACGAGGCCGGCCGGGGCGGGCGTCGGGTCGGTCACCGGCGTCGTGGCCGTGGTGGCCGTGGTGGCGTCGCCGGTGGCCGGGGACGTCGAGGCGCGGTCGGGCTCCGGGTCGGTGGAGCCGGGGGTGGCGGTGCCGGTCGGGCCGGTGCCCGCGGTGAGCACCGACGCGACGGCGGCGTCGGCGCCGTGGGTCCGGCCGGGGGCCGGGTGACCGGGGGTCGCCGGGACGGCGCCCGGAGTGGCGTCGGTCACCGGGGTGGACGGACCGGCCGGGGCGGACGAGGGGTCCGCCGGCGTCGTCGCGGCGGGGGACGTGCCGGTGGGCCGGCTCGGCGTCGCAGTCGCGGGGGCCGCGGTGGCCGCGGTGCCGGGCGAGGTGCCGGGCGTGGTGCCGGGCGTGGTGCCGGGCGTGGTGCCGGGCGTGGCGGTGGGCGTCGTGGCCGACGCGGCAGCCGTGACCGGAGCGGGCGCCGGGGCCGCCGTGGTCGACGGGGTCGACGGCGCGGTGGGGGCCGGCGCGGCGGAGGGGCCGGCAGGCTGCGCGGTCCGGTCGGCGCGCACCGGCACGGGCGCGGTCCGGGCGGGGGTGGCCGGCGCCGGGGAGGCGTCCGCAGCGCCCGGGGCGGCGGCAGGACCGCCGGCCGGTCCGGCGGTCGGCACCGGGCGAGCCCCGGCCGGGGTGGCGGTGCCGGCGGAGGGGGCGACCCCCGAGCCCGGGACGACGGGTCCGGCGGTCGCGCCGGGAGCGCCGGGGACGGGACCCGCGGCGCGGAAGGCGGCCGGGACCGAGGACGGGGGGGCCGCGTCGGCGGTCGGACTCGCCGGTGTGCCGCTCGCCGGGGTGGCCTGCGCGGCGACCGGGACGGCGAGGCCGGCGACCGCCACGGCCAGGGACGTCGGCAGGAGGGTGGGCGGGACGACGGGCGTCGCGACGGGGGTCGTGGCGGGGGTCGCGGCCGGGTCCACGGGGGTGGGCGTGCCGTCTGCGGCCGGGTCGGGGGTCGTGGGCGCGCTCGCGTCGGTCGGGCCGGCCGGGTCGTCGCCCGCCGTCCGGCCCCGCACCAGGTCACGGGCCCGGGGGTCGAGGGTGGGGCGCGGGTCGGGTACCCGGCGACCGGCCGGGCGACCGGTCGGGGCGGCGCCGCCGTCGCGGGGGTCGCGGGGGTCGCGGCGGGCCGGGCCGGCGGAGTCGTCGAGGCGCTGCCGGACGAGCTCGCCGAACGAGGGGCCGTCGTCGGCGCGCGCGCCCCCGGAGGGCCGGCCGGACGGCCGGGAGCCTCCGGCGGCCTCGAGGGCGGCGACCGGGTCGGTGCTGGTGGGGCGGCCGGCGTAGCCGGGCAGGGGCGCGGTCATGCGGCACTCCCGAGGTCGGCGAGGATGCGGTGGACGTACTGCTGGGTCTCGGCGTAGGGGGGCACGCCGCCGTACCGGGCCACGGCGCCCGGACCGGCGTTGTACGCGGCGAGGGCCAGGTCGGTGCGTCCGCCGAACCGGTCGAGCAGGCCGCGCAGCATCCGCGCGGCACCGTCGACGGCCTGCGCGGGGTCCATGGGGTCGCTCACGCCGAGGCCGCGGGCGGTGGTCGGCATGAGCTGCATGAGCCCGCGGGCCCCGACGGGGCTGACGGCGGAGGGGTCGAAGCCGGACTCCTGCTTGGCGACCGCCTCGAGCAGGGCGGGGCTGACGCCGTACGTGCGTCCGGCGGCGGCGAACAGGGGCCGGTACGTCGTCGCGCCGGCGGCGGCGATCCCGGTGACCGCCCCCGCACCGGTCGGGAGGGCGCCGGTGCCGGCGGGCAGGACCCGGCGGATGTCCGTCGGGGCCGGGGTGACCGGCGCGATCCGCACCGACAGGCCGGGCCGCGGGGCCTCGAGCATCTTGCCGTCGCCGACGTAGATGCCGATGTGGTGCGCGGGGGAGCCGAAGGTCAGCAGGTCACCGGGCTTCGCCTGGGCGAGCCCGCCGGCGACGTGGGTGCCCTCCCGGGCCTGGTCGGCCGCGACGCGCGGGAGCGTGACGCCGAGGTCGTGGAAGACCCGCTGGACGAGCCCGGAGCAGTCGAGACCGGTCTTCGGGTCGGTGCCGCCCCACACGTAGGGCACGCCGAGGTAGCGACGGGCGTCCGCGACGACGGAATCGCCGGTCGGGCCCACGGAGCCGGCGGACGAGGTCGTCCCGGCGTCGGCCGCCCCGGAGGCGCGCCCGGTGGTGCCGGCCGAGGCGTCGACGGACACCGCGGTCGACGAGGAGTCGGCGCCGGCGTCGGCCAGCGCGGCGGCGCCGAGCGCCTGGCCGAACGCGGCGCCGCCGGCCGCCGTCGCGGCGGCGGTCGGGGTCACCGTGGACAGACCCGACAGCTGCCCCTGGATCTGGGCCATGCGGGCGGTGACGTCGTCGAGGCTCATGACAGCTGCTCCTGGATCCGGGCCTGCGTGGCCCCGCGCAGCCACAGCCGGCCGGCGACCTCGTCGGTCTCGCCGTCCTCGCGGTGCCGACGCTCCTCGCGCTCGCGCTCGACCCGCCGCTCCTGGAGCAGCGAGATGGCCTCGAGGCGGGTGCGGTCGAGCTGCCATCGGCCGCGGGCGGCGGCGGCGACCGCGCCGGCGCCCTCGAGCCGCCGCGCGGAGGCGATGGCCGCCTCGCCCAGGGCGAGCAGACCGCGGCGCTCGGCGAGGAAGTCGGCGGTCGGCTGCGCCCCCCGGGGGGCGCCGGCGCCGGAGAGGCGCCCCTCGAGGCCGTCGAGGACGTCCTGCTCGGCGCGGCGGCGCGCGTCGGCGTCGAGCAGCCCGAGGAGGCTGTCGCGCTCGCGCAGCGACCGCACGCGGGCGACGGCGGCCAGACCGCGGTCGGACCGGGTGCTCACGACGCCGCCAGGTCGTGCAGACGGGCCCAGGTCGCGGCGACGGAGTCGGCCTCGTCCATGGGCTGGCGCAGGAAGCCGTTGAGCTGCGGCAGCAGCGCGAGGGCGGTGTCGGCGTCGGCGTCCGCGCCGGCGACGTAGGCGCCGATCTCGACCAGCTCGCGGACCTCGCGGTGGGCCGCCAGCAGCTGGCGCACGCGCTGGGCGTCGGCGCGCTGCTGCGGCGTCGTCACGGCGCCGGCCACGCGGGAGACCGACTCGAGGACGTCGACGGCGGGGTAGTGGCCGGAGGTGGCGAGCCGCCGCGAGAGGACGACGTGCCCGTCGAGGATGGAGCGGGCGGTGTCGCCGACCGGGTCCTGCAGGTCGTCGCCCTCGACGAGGACGGTGTAGAGGCCGGTGATGCTGCCGTGGACGTTGGTGCCGGCGCGCTCGAGCAGCCCCGGCAGCAGCGCGAAGACGCTCGGCGGGTAGCCGCGGGTGGCCGGGGGCTCGCCCGCGGCGAGGCCGATCTCGCGCTGCGCCATCGCCACGCGGGTGAGGCTGTCCATCATCAGCACGACGTCCTTGCCGGTGTCGCGGAACCACTCGGCGATGCGGGTGGCGACGAACGCCGCCCGTAGCCGCTCCACCGGAGGCGCGTCCGAGGTCGCGACGACGACGACCGAGCGGGCGAGGCCCTGCGGGCCGAGGTCCTGCTCGATGAACTCGCGGACCTCGCGCCCGCGCTCGCCCACCAGGGCGATGACGCTGATCTGGGCGTCGGTGTGCCGCGCGACCATCGACAGGAGGCTCGACTTGCCGACGCCCGAGCCGGCCATGATGCCGACGCGCTGGCCGCGACCCACCGGGGTCAGGGCGTCCAGGGCGCGCACGCCGAGACCCACCTGGGTGTCGATGCGCGGGCGGGAGAGGGCGTCCGGGGCGGGGTGGTCGACGGTGACGAGGTCGAGCGCGTCGAGCGACGGGCCGCCGTCGACCGGGCGGCCGAGGCCGTCGAGGACGCGACCGCGCAGGGCGTCGCCGACGCGGATCCGCAGGGGGCCGCCGGCGGCGTGCACCGCGGCGCCGGCGCGCAGACCCGTCGTGGAGCCGAGGGGCAGGCAGATGAGCCCCTGCGGCGTGCTGGCGACGACCTCGGCGAGGACGGTCGGGGTGGCGTCGACCTCGAGGAGGTCGCCGACGGCGGCCTCGAGGCCGCGCACGCCGAGCTGCAGCCCGCGCAGCTCGGTCACGCGACCGGACGGCCGCGGTCGGACGGCCGCGAAGGCGCGGTCGGCGAGGGTGGCGGTGAGGACGGTCATCGCAGGACCTCCCGCAGCCGGCCCAGGGCGGCGTCGGCGTCGAAGCGCACCAGCGCGTCGTCGAGCTCGGCGACCGCGCCGGAGCGGGGGAGCGTCGGGTCGCCGACGACGGTGACGCCGGGCAGGTCGTCGGCGCTCAGGGTCGCCGCGACGTCGGGGTGCAGCCGCAGCCGCGCCGTCCCGCGCCCGTCGCCCCTGACGAGCCCCGCGGCCCGCCGTACGACGTCCTCGGTGGTCTCGGTGCGCAGGGCGTGCCCGACGAGCTCCTCGGTGAGGGCGAGGGCGAGCTCGCTGGCCTGCTCGTGGACGGCGGCGGTGGCGCCGGCGGTGGCCCGCTCGAGCCGGGCGGCGGCCTCGTGCAGGGCGGCGAGGGCCGCCGCGTGCTCGAGGCGGCGCTGCTCCTCGGCGTGGGCCAGCTGGGCCGCGGCGACGGCGCGGACGCGCTCGGCGTCCTCCGCCGCGGCCCGGCGGCCCTGCGACCAGCCGATCGAGAAGCCCTGCGAGCGGGCGGCGTCGCGGGTGCGCTCGGCGAGGCCGTCGAGGACGGACTCGGTGGTGGCGTCGCCGCGCACCTCGTCGTCCCCGAGCCGGGTCCACAGGCTGGTGCGCAGGTCCGGTGTGCGCAGCCGCTCGGCGCTGGCCCCCCGCACGAGGGTGGCCGGGCGGGTCTCAGGTGATGAAGTCATCGTCGCTCCCTCGGCGGATGAGCAGCTGGCCCTGGGCCTCGAGCTCGCGGATGACCCGGATGACGGCCTGCTGGGCCTCCTCGACCTGGGTGAGGCGCACGGCGCCCAGCAGCTCGACCTCGTCGAGCAGGTCCATCGCGGCCCGCTCCGAGAGGTTCTTGGTGATCTTGTCGCGCACCGCGTCGCTGACGCCCTTGAGCGCCATGGCGAGGTTGCCCGCCTCGACCTGGCGCAGCACGAGCTGCACCGAGCGGTCCTCGAGCGTGACGACGTCCTCGAACATGAACATCCGGCTGCGCACCTGCTCGGCCAGGTGGGCGTCCAGGGACTCGAGGCCCTCGACGATCTGGCGCTCGGTCGAGCGGTCGGCGCGGTTGATGATCGTCACGAGCGGGTCCAGGCCGCCGACGCGGGACAGCTCGGTCGGCTGCAGGACGGCGGAGAGCTTGCGCTCGAGGATCGACTCGACCATCCGGACCGTCTCCGGGGTCGTGCGGTCCATGACCGCGATCCGGTGCGCCACCTGGGCCTGGCGGTCCGGGGGCAGGCCGGAGAGCAGGGTCGCCGCGCGGTCGGGCGACAGGTGGGCGATGACGAGGGCGACGACCTGCGGGTGCTCGTCGACGATGAACGACAGGAGCTGGGCCGGCTCGATGGCGGCGACGAGCGCGAACGGCTTGCGGGCCGAGGCGTGCTTGAGCCGCTCGGTGATCTCGGCGGCCCGCTCCTCGCCGAAGGACTCGCGCAGCAGCTGCTGGGCGACGTCGATGCCGCCCTGGGCGACGTGGGCGCGAGCCGTCATGAGGTCGCGGAACTCGGACATGACTGCGGTGCTCTCACCGGAGTCGATGACCTGCAGCCGGGCGATCTCCGCGGAGATGGCTTCGACCTCGGCCTCGCCGAGGTGGCTGAGGATGCCGGCGGCCTTCTCCTTGCCGAGCTGGACGAGCAGGACGGCGGCCTTGTGCACGCCGCTGCTCAGCACGGGGGCGAGGGCGTTCACGAGGGACGCTCCACGAGCCAGCCGCGCAGGAGCGAGGCGACGTCCTCGGGCTGGCCTTCGACGAGCGACTCGAGCTCACGCCGCAGCGCCTCGTCCTCGTCGACGCCCCGGTCCCGGGCGGGGGCGGCGTCGGCGAGGTCGCGCGCCATGGCGGCCCGCAGGGCGGCCTCCTCGCGCAGCTGGCCGACGACGTACTCGGTGGCCTCCTCGCGGGCCTTGGCGCGCTTGCGGGCGCGCAGCCAGCCGACGAGGAGCAGGACCGCGAGCAGGAGCACCGGCAAGCCGGTCTTGACGTAGCCCATGAGCTGGGCCTGCTGGTCGGCGGCGGTCTGGGCGGCGAGCTCGGCCGCGGCGGCCTTCTCGGAGCTGCGGTCGAAGGGCAGCTGGGCCAGGCTCATCGTGTCGCCGCGCTTGGTGTCGTAGCCGACGGCCGAGGCGATCGACTGCTGCAGCGCGTTGACGTCGACGGAGCCGACCTTCCTCTGGTCCAGGACGATCCCGACGTGCAGCGACTTGACGGTGCCCGGGGCGACGACGGTGTTGGTCACCGTCGTGTCGAGCGCCTGGTCGGAGGTCGCGGACTTCTTGGAGTAGGTCGACTGGCCGCTCGAGGTGCCCGTCGTGCCGACCGAGCCGGTCTGCAGCTGGCCGTCGGGGCCGACGATGCCGGCGCCGGAGGAGCCGGCCCCGGTGCCGCCGGCGCCCTTGTAGTCCTCGCTCGTCGTCGTCTGCGAGGTCGAGAGCCCGTTCGGGTCGGCCTTCTTGTACGTCGTCGAGGACGAGGTCGCCTGGTCGTAGTTGAGGTCGGCGCTCACCTGGACGGTCCCGTTGCCCGGGCCGACGACGCGGTCGAGGATCGCCTGGATCCGCTGCGTCTGCGCGGCCTCGAAGGCGGTCGTCTGCTTGTCGCGGGTCGCGGCGGCCAGCCCGCCGGCGCCGGCGTCGGTGGGGGAGGAGAGCAGGTGGCCCGCCTGGTCCGCCACGGTGACCTTGGCCGGGTCGAGACCGTCGATGCTCGAGGCGACGAGGTGCACGACGGCCTGGACCTGCGTGTCGTCGAGGGTGACGCCGGGCTTGACGTCGAGCAGCACCGACGCGGTGGTCGGGTCCTGGGTGTCGGAGAAGACCTGCTTGCTCGGCAGGGCCAGGTGCACGACGGCGGCGCTGACGCCGTCCATCGCGCCGAGCGTCTTGGACAGCTCGCCCTCCATGGCCCGCTTGTAGGTGACCTGCTGCTGGAAGTCGGAGGTCGACAGGCTCTGGTTGTCCAGGAGCGAGTAGCCGCCGTCGGCGCCCGACGGCAGGCCGTCGCCGCTGAGGGCGATGCGGTCCTTGTAGACCTCGTCCTGCGGGACGAGGATCGTGCCGCCACCCCCGCTGATCTGGTACTTCGTGCCCTGGGCGTCGAGCTTGGCGACGACCGCCGAGGCGTCCTTGGGGGACATGTTCGTGAAGAGCGGGGCGTACTGCGGGGCCGAGACCCAGCCGTAGAGGAGCACGGCGCCGAAGAGCAGGGCCGCGGTCCCGAGGATCGCGGTGACCTTCTGACCCGGCGTGAAGGCGCGGAAGACGTCGGCGTACCGCCGCACGGCCCGCTGCACGGAGTCCTTGAGGGCGGTCATCCGACCGGCATCCGCATGATCTCGTTGAACGCCTCGAGGGCCTTGTTGCGCATGGCGACGGTCAGCTGCGTCGTCACCGAGGCCTCGGTCGCGGCGATCGTGTACTGGTGGATCGCGGTGAGGTCACCGGTGGCGGCCTGGACGGCCAGCTTGTCGCTCGTGCCCTGCACCTGCTGGAGGTGGTCGATGCCGTCGACGAGCATCTGGCCGAAGCCCGAGCCGGAGGGCGCGGACACCCCACCGGCACCGGACGTCGTGGGGTCGGCGACCGTCGGGGCCACCACGGGCGGGACGTACGGCGTGAAGCCGACACCGCCGATCGGGGAGATGCTCATGCGCCGCGTCCGATCTGCAGGGCGGAGGAGTAGGTCTCCTGCGCGTTCTTGGTCACCTGCACGGAGGCCTGGAAGCCCCGCTGCGCGATGACGAGCTGGGTCATCTGGCTGGCCATGTCCATGTCGGGCAGGCGCACGTTGCCGTTCGCGTCGGCCAGCGGGCTGTCGGGCATGTTGACCAGGCGCCCCTGCGCCGAGCTGACGGCGATGCCGGAGACGCCGACGCCGCCGTTGGCGAGCGAGGTCGCCTCGACCATCTTGGCCTGGTACGCCGACTGCGACGTGCGCCGGACGGTGTTGGCGTTGGCGATGTTGTCGGCCAGCGCGTCGAGCCAGGTCTGGTGCACGCCGAGGCCGGTGCCGGCGATGCGGAGCATGTCGAAGGCGCTCATCACGCACCGCTCACGGCGTCGTGGACCAGGGCGAACCGGTCGCTGATCGCGCGGGTCAGCGTCTGGTACTGGTACTGGCTCTGCGCGGCGGCCATCGTCTCGGTGCGCAGGTCGACGTTGTTGCCGTCCGCCCCCACCGGGGTGTCGGTCGGGACGACCTGCGGTGCGGCCGTGAACCGGCCGTCGGCCGCGCTGCCGTCGGCGACGGCGGCCGAGAGTGCGGACTGGAAGTCGACGTGCGTGGCCCGGAAGTGGGGGGTGTCGACGTTCGCGATGTTGTCCGCGATGGCGTTCTGGTTCATGGTCACGCCGTCCAGGGCGGCGGACAGGATCCGCCCGACGGCGTCGGAGACGACCAGGGACACGACAGCACTCCTGCGGAAGAAGGGGTGGGGTGCCGGTCCGTCGGCGGGAGGAACGAGCAGTCCGTGCTCGGGGGGTGGATCGGTCGGGGGTCGGCCGGTCTGAGGGAAAAGCTGGAGGAACCGGGCGTACGTCGAGCCGTACGGGACGCGGTGGGTCAGCCGACGACGTCGACGTACACGGGCACCGGGGGAGTGGCCGTCGCGGCCCGCAGCCGGCGGGCGGCCTCGTGCTCCCGCCCCGCCTGCCGGCGGGCCGTGCCGGTGTCGGCGAGGGCCGCACGCAGGGACGCGCCCTGCTCGACCTGGCGGTCGAGCAGGGCGCGGGCCCGCGGCGCCAGGGCCGCGGGAAGGGGCCCGAGGTGCGTCGGCGGCTGCCATCCGCCGGACGCACGTCGGGGGTCGAGGGGGTCGAGCGTCAGCTCGTGCTCGAGGTCGTCGAGGACCTCGTCCCAGGTCACGCCGTCGCCGCCAGGGCGAGCGGGGAGGCGCCGGCGAGGACCGCGGCGGCGTCGTGCCAGGTGCGGGCGATGCCGGTGACGAGGCCGTGGGCCTCGGCGACGAGCGCCGGGTCCTTGGCGACGTTGGCGCGCATGAGCAGGGTGTTGACGTAGCGGTAGAGCGCGGCGAGCTGCTCGCCGGCCGGCATCGCCTCGGGGCGCAGGCTGGTCTCGAGCTCGGAGACGATCGCCTGGGCGTGCACGAGGTGCCGGTGGGTGGCGGGCAGGTCGGAGGACTCGAGGGCGAAGGCCGCGCGCTCGACGTCGAGGACCATCCGGTCGCAGAGCATGAGCAGCAGGGCCTGCGGGCTCGCGGTGCTCACCGAGGCCGAGACGTAGGCCTGGAGGGGGTTCACGGGCATCGGAGCACCTTCCGTGACTGCTGGGAGGGGGAGTGGGTGGGGAGGCTCACTTGGACGACGAGGAGGTGCCGTTGAGCGAGTTGAGCTGGCTGGTCAGCCAGGACGACTGGCTGTTGAGCTTGCTCAGCGCGGTCTCCAGCGCCGTGTACGTCGTCGTCAGCGTCTGCTGCTTGAGCTGGAGGCGCACGTCCCAGTCGGCGATGCCGGCCTGGGTGCGGCGGATCTCGGAGTTGCGGCTGGTCACCGACGCGGTCAGGGAGCCGGAGACGCTGTTGCTCGCGGCGTCGGCGACCGTCTGGATCCGTGCGGCGAAGCCGGTCGGCCCGCCGAGCGCCTTGGCCACCGAGCCCGGGTCGCCCTGGTAGGCCTTGTCGAAGGCGGCCGGGTCGAAGGTCAGCCGGCCGTAGCGGTCGGTCTGGATGCCGACCGAGGCCAACGTGGTGCCGTCGGTGGGGAAGACGCTGCGGAAGAGCGCGGTCTGCAGCGAGCCGACCGCACCGTCGTCGCCCAGGGGGCCCTGGGTCTTGCTCGCCGCGTTGTAGGCGGTGCCGGCGTCGGCCTGGTCGAGGATCGCGTTGAGGTTGTCGACGAGCGACTTGGCCTGGGCGCGGGCCGCGGTGGGGTCGTTGGTCACCGCGACGTGGGCGTCCTGGCCGACCGCCGCGGCGCTGACCGTGATGCTCAGCCCCGAGACGGCGGAGAAGGTGTTGGTCGGCGAGGACAGGGTGTCGCTGCCGACGACGATCTGGGCGTCCTGGCCGGCGGTCGTCGTCGCGGTGCCGAGACCGTCGACCCCGGTGAGCGACAGCGCCTGGGCGCCGGTCGTGCTCGACTGGATGAGCAGCCGCTGGGTGCCGTCGGCCTGGGTGATCGTCGTCGCGGTGACGCCGTACCCGCCGTTGTTGATGGCGGCGGCGATCGAGCCGATCGTGCCGTCGCCGGTGGTGAGGGTGCTGGTGGTCCCGCCGACGGTCAGCTGGGCGGGGACGCCCGTCGTGACGACGACGTCGGAGGAGCGGACCGTGGTGCCGAACGAGACACGGGCGGCGCTCGCGACCTGCTGGACGTGCAGGTCGAGGCTCGCGCCGCCCGTGCCCGTGGCACTGACCGCGACACCGGCCAGGGACGAGGTCACCTGGGTGGGGGCCCAGCTCGCAGCCGTGGCAGCCGCCTTCGCCTGGATCGCGAACGACGCGACCTTGGCGTTGAGCGACTGCAGGGACGTGAGCGCCGTCTGCTCGGACGACAGCTGGGCCTTCAGTCGGTTCTGGGGAATGGCCTCCAGCTGCATGAGCTGGCTGATGATGGACGCGGTGTCCAGGCCACTGGCCAGCCCACTGATGCTGCTGGTGCTTCCCGTGCTGCTGATAGTGCTCATCACTGTCTCCAATCAGCCGTCAGCCGCGGTGCGGGCGGGTGACGGGGGCTCGACGTCCTCGGTGGGGGAGGGCCGGCTCACCGGGTGGTGGGCCGGCCCTCCTCACGCGTGGCCTGCGAGGTCTCAGCCGAGCAGCTTGAGGACGCCCTGCGAGACCTGGTTCGCCTGGGCGAGCATCGAGGTGCCGGCCTGGGACAGGATGTTGCTGCGGGTGAAGTTGACCATCTCGGCCGCCATGTCGGTGTCGGTGAGCTGGGACTTCGACGCGGTCAGGTTGGTGATCGCGACGTTGGTGCTGTTGATGCGGTGCTGGAACAGGTTCTGCGTGGCACCGATCTCGGCGCGCTGGGCGGAGATGGTGTCGATCGCGGCCTTGACGTCGGTGCTGGCGGTCGTCGAGGTGATGTCGAGCGCGGAGACGTCGACCTGCGCGAGGGCGGTCGTCGAGATCGACAGCGTGTCGGTCGAGCCCGAGCCGACCTGGAACGACAGCGCGTTGCCCGTGAAGAGCTGGACGCCGTTGAAGTTCGCGGCCGTGGTGGTGGTCCCGATCTCCGTCTGGAGCTTGGTGAACTCGGCGGTCAGGGCGGCCTGGGAGGTCGCGTCCTGCGTGCCGTTGTTGTACTGCACGGACAGGTCCGACATGCGCTGGAGCATGGACTGGACCTCGGTCAGGGCGCCGTCCGCGGTCTGCGCGACCGAGATGCCGTCCTGGGCGTTGCGGACGCCGACCTGCAGGCCGCCGATCTGCTGCTGCAGACCCTGGGAGATCGCGAGGCCGGCGGCGTCGTCGGCGGCCTTGTTGATCCGGAAGCCGCTCGACAGCTTCTCGAGCGAACCCGAGAGGGAGTTCTGCGTGGTCGAGAGGTTGCGGTACGCGTTGAGGGCGTCGATGTTGGAGTTGATGCGGAGAGACATGGGGAGGGGTTCCTTCCTGGATGGGGTGGTGCGAAGCCCGTCCGTGGGCTTCACCGACTCAGATCGGCCGGGGGTGGTCGGATCCGAGGAGTTCTGTGGAGTTTTTTCTGCGGGTTCCTCGCGGTGGCGTCAGGCCGTCGCGTCGAGGTCGGAGCCGGCGAGGCGCCGGACCCCGAGGGCGTGCCGGGTGGCGACGGCGGCGTAGTACGCCTCGCGACGCCGGGCGACGCAGCCCTGGGGGCGGGCGGGCGCCTGCTCGAGCTCGGGGTCGAGCTCGCGGTGCAGGACGCCGCGCAGGAGGACGAGGGCCTCGGCGCGCATCTGCGAGATGCGCGACTCGGTGACGCCCAGCTCGAGGGCGAGCTCGGCCATCGGCCGCTCCTCGACGAAGTAGCCGGTGACGACCGCGCGCAGGCGCTCGGGCAGCTCGGCGACGGCCTCCATGAGGTAGGTGAGCAGCTCCTCGTGCTCGACGACCTCGGCGGGGTTCGGGGTGCGGGCGGGGCCGACGCGGCCCTCGATGTCCTCCGTGCCCTCGATGGACAGGACGCTGGCGCGGGCGACGTCGTCCTGGTTGCGCACGACGTCCTCGACCGCGACGCCGAGCGCGGCGGCGACCTCGGCGGTGGTGGGCACGCGCCCGAGGGCCGGCGCCAGGCGGGCGCGGGTCTCGTCGAGGTCGCGGGCGGTGCGGCGCACGGCGCGGGAGGCCCAGTCGACGCGGCGCAGCTCGTCGAGCACGGCGCCGCGGATGCGGGTGGCGGCGTAGGCCGCGAACGGCACCCCGCGCTGGGCGTCGAAGGCCTGGGCGGCCTGGACGAGGGCGAGCATCCCGGCCGACGTGAGGTCGTCGCGCTGGACGTGCTGGGGCAGGCGGCTCATCGTCTCGCGGACGATGTGACCGACCAGGGGGAGGTGGTCGGTGACGAGCTGGTCACGGGTGGGGGCAGCGCCGGTGACGTCCGTGCGGTGGGCCTGGAGGACGTGGGGGTGGCCTGCCGTAGCGAGGAGGGGGAGGGTCGCAGCGGGCATGTCCCATACGGTGCAGGACGAACTAATCGGACAGAAAGGGTATTCGTCCCATCAGGTCCCTTTTGGGTTCTTTGCGGACTGTTCACCAGGTGCCTGTCCCCCGAACGGACGATCCGCCGGGCCGCGAATCCGTCCTCACCATTCGCTCAGACCCCGCGGCCCCGGGCCGATGACCGGAGCAACCACGTGACACCACCTGATCACGTAGCTGATCACGTAGCGGAAAGGGGTCCACCGTGGAGAAGCTGTCACAGGTCCTGTGGCGCGAGCGCGAGCTCCTGGACACGTTGCTCTACCACCTCGAGGTGGAGCGACTCGTCCTCGGCGCCGGCCGGACGCCGTGGCTGGCCCGCGCCAGCGACGACGTCGAGCGCGACCTGCTGCGCCTGCGCGAGACCGAGATCCTGCGCTCCGTCGTGGCCGAGGAGGCCGCGGCCGAGCTGGGCATGCCCCCCAGCCCGAGCCTGCGCGCGCTCGCCGACTCGGTCGAGGAGCCCTGGCACTCGATCCTCGTCGACCACCGCGACGCCTTCGTCGCGCTCAGCCGCGAGATCTCGCTCGTCGCCGACGACAACCGCACCCTGCTCTCCTCGGGCCTGCGCTGGGCCCGCGAGGCGCTGCTCGCCGTCGACGAGGAGACGGTCCAGGGCTACGGCCGCGACGGCACCCTCGTCGCCGCCCCCAGCGCCAGCCGCCTCGTGGACCGGAGCCTGTGAGATGACCGGCACCTTCGCCACCTTCAACACCGCCGCGAGCGCCCTGCGCTACGCCCAGGTGTCGCTCGACGTCGCCAGCAGCAACATCGCCAACTCGACGACGGCCGGCTACACCCGCCGTCGGGTCGAGGCGGGCGCGCTCGCCGCCCCGTCGGTGCCGGCCATGTGGTCGCGCTACGACGGTCACGGAGACGGGGTCACCGTCGCCGGCGTCACCCGGATGTCCGACGCGCTGCTCGACGCCCGCGTGCGTACCGAGCACGGCAACCAGGGCTCCCTCGACGTCCAGCAGACGGGCCTCGAGCAGCTCGAGTCCTCGATCAACGAGCCCGGCCCGAGCGGCGTCGCCGCCGCGCTCGGCGACTTCCGCGCCGCGATGCACGACCTGGCCAACGACCCCGGCCCGAGCTCGGCCGCCCGGTCCAACCTGCTCGGCAAGGCGAGGATCCTCGCCGCCGCGGTCTCGAGCCAGAGCAGCCACCTCGACGCGACCGCCCTGACCGTCGGCCAGCAGCTCGCCGCCCAGGTCAAGGAGACCAACACGGTCGCCGCGAGCCTCGCCGACACGAACAAGGCCATCTCCGCCGGCACGCTCGCGGGAGCCGACGTCAGCAGCCTGCTGGACACCCGGGACACGCTGACGCTGCGCCTCTCCGAGCTGACCGGTGGGACGACGAGCCTGCGCCCGGACGGCAGCGCCGACGTCGCCGTCGGCGGCGTGTCCCTCGTCTCCGGCCCGGTGGCCTCGACCCTGTCGGTCGCCTCCGGCCTCGCCGCCGACGGCACCCCGACCGGGGCCCCGGTCACCTTCGCCGTCACCGCCCCCGCCGGCGCGCCGGTGGCCACGACCAGCCCCCTCGGCGGCCAGTCCGGCGGCAGCACGCAGCTGCTCAACGTCGCCATCCCGACCTACCGCGCCGGCCTCGACGCCGTCGCGAAGAACCTCGCCGACAGCGTCAACGCCCAGCAGCAGGCCGGGTACGACGCCGCCGGTGCCGCCGGGACGCCGCTCTTCGCCTACGACCCGGCGAACCCGTCCGGCTCGCTCACCGTCGCCCTCTCCGACCCGACGAAGCTCGCCGCCTCGTCGATCCCCGGTGGGGGACTGGACGGCTCCAACGCGACGGCCATGGCCGCGCCGACCTCCGTCGAGTCGTCGTACCGCGAGCTGGTCACCGGCCTCGGCAACCAGGTGCAGGCGGCCCAGCGGGCGGCCTCCAACCAGCAGGTCCTCACGACCCAGTTCGACGCCAGCCGCGAGCAGCAGGCGGGCGTCAACGTCGACGAGGAGACCGTGACCATGCTGCAGAGCCAGCGCACGTACGAGGCCGCGGCCAAGGTCATGAGCACCCTCGACTCGGTGCTCGACACGATCATCAACCGGATGGGGGTCTGATGACCATCAACCGGGTCACCCAGCGGATGATGGTGACCAGCTCGCTCGCCGGCCTGCAGAACAGCCTGGCCACCGTCGCGCGCACGCAGGAGCAGCTCTCCAGCGGCCGCGCGCTCAACCGGCCCAGCGACGACCCGAGCGGCACCGACACGGCCATGCGGCTGCGGCAGTCGCTGGCCGCCACGACGCAGTACGCCCGCAACGCCCAGGACGGGACGGGCTGGCTCGACCAGGCCGACACCGCGCTCGGCTCGGTCGGCGACCAGCTGCTGCACGCGCAGGACCTCATCACCCAGGGCGTCAACGGCGCGATGACGCAGAGCGCGCGCGACGCCCTGTCCTCCCAGCTCCAGTCGCTGCGCACCGGGATCCTCGGTGACGCGAACACGACGTACCTCGGCCGGCCGATCTTCGGCGGGGTCACCGGCGGCACGAAGGCGTACGACGCCACCGGCACCTACGTCGGCACGCCCGGCGCGGTCAACCGGACCGTCGCGGACGGGATGACGGTGCGGGTCGACGTCGACGGGCCGAGCGTCCTCGGCTCCGGCGCCGGCTCCGTCTTCGACCACCTCGACGCCGCTGCCGCCGCCGTGAGCAGCGGTGACGTGGCGGGGATGCAGGCCGCGCTCACCGCGGTCCAGGCCGACTTCCAGCGCGTCACCGACGCGCACGCCCTCGTCGGCAGCACGACGAACCAGATCACCTCGGCCGTCTCGGCCGCCCAGACCCGCCAGACCTCGCTCACGTCCTCCCTGCAGGACATCGAGAACACCGACCTGCCGAAGGCGGCCATGGACCTGCAGCTGCAGACCGTGGCCTACCAGGCGGCCCTCGGCGCCGCGAGCAAGGCCCTTCAACCGAGCCTCATGGAGTTCCTGCGATGATGACGACGACGGCCGTCCGCACCCCGGACCCGACCGCGCCCGCCCACCCGGAGGCCCCTGTGTCCCCCGCGCCCCAGCAGAGCGACATCCCGCTCATCGAGCTGACCCGCCCGATGCCCGGGTTCGACGACCGGCGGCGCTTCGCGCTCGTCCAGCTCGACGAGGACGGCGTGCTGTGCGCGCTCCGCTCGGTCGACGACCCGGGGCTGCGCTTCCTGGTCACCCCGCCGGCGCCCTTCTTCCCGGACTACGCCCCGGTCGTCAGCGACGAGGTCGCCGCCGAGCTCGGCGTCGACTCCCCGCAGGACGCGCTGCTGCTCGTCGTCCTCACCGCCGGGCGGTCGCTGGAGACGAGCACGGCCAACCTGCTCGCGCCGCTCGTGGTCAACGTCCGCACCCGCCGGGCCCAGCAGGTCATCCTCGAGGGCCAGGACTACGCCGTCGCGCAGCCGCTGGTGGCGCTCGGCGCGGCCTGAGGCGCGCCACGACGCGGACCCTCGGCGCGCGGCCGGGCCGGGACGGGTAGTTTGCCGTCATGCTGGTACTGAGCCGCCGCGTGGGCGAGAGCGTCACCATCGACGGGGGCGTGGTCGTCACGGTGCTCGAGGTGCGCAGCGACGGGGTGCGGATCGGCATCGACGCCCCCCGCTCGGTCAAGGTGCACCGCAGCGAGCTGCTCGAGGAGCTCGGCCGCCGCAACCAGGAGGCCGCCTCCCCGCAGGAGGACGTCGTGTCCTCGCTCCAGGACGCGCTGCGACGCCGTACGGGCGGTGAGGCGGCCGCCGACGAGGCGCCGTCGACCGACCCGGCTCCCGAGCGCGAGTAGCGCTCGCGTTCCTCGACGATCTTCGGCGTCCGACGTCGCGCAGCCCGGTTCGGCTCGCGTTTCTCCGACATCTTCGCCGTACGGCGCCGCCCGGCCCGGATCCGCCTGCGTTCCTCGACGGTCGCCGCCGGCCGACGTCGCCGATTCGGAGGGACGACCCCGGCTGCGGCACCATGGGTGGGGAGCAGCGGCCGTGACGGCGTGACTCCCCGTCCACCGAGCACCACCCACGACCCCGAGAAGGACCCGCTGTGATCGTCGCCGCCGGCATCGAGCTGCGAGCCGGAGCCCGGCTCCTCGTGGACGGCGCGACCTTCCGCGTCGCCGAGGGGGACCGGGTCGGGCTGGTCGGCCGCAACGGCGCCGGCAAGACGACCCTGACCAAGGTCCTCGCCGGGGACGGCCAGCCCGCCGCGGGCACCGTCACCTCCTCCGGTGAGGTCGGCTACCTCCCGCAGGACCCGCGCACCGGCGACCTCGACGTCCTCGCGCGCGACCGGATCCTGTCCGCCCGCGGTCTCGACACCGTCATCCGCGAGCTGCGCGACACCGAGAAGCGGATGGCCAGCGAGGACGAGGCCGTCGCCGCCAGGGCGATGCGCACATACGCCCGCCTCGACGACGAGTTCACCTCGCGCGGCGGGTACGCCGCCGAGTCCGAGGCCGCGAGCATCGCCTCCGCTCTCGGCCTCGAGGAGCGGATCCTCGCCCAGCCGCTGCACACCCTCTCCGGTGGCCAGCGGCGCCGCGTCGAGCTGTCGCGGATCCTCTTCTCCGGCGCGCAGACCCTGCTGCTCGACGAGCCGACGAACCACCTCGACGCGGACTCGATCGTCTGGCTGCGCGAGTACCTCAAGGCCTACAAGGGCGGGCTGGTCATCATCAGCCACGACGTCGAGATGCTCGACACCGTCGTCAACCGGGTCTTCCACCTCGACGCCAACCGCGCCCAGCTCGACCTGTACAACGTCGGCTGGAAGTCCTACCTGGCCCAGCGCGAGACCGACGAGCGGCGCCGCAAGCGCGAGCGCGCCAACGCCGAGAAGAAGGCCGGCGCCCTCATGGCCCAGGCCGACAAGATGCGCGCCAAGGCCACGAAGACCGTCGCGGCGCAGAACATGGCCCGGCGCGCCGAGCGGCTCCTGTCCGGTCTGGAGGAGGAGCGCGCGCAGGACAAGGTCGCCAAGCTGCGCTTCCCCGACCCGGCCTCCTGCGGCCGCACGCCCCTGCGGGCCAGCGGCCTCTCGCGATCTTACGGCTCGCTCGAGGTCTTCACCGACGTCGACCTGGCCATCGACCGCGGCTCGCGGGTCGTCGTCCTCGGCCTCAACGGCGCGGGCAAGACGACGCTGCTGCGGATGCTCGCCGGGGTCGACACCCCCGACACCGGCCAGGTCGAGCCCGGCCACGGCCTCAAGCTCGGCTACTACGCGCAGGAGCACGAGAACCTCGACGTCGGCCGCACCGTGCTGGAGAACATGAAGAGCGCCGCGCCCGACCTCGGTGAGACCGAGGTGCGCAAGGTGCTCGGCTCCTTCCTCTTCTCCGGCGACGACGTGCACAAGCCGGCCCAGGTGCTGTCCGGCGGGGAGAAGACCCGCCTCTCGCTGGCCATGCTCGTCGTCTCGGCGGCCAACGTCCTGCTGCTCGACGAGCCGACCAACAACCTCGACCCCGCCTCGCGCGAGGAGATCCTCGGCGCGCTGCGCACCTACAAGGGCGCCGTGGTCCTCGTCACCCACGACGAGGGGGCCGTCGAGGCCCTCGAGCCGGAGAAGATCCTCCTGCTGCCCGACGGCGTCGAGGACCTGTGGGGCCCCGACTACCGCGACCTCGTGTCGCTGGCCTGAGGGCGTCGCCGTGCGAGCGGTCCTCGTCGAGGCGTACGGCGCCCCGCCCCGCCTCACCGACGTCCCCGACCCGTCCGCGCCCGACGGCGGCGTCGTCGTCGCGGTCGAGGCGACCGGGGTGTGCCGCTCGGACTGGCACGCCTGGACGGGGCACGACCCGGTGGCGCTGCCGCACGTACCCGGCCACGAGCTGGCCGGCACGGTCGCCGAGGTCGGCTCGGGCGTGACCGGCTGGCGGGTCGGGGACCGGGTCACCGTCCCCTTCGTCTGCGGGTGCGGCGTGTGCGCCTACTGTCGCGCCGGCGACGCGCAGGTCTGCCCCGACCAGACCCAGCCCGGGTTCACCCACTGGGGCTCGTACGCCGACCGCGTGGTCCTGCACGCGGCCGACACCAACCTCGTGGCGCTGCCGGACGACCTCGACGCGGTCACCGCCGCGTCGCTGGGGTGCCGGTTCGCGACGTCGTACCGGGCCCTGACCGCGCACGGCGGGCTGGGCGAGGGGCAGTGGCTGGCGGTGCACGGCGCCGGTGGCGTCGGTCTGGCCGCGGTGCTCGTCGCGCGGGCGCTGGGCGCCCGCACCGTCGTCGTCGACCCGTCGCCCGCCGCCCGCGAGCGGGCCCTCGAGCTCGGCGCCGAGCAGGCCGTCGACCCGGCCGCCGGCGACGTCGCGCAGGTCGTCACCGAGGTGACCGGCGGGGGAGCGCACGTCGGGGTCGACGCCGTCGGCTCGGCCGCGACGGCCACCGCCTCGGTCCGCTCGCTGCGCCGCCGCGGCCGGCACGTCCAGGTCGGGCTGCTCTTCGGCGCCGACGCGACCCCGCCGCTGCCGATGGACCGGGTCGTCGCGCACGAGCTGTCGGTGCACGGCTCGCACGGGATGGCGGCGGCCGACTACCCGGGGATGCTGCGCCGCGTCGCGGCCGGCCGGCTCGACCCGGGGCTGCTCGTCGGTCGGGTCGTCCCGCTCGCGGACGCCCCGGACGCGCTCGTCGCGATGAGCGCGCCGGCGCAGGGGCCGGGGATGACGGTCGTCGACCTGCGTCGCTAGCCCCCTCGCACCACGGCAGGGCGCCCCACCACACCACCGCCCCGCCCGCCACCGTCGTCGACCCCCGTGCATAACGCGACACACTGTTTCGGATAATGGACCGTTATGACAGACGGTCCCTCCCAGCCGCACACTGACACGGTGACGGCCTCCCCTCCCCGCACGCGCACCCGCGCGCCGCAGCCCACCGGTGCGTGGGCCGACGGCGACCGCACCCCGCTCAACGCCAACGAGGCGTTCAAGCAGGAGGACGACGGCCTCAACGTCCGCCAGCGGATCATCGAGGAGTACAGCCGCGACGGCTTCACCTCGATCACCGACGAGGACCTGCGGGGGCGCATGCGCTGGTGGGGGCTCTACACCCAGCGCAAGCCCGGGATCGACGGCGGCCGCACCGCCGCGCTCGACCCGTCCGAGCTCGACGACGAGTACTTCATGCTCCGGATCCGCTCCGACGGCGGCCAGCTCTCCGGCGAGCAGCTGCGCACCATCGCCGAGGTCAGCACGCAGTTCGCGCGCGACACCGCCGACGTCACCGACCGGCAGAACATCCAGCTGCACTGGATCCGCGTCGAGGACGTCCCCGAGATCTGGGAGCGGCTCGAGGCCGTCCGGCTCATGACGACCGAGGCCTGCGGTGACACCCCGCGCGTCATCCTCGGCTCGCCGGTCGCCGGGATCGCCGCCGACGAGATCATCGACGGCACCCCGGCCCTCGAGGCGATCCGCGACCGCTGGATCGGCGACCCCGAGTTCTCCAACCTGCCGCGCAAGTTCAAGACGGCCATCTCCGGCCACCCCTCGCTCGACATCGCGCACGAGGCCAACGACATCTCCTTCGTCGGCGTCGTCCACCCCGAGCACGGCCCCGGCTTCGACGTCTGGGTCGGCGGCGGCCTGTCGACCAACCCGATCTTCGCCCAGCGCCTCGGTGCCTGGGTGCCGCTCGAGGAGGTGCCCGAGGTCTGGAAGGGCGTCGTCTCGATCTTCCGCGACCACGGCTACCGCCGGCTGCGGAACAAGGCCCGCCTCAAGTTCCTCCTCGCCGACTGGGGCCCGGAGAGGTTCCGCCGCGTCCTCGAGGAGGAGTACCTCGGCCGCCCGCTGGTCGACGGCCCGCCGCCGGCGCACCCCGCCGACCGCCGCCGCGACCACGTCGGAGTGCACAAGCAGAAGGACGGCCGGGTCTGGGTCGGCGTCGCGCCCGTCGCCGGCCGGGTCAGCGGCACGGTCCTCGGGCGCCTGGCCGACCTCGCCACCGAGCACGGCTCGGGTCGGGTCCGGCTCACCGCCCAGCAGAAGCTGCTCGTCCTCGACGTCGACCCGGCGTCGGTCGACCAGCTCGTCGCCGGCCTCGCCGAGATCGGCCTGTCGGCCGACCCGAGCGAGTTCCGCCGCGGCGTACTCGCCTGCACGGGCATCGAGTTCTGCAAGCTGGCCATCGTCGAGACCAAGGCCACCGCGCGTCGTACGGTCGAGGAGCTCGAGCGCCGGCTGCCCGGCTTCGACGCGCCGTTCACGCTGCACGTCAACGGCTGCCCCAACAGCTGCGCCCGCTTCCAGGTCGCCGACGTCGGCCTCAAGGGCATCGTCATGAGCGACGAGCAGGGCCACGACGTCGAGGGCTTCCAGGTCCACGTCGGCGGCGCCATCGGCGTCGACGCCCAGCTGGCCCGCAAGACCCGCCAGCTGCGGGTCACCTCGGCCGAGCTGCCCGACTACGTCGAGCGCCTGGCCACCCGCTACCTGGACCAGCGCGACGAGGGCGAGTCGTTCGCGCTCTGGGCCCGCCGTGTCCCCGAGGAGGAGCTGCGATGACCGTCACCGTCCCCCGCACCGGCGAGGCGACTCGCGCCGAGACCCTGCGCGACCTCGTCGAGGAGGGCAGCCGCGTGGTCGGCGACCTCGGCCCCGGCCGCGAGCCGGCGACGTACGAGGAGCGCGTCGAGATGGCGCGCCGAGCGCTGCGCTGGGCCCACGAGACCTTCGGTGAGGCGCTCACCGTCGCCAGCTCGATGGGCGACACCGTCATGGTGCACCTGGCCGGCACGACGATCCCCGGCTGCGACGTCTTCTTCCTCGACACCGGCTACCACTTCGCCGAGACCATCGGCACCCGCGACGCGTACGACGTCATGCTGCCCATCCGCGTGCGCACCGTCCTGCCACTGCTCAGCGTCAAGCAGCAGGACGTCGAGTACGGCCCGCGGCTGCACGACCGCGACCCCGACCTGTGCTGCGCGCTGCGCAAGGTCGAGCCGCTGCAGCGGGCGCTGCGCGGCCGCCAGGCGTGGGTGAGCGGGCTGCGCCGCGACGAGTCGCCGTCGCGCGCGGACACCCCGGTCGTGGGCTGGGACGCCAAGCGCGAGATGGTCAAGCTCAACCCGCTCGCGACCTGGACCCACGACGACGTCGAGCGGTTCGTCGCCGAGGAGGGCGTGTTCGAGAACCCGCTCAAGCACGAGGGCTACGCCTCCATCGGCTGCGGGCCGTGCACCCGGGCGATCAAGCCCGGTGAGGACGAGCGCGCCGGTCGCTGGGCCGGCAGCGCCAAGACCGAGTGCGGGCTGCACACCTGAGCGTGACCACCGGCTACCCGCTCACCCTCGACGTCGCCGGGCGCCGGGTCCTCGTCGTCGGCGCCGGTCCGGTCGGTGCCCGGCGAGCCCTCGCGCTCGTCGCCGCCGGCGCCCGGGTCGACGTCGTCGCGCCCACCGCCGATCCGGCGGTCCGCGAGGCCGCCGCCGCCGGGCTGCTCACCTGGCACCAGCGCCCGTACGACGCCGCCGACCTCACCACCCCCGCCCGGGCCTGGCTCGTGCACACGGCCACCGGGAGGGCGGCCGACGCGGTCGTCGCCGCGGCCTGCGAGACCGAGGCGGTGTGGTGCACCCGCGCCGACGACGCGTCCGCCTCGACCGCGTGGACCCCCGCGGTCGCCCGCGGCACCGCCGGTACCCCGGCCGACGGGCTCGTCGTCGCCGTCTCCGGCGACCGGGTCGGCGGGGCGGACCCGCGCCGGTCGGCGGCCGTCCGCGACGCCGTCCTCGCCGGGCTGCAGTCCGGCACGCTGCCCGTGCGGCGGGTGCGCCGCCCCGCGGTCGACCCCGGGGAACCGGCCCGGGTCGGCCGCGTCGCGCTCGTCGGCGGCGGGCCCGGCGACCCCGGACTGCTCACCGTCCGCGGCCGGGCGCTGCTCGCCGCCGCCGACGTCGTCGTCACCGACCGGCTCGGCCCGCGGGCCGTCCTCGACGCGCTCGGGCCGGACGTCGAGGTCGTCGACGTCGGCAAGCAGCCGCAGCGCCACCCCATCCCCCAGGACCGGATCAACGCGCTCCTCGTCGAGCACGCCCTCGCCGGCAAGGACGTCGTCCGGCTCAAGGGCGGCGACCCGTTCGTGCTGGGCCGCGGCGGCGAGGAGGCGCTCTTCTGCGCCGAGCACGGCGTGCCCGTCGAGGTCGTCCCCGGCGTGACGTCGGCCGTGTCGGTCCCGGCGGCCGCGGGGATCCCGGTCACCCACCGGGGGATCACGGCGTCGTTCGTCGTCGCGTCCGCGCACGAGGGGGCGAACGAGGCCCTCACCGCCCTGCGCGACGCCCCGGTCACCTCGACCCTCGTGCTGCTCATGGGCGTCAGCGCGTTGCGGGAGACGGCCGAGTCGCTCATGGCCGCCGGCCGCCCGGCGTCGACCCCCGTCGCGCTCGTCGAGTCCGGCTGGACCGCCGACCAGCGCACGACCGTGACGACGCTGGAGAAGGCGGCGGTCGTCGCCGAGGAGGAGGGGGTGCGCGCCCCCGCCGTCGTCGTCGTCGGCGACGTCGTCGCCCTGCGCGGCCAGCTCGGCGACCTGCACCGCCCCACCCCGTGACGACGACGACGGGTGACGACCCGACGCCGCTGGTGCTCCTCGCGCACGGCTCGCCCGACCCGCGGCACGCCGCGGGGGCCGAGGCGGTCGCGGACCGGGTCCGCGCGCTGACGGGGGACCGGCCGGTGCACCTGGCCTACCTCGACCACCACGGCCCGTCCGTCGACGACGTCGCCACCGCGCTGCCCGCCGGCACGGGCGGGGTCCTCGCGCCGCTGCTGCTCACCGCGGCCACCCACGTGCGCGACGACGTCCCCGAGGCCGCCCGGACCCTCGCCTCGACGACCGGCGCCGGGTGGGCCGTCGCCGCCGCCCTCGGCCCCGACCCGCTGCTGCTCGACGCCTGCGAGGAGCTGCTCGCCCGCGGGGGCACGACGCCCGACCCGGGCACCGCCGTCGTGCTCGTCCTCGGCGGGTCCTCGGCCCGCGACGCGATCACGGCCGCCGGGGACGCGGCCGCCGAGCGCACGGCCCGCGGGTGGGGCCCCTGGGTCGCCGCCGCCCTCAGCGGCGGAGAGCCGCTCGAGGACGCCGTACGGCGGCTGCGGGCCACCGCCGGGGTGCGCGGGGTCGTCGCGGTGACCTACATGGTCGCCGACGGGATCCTGCGCGACCGGATGGTCGAGCAGGCCCGCGCCCTCGACGTCGACGTCGCGCCGGGGACGTTGGGGGAGACCGGGGCCCTGGCCCGGCTGCTGCTGCGCCGGGCCGCCGAGGCGTCCGTCAGCTGAGCTCGTACGGCGCCCGCAGCGCCGCGAACGCGGTCCGCGCGGCCCGCACCATGTCGATCGACCCGGGGTCGGCCACCCACTGCACCTGCAGCCCGTCGAGGACGGCGACGACGAGCTGCGCGACCGTGTCGACCGGCGTGCCGGGACGCACCGTCCCGGCGGCGACCCCCCGGCGCAGCGCCCCGGACACCGCCTCGCGCACCGCCTCGAGGTGCTCGAGCAGCCAGTCGTGCGCGGGGTGCTCGGGGTCGACCGCCTCGGCCGACAGCGTGACGTAGAGCCGGATCAGCCCCGGCCGGGTCGTGTTGAGGGCCACGACGTGCTCGAGCCGGTCGAGGACGGCGAAGCCCACCGCCTCGTCCGCGGCGGCGACCGCCGCGTCCTCGCGGCCGCGCAGCCGCAGCACCTCGGCGAGCAGCGCCTCCTTGGAGCCGACGTGGTGCAGCACCCCGGCGGCGCTGAGGCCGACCCGCTCGCCGACCTGCGCCACCGACGTGCCGCGGAAGCCGCCCTCGGCGAAGGCCGCGAACGCAGCACGGACGACGGCCTCGCGGGTCGCCCCCGAGCGGGACCCGCGAGGCCGTCCGGGGCCGCGCCCCGTCCTGCCGTCGGCCGTCATCGACGTGCCGGCCGACTCACCCGAGCGCGATGCGCGCCCGGACGTCCCCGAGGCCGCGGGCCAGCAGCAGCTCGCCGCCGTCGGCCAGCCGCGCCCACCGGCCCGCCGCCTCGTCCCACCGGCGCCACAGCCGCTCGTCGCAGGCGACCTCGACCCGCGCCGACGCGCCGGGGTCGAGCACGACGGCCGTCCACCCGACGAGCCGCACCGGCTGGTCCGCCTCGGCGGGGCGCAGGTAGGCCTGGACGACCTCGCGCGAGCGGCGCCCGCCGGTGTTGGTCACCTCGACGGAGACCCGCCACCCGCCGTCGGCCCCCTCCCGGCGGGCCGAGGCGGCGCCGTACGCCCAGGTCGCGTAGCCGAGGCCGTGGCCGAACCAGAACAGCGGCGCCGGCGCCCGGCCGGCGTCGTACCCGCGGTAGCCGACGAAGGTGCCCTCGGTGTACTCCAGCACCCCGTCGACCGGGGTGACCGACCAGGCCGGGCTGGCGCCGTCGGCGGCGGGGTACGACGTGACGAGCCGCCCGGTGGGCTCCTGCGCGCCGGTGAGCACGGCCGCGACGGCGTGCCCGCCCTCCTGGCCCGGCAGCCCGGCGACGAGGACGGCGTCGACGTCGCCCTGCCACGGCATGAGCACCGGGGTCGCGGCGTTGACGACGACGACCGTACGGCGCGCCGCGGCGGCGACCGCGCGCACCATCGCGTCCTGCTCCCCGGGCAGCGCCAGCGTGGTCTTGTCCATCGCCTCGGTCTCCTGCTCGGGCGTCAGCCCGACGACCACCACCGCGACGTCGGCCGCGGCGGCGGCGCGGGCCGCCTCGGCGAGGACCTCGTCGCTCGAGCGCGGGGCGGGCTCGAGCACGAGGCCGAGCAGCCGGGCGCCGGAGACACCGACCGATCCGGACGGCGGCCGGGAGACCGCCTCGACGAGCGCGCCGCCCTCGGGCAGGGTCACCGTCGTGGTGGTCGTCGGCGCGTTGAGCACGCCCTCGCCCGGGTCGTCGCCGAGCGCGGCCAGCTCGTCGGTCGTCGTCGTGCCGCCGGCGGTGACCTCCCAGCGCCCCAGGCCGAGGGCCCCCACGACGACGTCGCCGGTCAGCGACGTGCGGGCGCGGAAGCGGACGAGCGCCACGTCGTCGCCGTAGTCGTCGTCGAACCCGACCATGAGCTGCGCGACCGGCAGGTGGCGGTCGTCGAGCACGCGGCCGTAGGAGTCCTCGACGACGACCTGGACGCCGGGCTCGCCGGTTCCCGGGTGGGTGACGTCCCGGCTCGCGGGGACCGCGCGGGCGCGGACGGGGACGCCGTCGACGACGGTGAGCCGGTCGCCGAGCACGGCGGACAGGCCGTCGGCGATGTCGACGGAGTACGGCGGGTTGACCTGCGCCGAGCCGCCGCCCATCGTCACGGTGTCGAGGGCCGGGCGCCCGACGAGGGCGACGGTCGCACCCTCCGCGAGCGGGAGGGTGCCGTCGTTGGTCAGCACGGTCATCCCGGCGGCGGCGAGCCGGGTCAGCTGCTCGCGGCGGACGGGGGAGTCGGGCTGCTCGACGTCGCTCGGCCAGGTGCGCGGGGTGCCCAGCGCGCCGACCCGGTCGGCCAGCCTCAGCAGCCGGACGAGGTGCTCGTCGACGACCTCCTCGCCGACCTCGCCCGCCTCGACGGCGGCGACGAGCGCGTCGCCCCAGGGCCCGTCGGGACCGGGCATGACGAGGTCGAGACCGCCGTTGGCCGACGCGGCGGTGCTCGTCGTGGCGAACCAGTCGCTCATGAGCAGGCCGTCCCAGCCCCACTCGCCCTTGACGACGTCCTCGACGACGTGGTGCTGCTCGGTGGCCGGCACGCCGTCGACGAGGTTGTACGCCGCCATGAGCGTCCAGGGGTGCGCCTCGTGGGCGAGCTCGAAGGGCAGCAGGTAGAGCTCGCGCAGCACCCGCTCGCCGAGCCGGTCGTCGACGGTGTGCCGCTGCGTCTCCGCCTCGTTGGCGACCAGGTGCTTGGGGCAGGCGCCGACGCCGCGGGCCTGCAGCCCGCGCACGTAGCCGGCGGCGATCCGCCCGGTGAGCAGCGGGTCCTCGGAGTACGCCTCGAAGAGCCGGCCGCCGAGCGGGCTGCGGTGCAGGTTGACGGTGGGGCCGAGGACGACGTGGATGTGCTGGCGCAGCGCCTCGTCGGCGACGATGCCGCCGACCTCCTGCGCCGCGTCCTCGTCCCACGCCGACGCCAGCAGCGTCGCGTTGGGGAAGAGCGCGACGGCCTCGCCGCCGGTGAACGTCAGCCCGCGCACCCCCGTCGGCCCGTCGGAGAAGGCCATCGGCTCCAGCCCGATCCGCGGCTCCCCGGCGAGGGTGAACATCGTCGCCCCGGTGAGCAGCCGCACCTTGGTCGGCAGGTCGAGGCGGGCGACCAGCTCGCCGTACGGCGTCTCGTCGGCGGTCATCCGCGCTCTCCTCGGGGTCGGGGGTCGGCACGACCCGGAAACTGAACGACACGTTAATTAGTCCGCCGGCGGGTGTCCAGCCGCGGACTTGTAATCTCGCGAGGTGAGCACCGAGGCGGCGTCCCCGCACCCCTGGCTGCGCGTCGAGCGCGGCGGACCGGGCGGGGTCGTCCGGACCGTCACGCTGGCCAACCCCGCCGAGCGCAACGCGATGACCCCGAGCCTGTGGCGCGCGCTGGCCCAGGTCGCGGAGCAGACCCCGGACGACGTCCGCGTCGTCGTGCTGCGCGGGGAGGGACGCTCGTTCTGCGCCGGCCTGCACCGCGCGCTGCTGACCCCCGGCGGGCTCGAGGGCGAGGACGACATGCTCGCCGTCGCCGGCTCCGGGCAGGAGGCGGCCGAGGCGATGATCGAGCAGTACCAGGCCGGCTTCACCGCCTGGTCGCGGCTGCCCGCGGTCGTCGTCGCCGCCGTCCAGGGGCACGCCATCGGCGGCGGCTTCCAGCTCGCCCTCGCCGCCGACCTGCGGGTCGTCGCCGACGACGTGCAGCTCGCGATGCGCGAGACCGCCCTCGGCATGGTCCCCGACCTCGCCGGCACGTCGCCGCTCGTGCACCTCGTCGGCTACGCCCACGCCCTGGAGATCTGCGCGACGGGCCGGTACGTCGGCGCCGAGGAGGCCCACGCGCTCGGCCTGGCCAACGTCATCGCCCCCGCCGGCGGGCTCGACGCCGCCGTCGAGCAGGTCGTGGGCGCGTTGCTGGCCGCCCCCGCGGCGGCGCTGCGCGAGCTCAAGCCGCTGCTGCGGCACGCCGTCGACGCGGCGCCCGAGGACCAGCAGGCGCTCGAGCGGCGCACCAACGCCCGGCTGCTCGGGGCGATGGCCCGTGGTGCCGGCCCGTCCGGCCCGGGTGCCGGTCCGGGATCCGGGTCGGAATAGCGGTGCCGCGCCGTGACGCTGAGCACCAGGTGACGCCGAACCCCACCCCGTCCGAGCAGGGGACCCGATGAGCCAGCACGCCGGCTGGATGATGATGCGCTCGCTGTCGTCCGACTCCTCGGTGAAGAAGCAGGCGCTGCCGCCCGGGACGGGGCGGCGGGTGCTGGGCTACGCGACGCCGTACACCCGCTCGCTGCTGGCCTTCCTCGTCCTCGTCGTCGCCGACGCCGTCGTCCTCGTCGCGACCCCGCTCCTGCTGCGTGACATCGTCGACCTCGGGGTCACCCCGAAGGACAGCGGCGTCGTCGTGCGGCTCTCGCTGCTCGTGGGGCTGCTCGCGCTCGTCGACGCCGGCCTCACGGTCTGGCAGCGGTGGTACTCAGCGCGGATCGGCGAGGGGCTCATCTACGACCTGCGGGCCGAGGTCTTCGCGCACGTCCTGCGCCAGCCGATCGCCTTCTTCACCCGCGCGCAGACGGGCTCGCTGGTCAGCCGGCTCAACACCGACGTCGTCGGGGCGCAGGCCGCGTTCACCACCGTGCTGTCGTCGGTGGTGAGCAACGCGGTGAGCCTCGTCCTCATCGTCGGCGCCATGCTCAGCCTGTCGTGGCAGCTGACCCTGGGCGCGCTGCTGCTCGTCCCGTTCTTCCTCGTGCCGGCCAAGCTCATGGGGCACCGGCTGGCCGACTTGTCCTACCAGCAGATGACCCTCAACGCCGACATGGGCACCCGGATGACCGAGCGCTTCAACGTCGCCGGCGCCCTGCTCGTCAAGCTCTTCGGCAACCCCCGCCGCGAGGACGAGGAGTACGCCGTGCGCGCCTCCGCCGTCCGCGACGCCGGCGTCGCCATCGCCATCAACCGGACCTTCTTCCTCGTCGGCCTCTCGCTCGTGGCGTCGCTGGCCACCGCGATGGTCTACGGGTTCGGCGGCGTGATGGCCGTCTCCGGCGGGCTCACCGTCGGGACGCTGCTCGCGCTCGCGGCCCTGCTGGCCCGGCTCTACGCGCCGCTCACCGCGCTGTCGAACGTGCGGGTCGACATCATGACGGCCCTCGTCTCGTTCTCCCGGGTCTTCGAGGTGCTCGACCTCCCGCCGCTGGTCAAGGAGCCCGAGCACCCGCGGCCGCTGCCGGCGGGCGCGCTCGGTGTCGAGCTGGACGACGTGTCCTTCCGCTACCCCGGGGCGGACGAGGTCTCGCTCGCCTCGCTCGAGGCGATCGGCACCGGTGACCGGGCGGCGGGCTCCACCGTCCTGCGGGGCGTCTCGTTCACCGCCCGGCCGGGCGAGCTCGTCGCCCTCGTGGGCCCGAGCGGCGCGGGCAAGACGACGATCACCTCGCTCGTCGCGCGGCTCTACGACCCGACCGGCGGTGCCGTCCGGCTCGGCGGGGTCGACCTGCGCGAGGTCCCCTCGACCGACCTGCGCGAGGCCGTGGGGGTCGTCACCCAGGAGGCGCACCTCTTCCACGACACCATCCGCGCCAACCTCGCCTACGTCCGCCCCGACGCCACCGAGGCGCAGATGCGCGACGCCCTGCGTTCGGCGCACGTGCTCGCGCTCGTCGACGCCCTGCCCGAGGGCCTGGACACCGTCGTCGGCGACCGCGGCCACCGCCTCTCGGGCGGCGAGAAGCAGCGCCTGGCCATCGCCCGCCTGCTGCTGCGCGGACCGCGCGTCGTCGTCCTCGACGAGGCGACCGCCCACCTGGACTCGGAGTCCGAGGCGGCCGTCCAGCGCGCGCTCGACGCCGCCCTCGACGGCCGGACGGCGCTCGTCATCGCCCACCGCCTCTCCACCGTCCGCGGCGCCGACCAGATCCTCGTCGTCGACGGCGGGCGGATCGTCGAGCGCGGCACGCACGCCGAGCTCCTGGCCCGCGGCGGGCTCTACGCGGACCTCCACGAGACCCAGTTCGCCGACCCCCAGGGGATCGTGACCGCTCCGTGACCTGACGCGTCTAGCGTGCCCGTATGGACGAGGTGGAGGCCTACGTCGCGGGGCTCGAGGAGGCCGACGCGTCAGCCCTGCGGCACGTCGTCGACCTGGCCCGCGAGGTCGCGCCGACGGCGGTCGAGGGCCGCAGCTACGGCATCCCCGTCCTCAAGCTCGACGGGCGCCCGCTCGTGGGCGTGCTGGCCGCCAAGGGGCACCTCAGCCTCTTCCCGTTCAGCCCCGAGGCCATCTCGGCGGTGGCCGACCGGCTGACCGGCTGGTCGCGCTCCACCGGCACGGTGCGCTTCTCCGCCCAGGCGCCGCTGCCCGACGACGTCGTGCGCGACCTCGTGGCGGCCCGGGCCGACGAGATCGCCCGCGAGCCGGCGCGCTAGCCGTCCTCCTCGTCCCAGATCCGCACCTTCCTGGGCTTGCGCGGCGCGGCGGCGGGAACCAGCTCGCGCTCGCCGGTGGCGACCTTCACGGGCGCGCCCTCCGCCGCGAGGGCGTCGCGCTCCTGGCGCCACAGCCGGATCCGGTAGCCGTAGAACACGAAGCCGAACACGGAGAAGAGCCACCACTGGAAGGCGTAGGCCTGGTTCGGGCCGAGGTCGGTGTCCGGGGCCTCCAGCGGGGTGGGCCGCGGCGGCGTCGCCCCGGCGGGCGTCCGCTCGCTCTCCAGCTGCAGGTACGTCGGCGCGAGGTCGGCCCCGCCGAGCGAGCGCTGCGCGTCGGGCAGCGCGATGCTCGCCAGCTGGTCGCGGGGCAGGTCCTTGCCGAGCGACGGCTCGGTCCGGCGCAGCCAGCCCTGCACGGTCACCGTGCCGGTCGGCGGCGGTGGAGCGGTCGGCAGGTCGGCGGCGGTGTCGCCGCTGGCCACCCAGCCGCGGTCGACGAGCAGGCGCAGCGGCCTGCCGTCGACGCTCGTGGTGAACGCCGACAGCAGCTCGAAGCCGGGGTTGTCGCTGAGGGCGCGGTTGCGCACGTAGAGCACCGGGGCGACGTCGTACGAGCCCGTGGCGGTGACCCGGGTCCACTCCGTGGTCGCGGTGGGCGGCAGCCGCCCGGCCACCGCGGCGAGCGGCACCGGCGTCGCCGCGTAGTGGGTGTGCACGGTCGTCGCGCGGGTCTGCTTGTCCTCGTACTTGCCCCACTGCCAGCGGCCGAGGAACACGCAGGCCACCGCGAACAGCACGGCCACGAGCAGGCCGAGCAGCCAGCGCGGGGAGACCAGCGTGCGGACCACCCTTCGACGGTACGCGACCCCGTGGGGCGCGATCGCCCCGGGCCGTGCGGCCACGTGCCGTAGGTTGGGGGGTATGACACAGCTGGTCGACACCTTCGGGCGGGTGGCACGGGACCTGCGGGTGTCGGTCACGGACCGGTGCAACCTGCGCTGCACCTACTGCATGCCCGCCGAGGGCCTGCCGTGGATGCCCAAGGACGAGATGCTCACCGACGAGGAGCTGCTGCGCCTCGTCGGGGTCTTCGTCGGCCTCGGGGTGCGCCAGGTGCGGCTGACCGGCGGCGAGCCGCTGCTGCGGCGCACCATCGTCGACGTCGTCGCCGGGATCACCGCCCTGACGCCGCGGCCCCAGGTCGCGATGACGACCAACGGCATCGGGCTGGCCCGGCTCGCGCAGCCGCTGGCCGAGGCCGGGCTGGACCGGGTCAACGTCAGCCTCGACACCATCGACCCGGAGGTGTTCCGGCGGCTCACCCGCCGCGACCGCCTCGACGACGTCGAGAAGGGTCTGGCCGCCGCGGCCGAGGCGGGCCTGACGCCCGTCAAGGTCAACGCCGTCGCGATGCGCGGGGTCAACGACCACGTCGTCGCCGACGTCCTCGGCTGGTGCCTCGACCGCGGCTACGAGCTGCGGTTCATCGAGCAGATGCCGCTCGACGCCCAGCACGGCTGGGACCGGACCGAGATGATCTCCGCGCAGGAGCTGCGGGAGCGGCTGTCCGAGCGCTACACCCTCACGCCGCTGCCGGACCGCGAGCGCGGCAGCGCCCCGGCCGAGCGGTTCCTCGTCGACGGCGGTCCCGCGACGGTCGGGATCATCGCCAGCGTCTCCGAGCCGTTCTGCGGCTCGTGCGACCGGACCCGGCTCACCGCCGACGGCCAGGTGCGCAACTGCCTCTTCAGCCACCGCGAGACCGACCTGCGCGGACCGCTGCGCGACGGCGCGAGCGACGAGGAGCTCGCCGGGCTGATCCGCGGGGAGATGTGGCGCAAGGCACGGGGTCACGGCATCGGCGAGCCGGACTTCGTCCAGCCCGACCGGCCGATGTCGTCGATCGGCGGCTGAGACCCGGTCGTCAGGCCGACGTCAGGTCAGGCCGACGTCACCCGTCGGCGGGCTCGAGCTCGCCGACGGGGACGGCGTCGCGCAGGAAACCGCGCATCGACAGGAAGTCCGACAGCGAGCCGACGTGCTCGTCGCACGCGAGCCAGACCTTGCGGCGGTCGGCGTCGTGCAGCCGCGGGTTGTTCCACCGCAGGCCGGTGGTCGCGTGCTGCCGGCACCCCTTGGCGCTGCAGAGCAGCTCGGGCGTCACCGGTGCTCGGCGTCGCGCACCTGCTCGCCCGGCAGGGGATCCTCGACCACCGTGCCGGTCAGGGCCTGCGGCTGCGTTCTGCGCGGGTCGACGGTCGTCCGGCCGGTGGCGTTCTTGCCGGGGCCGACCGCGTTGGCGAGGACCACCGCGATGTAGGGCAGGACGACGGCCCCGGCGACGAAGGTCCAGCGCAGCCACCCGGAGGTGAGGATGGCGCCGACGAAGCACAGGCCGCGCAGACCCATGGCGGTGAGGTAGCGCCGGGCCCGGTCGGCGCGGTCCGCACCGGGGGAGGACGGCACGTCGGTCACCGACTGGACGGGCTGGTGAGGGGCCCCGTGGAGCACGTGCGGGGACCCGTGGGACCCCTGCGACCCGTGCGTCCCGGGGGTGGGTGTCGGGCTGCTGGTCACCCTGCCAGCCTACGTCGGGGGTCCGACACCCGCCCCCGTGGGACGGCAGGCCGCAGGCGTGGCCCCGGTCACGCCGCGAGTCGTCGTACCGCGGGGTAGTCGGCTAGGTTCGTCGCCGTCCGGACCACGGGCCGCGCACCCCGCCGACCCCACCCAAACCCCCCGATCCACCCGACCCGACCGAGAGCGAGCCCGCCATGTCCGACACCGCGAGCAGCCCGACCCCGCAGCGGGTCCTCGTCACGGGCGGCAACCGCGGCATCGGCCTGGCCATCGCCCGCGCGTTCGCGGACGCCGGTGACGACGTCGTCGTCACCTACCGCTCGGGCGAGCCCCCGGAGGGCCTGCAGGGCGTGCGCTGCGAGGTGACCGACACGGCCTCGGTCGACGCCGCGTTCGACGAGGCCGAGCAGCTGCTCGGCGGCCCGGTCGAGGTGCTCGTCGCCAACGCCGGCATCACCCGCGACGGCCTGCTCATGCGGATGAGCGACGACGACTTCGACGCCGTCCTGCAGGCCAACCTCGCCGGCGCCTTCCGCTGCGCCCGCCGCGCCACCAAGGGCATGATCCGCGCCCGCAAGGGCCGGCTGATCTTCATCAGCAGCGTCTCCGGGCTGACCGGGGCGCCCGGGCAGGCCAACTACTCGGCCAGCAAGGCCGGCCTCGTCGGCCTGGCCCGCTCGGTCGCCCGCGAGCTCGGCGGCCGCGGCATCACGGCCAACGTCGTGGCCCCCGGCTTCATCGAGACCGACATGACGGCCGCGCTGTCGCAGGACGTGCGCGACGGGTACGTCGCGACCATCCCGATGCGCCGTTTCGCGCAGGTCGAGGAGGTCGCCGGGGTGGTCCGCTTCCTCGCGAGCCCCGCCGCGGGCTACGTCACCGGCGCCGTCGTGCCGGTCGACGGCGGTCTCGGCATGGGCCACTGAGACACGACCAGCCCGTACGACGACCCCACCTCCACCCCCCGCACCCGTCCCACCCCACCCCGCCAGAAGGGCAGCACCATGGGAATCCTCGAGGGCAAGCGCCTGCTCGTGACCGGTGTCCTCATGGACACCTCGATCGCCTTCCACATCGCGAAGATCGCCCAGGAGGAGGGCGCGCAGGTCGTGCTGACCTCCTTCGGGCGGACGATGAAGATCACCTCGACGATCGCCAAGCGGCTGCCGACGACCCCGCCGGTCGTCGAGCTCGACGTCAGCGACCAGGCGCACCTCGACAGCCTCACCGACCGGCTGCGCGAGCACGTCGACGGCCTCGACGGCGTCGTGCACTCCATCGGGTTCGCCCCGCCGGGCGCGTTCAACTTCATGGAGGGCACCTGGGACGACGTGTCCACCGCGGTGCAGATCTCGGCCTACTCGCTCAAGGGCCTCGCGGCCGCGGCGCTGCCGATGATGTCCCCCGGCGGCAGCGTCGTCGGCCTGACCTTCGACGCGAAGTTCGCCTGGCCGGTCTACGACTGGATGGGCGTGGCCAAGGCCGCCTTCGAGGCGACCAACCGCTACCTGGCCCGCGACCTCGGCGCCAAGGGCATCCGCTCCAACCTCGTCTCGGCCGGCCCGATCCGCACGACGGCGGCCAAGTCGATCCCCGGCTTCGACCAGTTCGAGAAGGTGTGGGGCGACCGCGCCCCCCTGGGCTGGGACCTCACCGACCCGGTGCCGGCCGCCCGCGCCTGCGTCGCGCTGCTCAGCGACTGGTTCCCGGCGACGACGGGCGAGATCGTCCACGTCGACGGCGGCGTGCACGCGATGGGCCAGTGAGCACGACCCCGCAGACCCCGCAGACCCCGGAGAGCGAGCGGGCCGGCGGCGTCACCGTCGCCGAGGTCCGGGTGCTCGACGGGCCGAACCTCTACTTCACCCGGCCGGCCGTCAAGGTCAGCCTCCGGCTGCCGGGGTACCTCGCGCTCGACCGCAAGGCGGCCACGGAGCTGGCCCGGCTCGTCGGGCTCGGCGCGTCGAGCCCGGGCAAGCCGGGGACGGCGCAGCGCCAGCGCTTCGTCATGCGCTTCGCCGCGCACGTGACGCGGCGGCTGGCCACGCTGGTCGGGGTGCAGCGGATCGCCGTACGGACGCGGACCGGGCGAGGCGTCGACGAGGTCGTCGTGGCCATCCCGTGGCGGCACCGCGAGTGGGGCCGGGCGACCGGCGAGGAGCTCGGGCCGGTGCTCGAGGGGCTGCTCGAGGTGCACGCGCAGGACCCCGTGGACGCCGCCGACGTCGAGGACGTCCTCGAGGCGGCCGCGGAGCGGGTCCGCGAGACCGACCCCGGGCCCGCCAGCCAGGTCGTCGTCCCCCAGGTGCCGGTCGTGTCGATCACCGGCACCAACGGCAAGACGACGACGACGCGGCTCGTCGCCCACATCAGCATGACCGCGGGGTTCGTCACCGCGTGGAGCTCGACCTCCGGCGTCGTCGTCATGGGCGAGACGATCGAGGCGGGCGACTACTCCGGACCGAGCGGCGCGCGGGCCGTGCTCGCCACCCCGGGCCTGGAGATCGGGGTCCTGGAGACCGCGCGCGGCGGGATGCTGCTGCGTGGCATGGGCGTCGCGAGCAACGACGTCAGCGTCGTCACCAACGTCACCGCCGACCACCTGGGTCTGCAGGGCATCGACACGCTCGACCAGCTCGCCGAGGTCAAGGCCATCGTCACGACGGTGACCAAGCCCGACGGGTGGGTCGTGCTCAACGGCGACGACCCGCGCGTGTGGGCCATGCGGCACCGGATCCGGGCCCGGCCGTGGGCGTTCAGCCTCGACCCGGACTCGCCGGCGCTGCGCGAGTCGCTCGACGCCGGGGGCCGCGGGGTGACCCTGCTCGACGGCGAGATCGTCGTCCTCTCGCGGGGCAAGGACCCCGACCGGCTGGCCCGGGTCGTCGACGTGCCCGTCACGCTGTCGGGGCTGTCGCGGTTCAACATCGCCAACGCCCTGGCCGGCGCCGCGGCGGCGCTCGGGCTGGGGATGCCGCGCTCCGCCGTCGTCGAGGGGCTGAAGTCCTTCGCGCCCGACCCGGTGCTCAACGAGGGCCGGCTCAACACGTACTCCGTGCCGGTCGGGGCGGACGACGCGGCCGCCGCCGAGCGGGGGACCGCCACGGTCATCCTCGACATGGCCCACAACGAGGCCGGCCTCGAGGCGCTGCTCGAGGTGGCCCACGGGCTCAAGACGCCGGGGGCGCGGGTCCACGTCGGGATCGGCGCGACGGGGGACCGGCCGGACGAGGCCATCGAGGGGCTCGGCGAGATCGCCGGCAAGTCGGCCGACCGGGTCGTCATCGCGCACAAGCCGAAGTACCTGCGCGGGCGCACCATCGAGGACATCGACGGCCACCTGCGCGCCGGTCTGGCCCGGGTCGGCACGGTCGACGTCGAGACGTACGAGACCGAGCTGGGCGGGCTCGAGGCCCTGCTCGACGCCGCCCGTCCCGGCGACGTCGTCGCCTACATGGCGCACGACGAGCGCCCCCGGTGCGCGGCCCGGCTGGTCGAGCTCGGCGGCTCGTCCGACGACCCGCGGACGATCCGCCGCAAGGTCGTCGAGGCCCGCGGCGGGCACGAGCTCGACGCCGAGATCGCCGAGCTGTGGGCGCTGGACGACGCGGCCGAGCGGGTCTCGCGGTTCCGGGCGCTCGTGGGCGACCGTCCGCGCGACCTGCGGCTGGCCTACGAGCTGGCCTGCGCGCTGAGCGAGGCGGGCGAGGACTCGGAGGCGGTCGAGCTGCACGTCGCGACCGTCGCCCGGGGTCTGCGCGAGCCCTTCCGGCACCGTGCGCAGCTGCGCGCCGCCGCGGGTGTGCGCACCCTCGGCCGCCTCGACGAGGCCCTCGACCTGCTCGACGAGGTGTCGACCACCCACCCGGGCAGCGTCGCCGCGGCCGCGCTGCGCGGGCTCGTCCTCGCCGACGCCGGCCGGGAGCGCGAGGCCGTCGCCGACCTGCTCGACGCCCTGCTCGACCACGCCGCCGACGAGGACGCGACGTCGTACCGGGCCGCCGTCCGCGCCCAGGCCGAGGCCCTGCGCGAAGGCTGACCCCCGCGAATCGGATTCGGTGCGCCTGGCTCGGGTCGTGACCCGAGCCGAGTGGGCCGGATCCGATTCGGATCGCTCGGCTCGGACTCACCCGAATCGGATTCGAGGCGCCTGGCTCGGGTCGTGACCCGAGCCGAGTGGGCCGAATCCGATTCGGGTCGCTCAGAACAGCGTGCGGACGAGGTCGACGACGACGGGGTCGGCGGCGTCGGCGTCGTCGACGACCGGGATGAGCGACCAGCGGTCGAAGGCCGTGCACGGGTGGGACAGGCCGAGCCGGACGACGTCGCCGACGCGCACCGGGGCGGGGGTCCCGGCGTCCCAGCGCAGGAACGCGTGCTGGTCGGCCAGGGCGGTCACCGCCACCCCTTCCAGCCGTACGACGCCCTGATCGCCCACCGGCTCGTCGGGTCGCGCGCGACGCCGTTGCACCGTCGGCAGGCCGAGGTCGAACGGCACGTCGCGCTTGCCCGCGTCGGCGAGGGCGAGGCCCGGCTCGGGCTGGGACAGCACCCGCGCCCACGCGTGCATCGCCGCCCGCAGCCGGGGACCCTCTCCGCGCGCGTCCCCGCCGAACGGCGACAGCCCCTCGTAGTGGCCGTCGTCGTGGACGAGCGACGCGCCGCTGCGCAGGACCACGTCCGCACCGGACGGGGCGAGCGGGGCGAGGACCTCGGCGACGACGTCGGGGTAGGCGCTGCCGCCGCAGGTGACGAGCGGCCGGCGGCCGCCGGCCCGCAGGGCGTCGTACGCCTGCTCGGCGTCGAGGCGCTCGTGCAGGGCCCGCAGGTCCTCGACGTAAGCGCGCACCGCGGCGAGGTCGTCGGCGCCCGCCCCCGACGCGACGACGCCCTCGTACCCGCCGACGCCGCCGAGGCGCAGCACCGGGCTCGCGACCAGCGCCCGCGCGACGGCGACCGCCGTCTCGAGGTCCCGCGCCCCGGTGCGCGCACCGGCCCGCCCGAGCTCGACGAGCACCGTCGGGCCACGGGCCCCTGCGAGGGCGTCCTCCATCAGCGCGACCGCCTCGAGAGAGTCGACCCAGACGACGACCTCGACGTCCGGGTGCGCCGCGAGGTCGTCGGCCAGCCAGCGCAGCGTGCCGGGGGAGAGCAGCTCGTTGGCGACGAGGACGCGCCGTACCCCGAACCGGCGCGCCACGGCCAGCTGGGCGCCCGTGGCGACGGTGATCCCCCAGGCGCCCGCGTCGAGCTGCTCGGCCCACAGCCGCGGCGCCATCGTCGTCTTGCCGTGCGGCGCCAGCCCCAGCCCGCGCTCGGCGCACCAGGCGGCGACCGCGTCCCGGTTCGCGGTCAGCGCACCCCGGTCGAGGGTGAGCACCGGCGTCGACAGCTCGGCGAGCCGCGGTCGTCGCTCGCGCACCTGCGCGACCGTCAGCCCCCACAGCGACGGCGGTATCGCCTTGGACCGCTCGTCGACGACCTCGTCGTCGAGGGCGGCGACCGCCGCGACGTCGTACGGCGCCGCGTCGCTCACCCCCGCCTCACACGACCCCGGGCGCGCGGTCGGGCTCCGCGGCCCTGCGGGCCTTCTTGTCGTCGCTGGGCAGCGGCTCGTCGACGACCTGGACCGCGTCCGCCCCGTCCGCGCTGGGAGCCTCGGCCCCGTCCTCCGCGGACGCGGAGCTGCCGATGGCCTCCTCCTCGGCCTCGGTGCCCTCGGCGGTCGCGGTCTGCGACAGCTCGGTCGGGTCGAGGTCGGGGTCGCCGACGAGGTCGCCGGCGTGCGAGCCGGCCTGCGCCCACGACGTCCGGGTCTCCAGCTCGCCGAGGACCGTCGCGTGCTGGTCGACGCAGAGCATGACGAGGTCGCCGGCGTTGGCGCGGGCCATGACGTGCGCGACGGCGGTCAGCTCGTCGAGGACGACCTCGACCTGGCGGCACCGGGCCCCGGAAGCCATCGCCGACCGGACGCCCTCGGCGATGAGCGTCGCGCTCTCGCCCGCGGGGCGGCCGCGCAGCCGCTCGTCCTCGCGGACGACGACGACGTCGAAGTGCTGCGCCGCGACCTCGCCGAGCTCGCGCAGGTCGTCGTCGCGGCGGTCGCCGGCGGCACCGATCATCCCGATCCGCGACATCCGCTGCTCGGTGCGGCCCTGCTGCTGCTCGGCGTAGGCGTCGACGAAGCCGCCGAGCGCGCGCATGCCGGCGGCGTTGTGGCAGTAGTCGATGAAGACCTCGACCCCGCCGACCTGGACCTGGTTCATCCGCCCCGGCGACAGGTAGTAGTTCGTCGTGAAGGTCCGCAGGCCCTGCCGGATGTCGTGCAGCGGCGCGCCGGCCGCGAACGCGGCACCGGTGGCCGCGAGGGCGTTGGCGACGTTGAAGCGCGCCGTCCCGCCGAAGGTGCTGGGCAGCAGGTGCGTCCACGCCAGCTGCATCGAGCGCCGGCCGTGGCGGATGACGATCATCTCGCCACGATCGGTCGGCTCGAGGACGACGGCGCGGCCGCCGCGCCGGCACGCCTTCTCGATGAACTCGCGCGGCTCGCTGCCCGGAGCCTCGAGCGAGAACCAGACGACGTCGCCGCGGCAGCGTCGGCGCATCTCGCGCACGAGCGGGTCGTCGGCGTTGAGGACGGCGAAGCCGTGGCGCGGGACGGCCTCGACGATGACCGCCTTGACCTCGGCGAGCTGCTCGAGGGTGTCGACGCCGCGCAGGCCGAGGTGGTCGGCGGCGACGTTGGTCACGACGGCGACGTCGTTGCGGTCGTAGCCGAGCCCCTCGCGGATGATGCCGCCGCGGGCGACCTCCATGACCGCGAAGTCGACCCGCGGGTTCTGCAGGACCATCCGCGCCGACTTCGGTCCGGACGCGTCGGCCTTGATGACGAGCCGCTCGTCGATGACGACGCCGTCGGTCGAGGTCATCCCGACCTTGCGGCCGAGGCCCTTGAAGATGTGCGCGATCATCCGCGACGTCGTCGTCTTGCCGTTGGTGCCGGTGACGGCGACGATCGGCACGCGCGACGGCGCGCCCGGCGGGAAGAGCAGGTCGACGACCGGCTTGGCGACGAACTGCGGCACGCCGACCGTCGGGTGCGTGTGCATCCGGAAACCCGGCGCCGCGTTGACCTCGCAGATCGCGCCGCCGGTCTCGCGCACCGGCGAGGCGATGTCGGGCGCGATGAAGTCGATCCCGGCGACGTCGAGCCCGACGACCCGCGCGGCCTCCTCGGCGATCTCGACGTTGTCCGGGTGGGCGTCGAAGGTGCGGTCGATGGAGATGCCGCCGGTCGACATGTTGCCGGTGAGCGCCAGCTTGACCATCTCGCCGGCGGCGGGCACCGAGGTGAGCGAGTGGCCCTGGTCGGCGAGCACCTCCTCGGCGGCGGCGTCGACCTTGATCTTCGTCAGCACCTTCTCGTGACCGACCCCGCGGCGGGGGTCGGCGTTGGTCTGCTCGACCAGCTCGGCGACCGTGTGCTCCCCGTCGCCGACGACGTGCGCCGGGACGCGCTCGGCGATGGCGACCATGTGCCCGCCGACGATGAGGCAGCGGTAGTCGCGGCCGGTGACGAACGACTCGACGATGAGGGTGCCGCGCCGGGACTCGGCCTTGGCGACGTCGTACGCCCGCTCGACGTCCTCGACCGACTGCAGGTCGAGGCAGACCCCGCGCCCGTGGTTGCCGTCGAGCGGCTTGACGACGACGGGGAAGCCGATCTTGCGTGCCGCCTCGACCGCCCCGGCCATCGTGCGCACGGTCTCCTGGCGCGGGACCGGCAGGCCGGCGCTGGCCAGCAGCGTGCCGGTGAGGTCCTTGTCGCTGGCGATGTCGACGGCCAGCGAGGAGGTCTGGGACGTCATCGTCGCCCGGATGCGCTGCTGGTGCACGCCCTGCCCCAGCTGCACGAGCGAGGCGCTGTTGAGCCGGATCCACGGGATGTCGCGGCTGGCCGCCTCCTCGATGATCGCCGCCGTCGACGGCCCGAAGGCGGTGCGCTGCGCCAGGCGCAGGAAGTCGTCGAGCGCCTCGCCGAAGACGAAGTCGTCCTGCGGCTGCACGAGGTGGTTCACCAGCCGTACGGCGAGCCGTCCGGCCGCCAGCCCCACGGTCTCGTCGGTGTAGCCGTAGATGACGTTGTAGTGCCCCGGCCGACCGCGGACCGCGCGGGTCTTGCCGCGCCGCTGGTCGTGGCCGGCCTCGCTCTGCAGCTGCAGGGCGATGTGCTCGGCGACGTGGCCGAGCCACGTCCCCTCCTCGAGCCGCTCGACGAACCCGCCGGCGTGCCCGCGCGAGCACCCGTGCCGGCGCAGACCGGGCAGCGCCTCGAGCAGCCCGTCGGTGAACCCGGGCAGCGTGTCGCTGGGGTAGCCCTCGAGGACGCCGAGGTCGACCACGAGGTGGATCGCCCGGTCGTAGGACCACAGGTTCGGCCCGCGGTAGACGCGCGACTCGACGACGCGCAGGTCCGGGGCGGCGGGGCCGGTCGGGGTGGGGCGCTGGGCGGCCACGGGGACCTCCTGTCGGGCCGAAGGGGGGTGTCGCGGTGGGCGGGGGCCCACCGCGGGTCAGGAACTCTCGTGCTGCTGCTCGGGCTGCTGCTCGTCGTGCGGGGAGTGCTCGGTGGTGCTCGGTGCCGGCGGGGTGGGCTCGGCCTGACGCTCGCGCGCGGACGCCCCGCGCACGTCGACGTCGGGGTGCCGCTCGACGAAGTCGGTCAGCCGGGCGTCGCGCAGGTCGAACGTAGCGCCCGCGGGCAGGCTGTGCACGACCGCCCCGGAGACCAGCAGGGGGGCTCGGCGACGCGCGTCCGGCGCGTCGGTGACGGCCTGGCGGGCGTCGACGACGAAGACGCCGCCGGCGCCGTGGACGCGCAGCTCCTGCTCGTCGCGGATCTCGGCGGCGGTGTTCTCGTCGATGCCCACGCCGAGCAGCTGCGGCGAGTTCGCGACGATCGACAGCAGCCGCCCGTAGCGGCCGCGCTGGTCGAAGTGCTGGTCGAGCACGACGTCGTCGAGCAGCCCGAGCCCGGCCGTCAGCTGGCTCATCCGCTGGCGGGGCGTGATGCCCTCGTCGCCCATGGAGATCATGAACCGGCTCATGATCGAGGCCCCGGCCGAGGTACCGCCGACGACGACCCCCCGCTGGTACGCCGCGTGCACGGCGTCACCGACGGGGGTGCCGGGGTAGTACTGGCTCAGCTTGAGCTGGCTGCCGCCGGAGAAGAAGATCCCCGTCGCCGAGGCCATCCGCTCGACCAGCGCGGGGTCCGCGGCCTCCTGGCGCGACTCGACGTGGACGACCGACACCTCGACGCTCGCGTGCAGGCGGGTGAAGACCCGCGTGTAGGTCTCGACGACCTCGTCGACGAACGACGAGGCCGTCGGGACGACGACCACACGGGCCTTCCTTCCGCCGGCCAGCGACAGGAAGCGCTTGAGGACGACGGAGCTGCCGACCTTGTCCTCCGCCCCGCCGATGACGTAGAGGGTGCGCCGCTTGCGCGACTTCGCCTTGCCGGACGTCGACCTCGCCATCCGGCAACCCTAGGGGGCGCCCCGTCGGTCACGTCGACCACGTCCGCGCGACGTGCTCCAGCGTGTCGACCACTGAGGCCGGCAGCCGCCGCCGCCGAACCGTGCGGGCCGCCACCGCGAGGGCGCCGGTGACCTCCGCGCCGCGGCGCAGCGGGACGGCGACGGCGACCGCGCCGGGCAGCAGCGGTCCGCTGTCCCCGTGCTCGTGGCCGTCGCGCCGGATCCGCTCCAGGGCCCCGGTGAGCCGGGCGGAGGCGGCCGGGTCGCCGCCCGCCCCGAGGGCGACCCGCCGTCGCTCGTCGGCCGGCCGCCAGGCGAGCAGGACCCGGCCGGCCGCCGTCGCCGCCAGGGAGGTGCGCACCCGCGCCGACAGGGCGACGTCGAAGGCCTCGTCGGTGCCGGCCCAGTCGACGTACACAGCGGTGTCACCGACCCGGGCGGCCAGGAGCACGGGCAGCCCGGTGGCGGCCGAGAGGTGCTGCAGGGCCTCGTGCGGGATGGCGGGCACCGGCGCGCTGCCCGCCCGCGTGGCCAGCACCCAGGGCGCGGGGCCGAGGACGTACCGCCGGTCGCGCTCGTCGAGGTAGCCCGTGGCGACGAGGCCGTCGACGAGCTTCTGGACCGAGGAGACCGGGGCGTCGAGCCGGCCGGCCAGCTCCGTGAGCGAGAGGCCGGAGCCGTCCCCGGCCACCGCGTCGAGGAGAGCCGCGACGCGGTCGACCGTCCGGTGGTGCTTCCGCATATGGGTAAACGTAGCCCCATATGCGGAAGGGTCTACGGCTCCCGGTCGTTGCCCGGGACATGACGTCGTCCCCCGCCCCCGCAGTCCCGTCCACCGACGACCTCCCTGACGGTCCGCTCGCCGGGCTGCGCGTGCTCGACCTCGCCTCGGTCGTCATGGGCCCCTACGCCTGCCAGATCCTCGGCGACCTCGGCGCCGACGTCGTCAAGGTCGAGCCGCCGACCGGGGACATGACCCGGCGCACCAGCCCGCAGGTCCGCCCCGGGATGAGTGCGCTGGCCATGCACGTCAACCGCAACAAGCGCTCGCTCGCGCTCGACCTCAAGACGGAGCAGGGCCGGGGCGTGTTCGACGACCTGCTCGCCACCGCCGACGTCCTCGTCACCAACATGCGCCCGGCCGCGCTGGCGCGGCTCGGTCTCGACCCGGACACCGTCGCCGAGCGCTTCCCGCGGCTGGTGCTCTGCCGGGCCCAGGGCTTCCGCAGCGACTCGCCGCTGGCCGACCGCGCGGCGTACGACGAGATCGTCCAGGCCTCCTCGGGGATGGTCGACCTCGTGCGGCGGGCGACCGGCACGCCGTCGTACGTGCCGTCGATCCTCGCCGACAAGGTGTGCGCGTTGACGATCGCCTACTCGGTCCTCGCCGCCGTCGTGCACCAGCGGGCCACCGGTCGCGGCCAGGTGGTCGAGGTCCCGATGACCGACACCCTGCTCGCCTTCAACCTCGTCGAGCACCTCGCAGGGGAGACGGCGGTGCCCGCGGTCGGTCCGACCGGCTTCCCGCGCTCGATGGCGCCGCGGCACGAGGCGGTCCGCACCGCCGACGGCTGGGTGTGCCTGCTGCCCTACACGCCCCGGGACATCGCCTCGCTCTTCCGCGCCGTCGGCCGCGACGACCTCGCCGCCGACCCGCGCTTCGCCGACCCCTCCGCGCTGGCCCGCCACCTCGGCGACCTCTACGCCCTGCTCGCGGAGCTCGCGCCGAGCCGCACCACCGAGCAGTGGGCGGCGCTGTGCGCCGATCACTCGGTCCCCTTCGCGCCGGTGCTCGAGGTGGACGACGCCGCGCACGACCCGTACGTCGTCGAGGGCGGCCTGCTCGCCGAGCGCCCCGACGGGGCGGGTGGGACGTACCGCTCGATCGGCCAGCCGATCCGCTTCTCGCGCACCCCGGCGGGCGAGCGGCGTCCCGCGCCCGCCCTCGGCGCCGACGACGACGACCTGCTGCGCGAGCTGGGGTACGACGCCGCGAGGGTCACCGCCCTGCGCGACGCGGGCGTCCTCGGCGGGCCGGTCAGCCCCCGCTGACCGGCGCGACCGGGGCCGGCGTCGGGGTGCCGTCGAGGTCGTCGGCCTCCTCGATCTCGTCGCGGGTGATCCCGAGCAGGTAGAGCACCGTGTCGAGGTAGGGCACGGTCACGGACGTGTCGGCCTGCTCGCGCACGACCGGCTTGGCGTTGAAGGCGATCCCGAGGCCGGCGGTGGCGAGCATGTCGAGGTCGTTGGCCCCGTCACCGACGGCGACGGTGCGCGCGAGTGGCAGCCCGGCCTGCGCGGCGAACCGCTCCAGCGCGCGGGCCTTCCCGGCCCGGTCGACGACGTCGCCGGTGACCCGTCCGGTGAGCCGGCCGTCCACGACCTCGAGCCGGTTGGCCTCGGCGTGGTCGATCCCCAGCTCCTCGGCGATCGGCCCGACGACCTCGATGAACCCGCCGGAGACGACGGCGACGGTGAAGCCGAGCCGTTTGAGGGTCCGCACGAGGGTGCGTGCCCCCGGGGTGAGGACGACGGAGCGCCGTACGGCGTCCAGCACGCCCACCTCGAGCCCCTCCAGGGCCGCGACCCGCTCGCGCAGCGACGCGGCGAAGTCGAGCTCCCCGCGCATCGCGCGCTCGGTGACCGCCGCGACCTCGGCCTCGCGGCCGGCGTGGGCGGCGAGCAGCTCGATGACCTCCTGCTGGATGAGGGTCGAGTCGACGTCCATGACGACGAGGCGGCGTCCACGGCGGGCGAGGCCGGCGGGGGAGACGGCGACGTCGACGCGCAGGGCGGCGGCCTCGAGGGCCAGCTCGCGGCGCAGGCGCGGCACCTCGGCGCCGGAGATGTCGAACTCGACCGTCGTCACGGGGTAGCGCGAGAGGCGCCGGATCCGGTCGATGTTGGCGCCGTGACCGGCGATCGTCGCGGTGAGCGCGGAGACGGCCCCGGCGGTGAGCGGGTTGCCGAGCACGGTGACGGCGGCGCGGCCGCGGCGACGACGGGTGAAGTCGCCGGTCCCGCGACGGACCCGCACCTTCATCCCCAGGCCCTCGCCGACGCCGCGGACGACCCGCTCGACCTCGTCGGTCCGCCCGCCCGCGGCGAGCAGCATGCCGAGCGTGAGGTGCTCGCGGACGACGACCTGCTCGAGGTCGCGCACGTCCGCGCCGACGGCGGCGATGGCGTCGAAGAGCGCACTGGTCACGCCGGGCCGGTCGTCGCCGGAGACGGTGACGAGCAGCGTCGGCTCGTCGTCGTGGGCGTCGGGGGCCGGGGGCGGCGTACGGGCCTCGGTCACCCGGCCACCCTAGAGCGGGGGTCGGGACGGCGACCGGGCGAGGCCACCTGGCGAGAAACGGACTAACCAGACACTGGGGGAGGGCTGAACGAACGATCCGTCGGGCCTGGGAGCACCCCTACGGTTCCCGGCGTGATCTCGACGCACCGTCCTGCCCTCCGGTCCGCCCTGCCGCTGCTCGCCCTCGGCGCGCTCGCGCTGCCCGCCCTCGGTGCGTGCGGCCCCGCCGCCTCCGCCTCCTCGGCGAAGGCCACGAGCCCCGCGACCTCGCCCGCGACCCCCTCCGCGACCCCTTCCGCGACGCCCACGACGACCGCGCCGAGCACCACCGCCGCGCCCGTCGCCGCGGCCCCGCGCACCGCCACCGAGCTGACGTCCGCCCTGCTCGGGCTCTCCGACCTGCCGACCGGCTACTCGGTGGAGAAGGACACCGGCCGCGACAGCGGGCAGCCGACCTTCAGCGCGTCCGCCGCGGCCTGCCGCGACCTGGTGAGCCTGCTCAACACGCCGGCGCCGCCCGGCTCGGTCGCGGACGCGACGGTCGGCTTCTCCGGTGGCCAGGACGGTCCGTTCGTCAGCGAGCAGCTCTCCGCGTTCCCCGGTGCGAGCGGGGCGACCGCGGTGCTGCGCAGCCTCGACGCCGCGGCCGGGGCCTGCGACAAGGCGACGATCTCGATGCCGGGGTCCGGCAGCGCCGCCGTCACCATCGCCCAGGTCAGCCCGCCCCAGGCGGGCGAGCACGCCACCGCGTTCCGCGTGACCGCGGCCGCCGGCAGCGCGCTCGAGGGGTTCGAGGTCACCTTCGTCGCGACCCAGGTCGGCGACGTCACCGCCGCGCTGACCTTCCTCGGCGCCCTGCCCGACGAGGTCGACGGCGCCACCCAGGCCGCCGTCGACAAGGTCACCGAGAAGCTCGGCGCCGCGTCGGGCTCGGCCTCGACGACCTGAACGGGTCGGCTCAGCCCGTGAGGCCGTCGCGCCAAGCCACGAGGTCGCGCACCTTGGCCAGGCTCTCGCGCCAGTCCGCGGCGCCGTACTCCTCGCCGGAGATGCCGACCGTGAACAGGCGCACGCCGGCGTCGTACAGGGTCTGCGCGCTGGCGGCGTAGTCCTCGACCTGCTCGGGCATCCGGCCCGGGGTCGGCGCCACGCCGGCGGACCACGTGATGGCGCCGGGGTCGCGGCCGACCTTCGCGCACCAGTCGTCGAGGACGGCACCCTTGCGGGCGAGGGTCTCGGCGTCGCCGAAGGTGTGCCAGATGTCCGCGTGCTCGGCGACGATGCGCAGCGTCTTCTTCTCGCCGCCGCCGCCGATGAGGATCGGGATGTCGCGGGTCGGGCGCGGGTTCATCGCCGCCCAGCGGTCCTTCATGACCGGCAGGTCGCGGGCGAGGTCGTCCAGGCGGCTGCCGGCGGTGCCGAACGGGTAGCCGTACTCGTCGTAGTCGCGCTGCGCCCAGCCCGACCCGATGCCGAGGACGAGCCGGCCCTGGCCGCCGTCACGGGCGCTGATGTGGTCGACCGTGCGGGCCATGTCGGCGAGCAGCTGCGGGTTGCGGTAGCTGTTGCAGGTGACGAGGGCGCCGATCTCGACCCTCTCGGTGGCCTCGGCCCAGGCGGCGAGCATCGTCCAGCACTCGAAGTGCAGCCCGTCGGGGTCACCGCTCAGCGGGAAGAAGTGGTCCCAGTTGAGGATCTGGTCGACGCCGGCCTCCTCGAGCCCGGCGCAGACGCGGCGGATGGCGTCGTACGGCGCGTGCTGCGGCTGGACCTGGACGGCGATGCGGGCGGGGGCGGAGAGGTTCGGCACCTCGCCATCCTGGCACCCGGCACCGACGTCGGCGCGGTCAGTCGCGCCAGGCGAGCACGTAGAGCCAGTCCCACTGGTAGCCCTGGTCGCGGCCCATGTCGACCTCGACGTCGACGCGGGCGAACCCGGCCTCCTCGAGCAGGGCGACGAGCGGCGCCTCGCGCCAGTACTGGTAGAAGCGCGGCAGACCGAGCTTGTGCTCGCTCCACTCCTGGCCGTCGCCGACCTTGACCGTGAAGGCGAGGACGCCGCCGGGCGCCAGCGCGGCGTGGATCTTGGTGACCACGAGCGCCAGCTGGGCCGGGGTCAGGTGCAGCAGGACGGCGTTGGCGAGCACGGCGGCGTACGGGCCGTGGGTGCCGGCGCCGAGGTCGTCGGTGAGGACGTCGAGCCGGTGCGCCTCGCGGCCCTGCCGGCGCAGCATGTCGACGAAGGCCCGCGTGGCGTCCGTACGGCGCACGCGGCGCCCGTGCCGCTCGAGGTACGCCGCGTCGCGGCCCTGCGCGCTGCCGACCTCGAGGACGAGCCCGGGCGGGGCGACCCGGGCGAGCCTCCGCAGGAAGGTGCGGTGGGCGATGCTGCCCGCGTTCTCGGTCTGCGCGGCGTAGACCTCGGCGCGGGCCTCGTAGGCGGCCAGGGTGAGGGCGTTCGTCCCGGCCGCGTCGTGCGGTGGGTACGGCGCGCTCGACCCTCCCGCGGGGGCCGCGGACGCGGCGCCGGGGGGGAAGGCGGGCTGCGTGCTCACCCCACCAGCGTGGCACGCCGGGCGGCGCCCGCCGCGCCCTCGACGGCGACGACCGCCGTGGCGCTCGACACACCCGCCGACCGCACAGGACTAGAGCGGGACGTGCTGCCCCTTGCCGACGACGACGATCCCGTTGTCGCTGACGTAGAACCCGCGTGCGCGGTCGTGGTCGTGGTCGATCCCGATCTTGCAGTGCTCGGGGACGACGACGTTCTTGTCGATGATGGCGCGGCGGATCGTGGAGTACCGGCCGACGTCGACGCCGTCGAGCAGGACGCTGTCGACGACCGTCGCGAAGGAGTGGATGCGCACCCGGGGCGCGATGACCGAGCCGTTGACCTGCGCGCCGGAGACGACGACACCGGGGGAGACCATCGAGTTGAGCGCCTCCCCGACCCGGTCGCCGTGACCGTGGACGAACTTCGCCGGCGGCAGCGAGCCGGTCGACGTGTAGATCGGCCACTCCTCGTTGTAGAGGTTGAAGATCGGCTGGATGTTGATGAGGTCCATGGTGGCGTCGAAGTACGAGTCCATCGTCCCGACGTCGCGCCAGTAGCCGCGCTCGCGGTCGGTCACCCCCGGGACCTCGTTGTCGCCGAAGTCGTAGACGTAGGCGCCGCCCTGGTCGACGAAGGACGGGACGATGTCGCCGCCCATGTCGTGCTTGCTGCCCTCGAGGTCGTGGTCGCGGGTGACGGCGTCGACGAGCACGTCGGCGTCGAAGACGTAGTTGCCCATCGAGGCGAGCACCTGGTCGGGCGCGTCGGGCAGACCCTTGGCGTCGGTCGGCTTCTCGCGGAAGGCCCCGATCTTGCGGCGGTCCTCGTCGTCGACCTCGATGACCCCGAACTGGTCGGCCAGCGAGATCGGCTGCCGGATCGCCGCGACGGTGACGCCCGCGCCGGTGGCGATGTGCTGGTCGACCATCTGCGAGAAGTCCATGCGGTACACGTGGTCGGCGCCCACGACGACGATGTAGTCGGGCTTGTCGTCGGCGACGAGGTTGAGGCTCTGGAAGATCGCGTCCGCGCTGCCGAGGTACCACGACTTGCCCACGCGCTGCTGGGCCGGCACCGACGCGACGTAGTTGCCGAGCAGGGTCGACATGCGCCACGTCGAGGAGATGTGGCGGTCGAGGCTGTGCGACTTGTACTGGGTCAGCACGACGACCTTGAGGTACCCGCTGTTGACGACGTTCGACAGCGCGAAGTCGATGAGCCGGTAGATCCCGCCGAAGGGCACCGCCGGTTTCGCCCGGTCGGCCGTGAGGGGCATCAGCCGCTTCCCCTCGCCCCCGGCCAGGACGATCGCCAGCACCTTCGCGTTCTGCGTCCGTCGCGCCATGGCCTCACCCTAGGGGCGCGGGTGAGCGCGGGTCTATCGTCCTCCCCGTGCGCGTCGACATCCTCAGCAAGGAGTACCCCCCGGCGGTCTACGGCGGCGCGGGGGTGCACGTGGCCGAGCTGGTCCGCGCCCTGCGCGACCGCGGCGACGTGGACGTGCAGGTGCGGTGCTTCGGCGCCCCGCGCGACGAGACCGGCACGACGGCGTACGGCGACCTCGCGGAGCTCGCCTCGGCGAACGCCGCCCTGCAGACCCTCGGGGTCGACGTCGCGATGGCGCAGGACTGCGTCGGCGCCGACCTCGTGCACTCGCACACCTGGTACGCCAACTTCGCGGGCCACCTCGGCTCGCTGCTCGGCGGGATGCCGCACGTCGTCACCGCGCACTCGCTCGAGCCGATGCGGCCGTGGAAGGCCGAGCAGCTCGGTGGCGGCTACCGCGTCTCCTCCTTCGCGGAGCGGACGGCGTACGAGGCCGCGGCGGCCGTCGTCGCCGTCTCCGCCGGGATGCGCGCGGACATCCTCGCCAGCTACCCCTCGCTCGACCCGGCGCGGGTCCACGTGGTGCACAACGGGATCGACAGCCAGCTGTGGCAGCCGGCGCGCGACGAGGACGTCGTGCGGCAGCACGGCATCGACCCCGACAGGCCGTCGGTCGTCTTCGTCGGGCGGATCACCCGGCAGAAGGGCCTGCCCTACCTGCTGCGCGCCGCGGCCGCCCTGCCCGAGGGGGTGCAGCTCGTGCTGTGCGCCGGCGCTCCGGACACCCCGGAGATCCTCGCCGAGGTCGAGCAGCTGGTGGCCGACCTGCGGGCGCAGCGCGACGGCGTGGTGTGGATCCAGCAGATGCTTCCCCGGAACGAGGTCGTCGCGATCCTCAGCGCCGCCACCGTCTTCGCCTGCCCATCGGTCTACGAGCCGCTCGGGATCGTCAACCTGGAGGCGATGGCGTGCGAGCTCGCCGTCGTCGCCACCGCCACCGGCGGCATCCCCGAGGTCGTCGTCGACGGCGAGACCGGCTGGCTCGTGCCGATCGAGCAGGTGACCGACGGCAGCGGCACCCCGGTCGATCCGGACCGCTTCGTCGCCGACCTCGGTGCGGCGCTGGTCGACGCGGTCTCCGACGGGGAGCGGGCGAAGCGTTTCGGCCTGGCCGGGCGGCAGCGCGCGGTCGAGCACTTCTCGTGGGCCTCGATCGGCGACCGGACGATGGAGGTCTACCGGTCGGTCCTCGGGTGACGGGCGTCCCTGTCCGGCCGCTCGTCCACCCGCCCAAGGCGCGCCCGGGCGACCGGGTCGCGGTCCTCTCCCCGTCGTTCGCGGCGCCCGCCGTCGCGCCGGAGATCCACGAGCAGGCGATGCGCCGGCTCACCGAGGTCACCGGGCTCGTCCCGGTCGAGTACCCCACGACCCGCCGGCTCGACGCCGACCCGCGCGACCGGGCCGCCGACCTCATGGCCGCGTTCGGTGACCCGAGCATCCGGGCGGTGCTCGCGACGATCGGCGGGGAGGACCAGCTGACGGTGGTCCCGCACCTCGACCCGGACGTCGTCCGCGCCGACCCCAAGCCGTTCCTCGGCTACAGCGACAACACCAACCTGCTGTCCTGGTTGTGGACCCACGGCGTCGCGGCCTTCCACGGCGGCTCGACGCAGGTGCACCTCGGCCCCGGACCGGGCGTCGACCCGGTGCACGCGGCGTCGCTGCGCGCGGCGCTGCTGACCGGCGAGCGGCTCGAGGTCACCGACCCGGGGGAGTCGGCCGACCTCGGGCTGCGCTGGGAGGACCCGCGCGCGCTCACCGAGTCCGGCGAGCGCGAGCCGACCGAGCCGTGGACGTGGGCCGGCCCGGCCCGCGCCGTCACCGGACCGACCTGGGGCGGCTGCCTCGAGGTGCTCCAGTGGGTCCTCGCTGCCGGCCGCTTCCCGGACGACGCGGGCGTCCTCGACGGCTCCGTGCTGCTGCTCGAGACGAGCGAGGAGCTGCCGCCCGCCGACACCGTCCGGCGGATGGTGCGGGTGCTCGGCGAGCGCGGGCTGCTGGAGCGGGTGGCGGGGGTCGTCGTCGCGCGACCGCCGGCGCAGAGCTTCGAGCAGCTGCGCGGGCCGGACGAGCGGGCCGCCCACCGGGCCGCGCAGCGCGACGCGGTCCTCGACGTCGTGGGGCGGTACGCACCGGACGCGGTGGTCGTCGTCGACGTGCCCTTCGGGCACACCAGCCCGCAGTGGGTCCTCCCGTACGGCGGGCTGATGACGGTCGACGGGGTCGAGCGCCGCGTCTGGGCCGACTACTCCTGAGAGGCGACCACTCGGGAAACGGGTTCCCGGACGGCGGTGTCCGCGGAAGTGGTGTCCGGGGGCGTCGTACGGGCCAGGGCCTGCGTGCTCACCACCTGCTGCGCGATCCGGCGCAGCGTCGCGAGCACCTCGTCGACGAGGACGGTCCCGACGATGACCGTGTGCAGGGCCTGCGCGGGGGAGTCCGCGCGCCGCGCGACCGCGACGTCGGTGACGGCGGCGCGGTACGCCGCATCGGCGTACCCCGTCAGCTCGTCGGGGGTGAGCGCGAGCCCGGCCGCGCGGACGGCGGCGACGGCCTGGGCGAGCGAGGCCAGCAGCGAGGGCGGGAGGCAGTCGCCCCAACCGACCCCCTCCAGGAACCGCTCGACCTCGGCGGTGTCCGGCGGCGGGTCGCTCGCGGCGACCGGGGGCGGGAGCGCGGCGTGGGCGACGCCGAGGAGCTCGTGCGGGGAGGTCGGCGGGTCGTCGAGCGCCGCGAGCACCGAGCGGACCTCGCGCAGACCGAGCCCACCGGTCTCGACGAGCGCCCGCACGAGCCGGAGCCGCTCGAGGTGCTGCTCGTCGTAGTTGGCGCGCGTCCGGCTCGTGGCCGTGCCCGGCATGAGCAGACCCTCGCGCAGGTAGAACTTCACGGTCGCGAGCGGCACGTCGGCCGCGGCGGCCAGCTCGGAGACGCGCACGCTCACCCCTTGACATCGGATAGTGCTGATATCCAACATGGACCTCAGCAGATAGTCACACTATCCAATCAGGAGCCCGTCATGGCGAACCCCGCACCGCGCGTCACCCACGCCTACGAGGGCGACGTCGTCCTCTTCCTCGTCGGCCTGCGGATCCACCAGCCCTGGCGGCTCGACGTCGTCGCGCGGGTCGGCGGCGCCATGGGCCCGATGCTCGCCGAGCTCGCGCGGAACGCCGACGAGCTGGGGTACCTCGGCGGGCGCACCGTCCTCGACACCGGGGGGCCGACGGTGATGACGTGGTGGCGCAGCGCCGAGGACCTGCACCGCTACGCCTCCGCCGGCGACCGGCGCCACCGACCGGCGTGGAGCGCGTTCTACGGCTACGCGGCGAAGGCGCCGAGGGCCGTGACGATCTGGCACGAGACGTACGCCGTCCCCGCCGGCGGCCACGAGTCGGCGTACGTCGGCCCGAAGCCGCTCGGTCTGGCCTCCATCGCCGGCATGGTACCCATCGCCCGCCGCGGCGAGCGGGCCCGCGAGCGGATGCGGCTGACCGGCGACCGGGGCTGACCTCAGGCCGGTCGCGGCAGACCGAGCTGCTCGGCCAGACCGGCCGACCTGTGCAGCACGGCCGCGAGCACGTCAGGCCGCTGCCGGTAGAACGCCAGGTGGGCGCGCTCGACCTCGTCGGGGTCGACGTCCTGCCCGCCCACCCTCCAGGTCGCACGCGCGGGCTCGTCGACGCTGACGCCCGACGTCGCCGGCTCGACGGGCGCGTGCACCGCGTCGAGCAGCGGCCGCGTCACCCGCGTCGGGCGGGCCTCCAGCCCGAGCGCCTCCCGCAGCCGCAGCGCCCCGGCGGCGAAGAAGGATGTGCCGGGATGGTTGACCGTCCGCATCTGCGGGCGGGCCGGCGGCTCGAGCAGGTCGGCAAGGGGCACGGCGCCGTACCGCTCCTCGCGCTCGCGCACGGCCGCCACCGAGCCGTGGACGGCGGCCAGCACCAGGTCCCGCGTCAGCGGGGGAGCATCGGGTGCGGCGCGCCCCGTGGCCGCCCAGGCGGCCCGGGTCGCGGTGCGCACGTCGTGGTAGGCGACGACGGGTGGGTCGGGATCCGCCAGGCCGGGCGGGTGGACTAGCACGTGGTGGGGGGAGCGGGCGGCGTACCGGACCGGCGCGACGAGCGCGAGCCGCGCGTCCGGCCGCAGCAGCGGGGCGAGCTCGTCGGTGCCGACGGGTAGCCCGCGGTAGCCCGCCCGCACCGGCTGGGTGAGCAGCAGGTCGACCCGCGCCAGCAGCGCGCGCAGCGGCCCGAGGTCGTCGACCGTCCACTCGTGGACGGGCGGCACCCGCACCGTGGCGACGTCGTCGTCCTCCAGGACGAGGCGCCACGACTCGGCCTGGCAGTTGCCGAGGACCGCGAGCAGCGGCCGCCGGCCCAGGTCCCCGTACGTCGCGTCGTAGAAGGTGCCGTAGTGAGTCCGGCGACCCGCGTCCACCGGCTCCCCGCTCAGGCCGGCCGCCAGCCGGCGACGGCCATCACCGCGACGTTCGCCGCGGCGGCGAGCGCGTGGTCGGCGGCGCCGGCGAGGCGCCGCAGGCCCGTCTCGCGGTGGCCGGAGGAGTGCACGTCGAGGGTCGGGCCCGCGGCGGCCAGCGCGAGGCCCTCGTCGGCGATGAGCGCGACCCGCGCGGCCGTGGTCATGACCCGGACGGCCCGGGGCGGGAGGTCCGGCGGCAGGCCCCACCCGCTCGCGGCGAGCGACCGCTCGGCCGACTCGCGCGGGGCGGCCGACCACGGCCGGCCCTCGACCCGCTCGAGCGCCTCGGCGCCCTCGGCGACCGCCAGCGAGAGCTGCCGCTCGACGTCGCCGAGGTCGATCATCTCCAGGGTGTGCCGGGCGACGGGCTGGGCGTCGTGCGCCGTCCACCGGGCCAGCACGCCCTCGTCGCCCGCCGGGCCGTAGGCCTCGAGCTCGGGCACGAGCAGCCCGCCCATCCCGGCGACGAAGACGCACTCGCCGGCCGCCGCAGCGGCGCCCGCGACCTCGGGCGAGCACCGCGGCAGCCCCGAGACGTCACCGGGGCGGGGGAGCGCGACGAGCAGGGCGCTCTCCCCGAAGTCGCGCCACAGCGCGATCCGCGCGAGGTCGCCCTCGACGTGGTCCAGGTCGGGGTGCGCGCGGGCCAGCGCCTCCTCGACGTCGTCGACCCCGTGGCGGTGCCAGGCGGCAGTCACCCACAGCGCGGCGCGCACGGACAGGGGGAGCGAGGACACCCGCAGGAGTCTAGGAGCGGGCTCCCGGACCGTCCGCCACGCCTCCCGTAGGGTGGCGCCATGGTGGTGGCATGACGGACGTGCTGGCCTTCGCGGGGGTCTGCGTGGAACGGGGCGGCAACCTCCTGCTCGACGAGGTGTCGTGGGAGGTGGAGGAGGGGGAGCGCTGGGTCGTGCTCGGTCCCAACGGGGCCGGCAAGACGACGCTGCTGCAGCTCGCGTCCGCGCGGATCCACCCCACGAGGGGCGTCGCCGGGGTGCTCGGGGAGGTCCTCGGCGCCGTCGACGTCTTCGAGCTGCGCCCGCGGATCGGCCTGGCCAGCGCGGCGATCGCCGAGCGCATCCCCGGTGACGAGCTCGTCGGCAACGTCGTCGTCACGGCGTCGTACGCCGTCGTGGGGCGCTGGCGCGAGCAGTACGACACCGTCGACTACCAGCGCGCGATTGAGCTGCTCGAGGAGCTCGGCGTCGGCCACCTCGCCGACCGGCGCTACGGCACCCTCAGCGAGGGGGAGCGCAAGCGGGTGCAGATCGCCCGCTCGCTCATGAGCGACCCCGAGGTGATGCTCCTCGACGAGCCCGCCGCCGGGCTCGACCTCGGCGGCCGCGAGGACCTCGTCGCCCGCCTCGGCGCGCTCGCCGAGGACACCGACGCGCCGGCGCTCGTCCTCGTCACCCACCACGTCGAGGAGATCCCGCCGTACTTCACCGACGTCCTGCTGCTGCGCGAGGGCAGGGTGGTCGCGGCCGGTCCGATCGAGACGACGCTGACCGCCGAGAACCTCTCGGAGACCTTCGGGCTGCCGCTCCTGCTCGAGCGGCACGGTCGCCGCTGGGCGGCGCGCGCCGCGGGCTGAGGCGCCCGCCCGGCGTCACGCGAGCGTCATGCGCGCCGGGGAACCCCCGGTCGGTACGGCGCGTCATACTGGCAGGACGGTGGGCGCAGGGGGCGCGGACCGACGAGGAGGTGGACCGGTGGGCGACGGGAACGGCTGGCTGGTCTGGGTCGGCGTGGCACTGGCCCTCGGGGCCGTCGAGGCGGCGACCGTCGACCTCGTCTTCATCATGCTGGCCGGCGGCGCGCTGGGCGGCGCCGTGGCCTCCGCCTTCGGGGCGGGCTTCGCGATCCAGGTCGTCGTCGCGGTCGTCGTCTCCGGGATGCTGCTCGGGGTCGTGCGCCCGCTGGCCAAGAAGCGCCTGACCACCGCCCCGCACGCGCCCATGGGCGTCAAGGGGTACGCCGGCCGCCCGGCCACCGTCATCGAGGAGGTCACCGACCACTCCGGTCGCGTGAGCATCGGCGGCGAGACGTGGACGGCCCGGGTGCTCGACCACCAGGTCGCCCGACCCGGCGACCAGGTGACCGTCCTGCGCATCGAGGGGGCGACGGCGGTCGTCGAGACCGCCCCCGCCTCGCCCCAGGACGAGGTCCTGCCCCCACCGGGGACATGACCGTCTCGTGACTGTTCGACCGTCCCGTGCACCGCGCACGGGCTGGACATGGCCGGCCCCGGGGGGCGGGCAGAAGGTAGGTAAGCCGTGGGAGCGACCGTGACGCTCGTCGTCGTGCTGGTCCTCGTGGTCTTCGCGCTGGTGACGCTGTTCCGCACGGTGCGGATCGTGCCGCAGCAGACGGCGCAGATCGTCGAGCGGCTCGGCAGCTACAACCGCACGCTGGACGACGGGTTCCACATCCTCGTCCCCTTCATCGACAAGGTGCGGGCCAACATCGACCTGCGCGAGCAGGTCGTGACCTTCCCGCCGCAGCCGGTCATCACCTCCGACAACCTCGTCGTGAGCATCGACACCGTCATCTACTACACGGTGACCGACGCGAAGTCCGCGGTCTACGAGATCGCCAACTTCATCCAGGGCATCGAGCAGCTGACGGTGACGACGCTGCGCAACGTCATCGGCTCGCTCGACCTCGAGCAGACGCTGACCTCGCGCGACCAGATCAACGGCCAGCTGCGCGGCGTGCTCGACGGCGAGACCGGGCGCTGGGGCATCCGCGTCAACCGCGTCGAGCTCAAGGCCATCGACCCGCCGCACTCGGTGCAGGACTCGATGGAGAAGCAGATGCGCGCCGAGCGCGACCGCCGCGCCGCCATCCTCAACGCCGAGGGCGTCAAGCAGAGCCAGATCCTCACCGCCGAGGGCGAGAAGCAGAGCCAGATCCTGCGCGCCGAGGGCTCGGCGCAGGCCCGCATCCTCGAGGCGCAGGGCCAGGCCCGGGCGATCCAGCAGGTGTTCGCGGCCATCCACCGCGGCAAGCCCACTCAGCGACTCCTGGCCTACCAGTACCTCCAGGTGCTGCCCCAGCTCGCCCGCGGCGACTCGAACAAGATGTGGATCATCCCCTCGGAGGTCACCGACGCCCTGCGCGGCATCAGCGGCGCCCTCGGCGGGGACAAGCCGCTCATGGGTGACGACGAGGAGGTCGACCTCTCCGCGCTCGGGCTCGAGGAGGACGCGTTCGGCGACACCGCCCTCGAAGACCCGGCCAAGGCCCTGGCCGAGGCCCGCGGCCAGGCCGGCCAGGCCAGCGCCGAGGCCACCGAGCACGCCTCGCCGGTCGGGCACCGCCGTCCGCTCGCGACCGCGGACCCCACGGCCGGGATGACGCCGCCGTCGGCGCCCGAAGCGGGTGCCCCCGCGGAGTCGACGCCGCAGGCGAAGCCGCAGTCGGCTGCGCCGGCTCCGGGGCAGGCGCCGGCCTACGAGACCGAGGCCATGCCGGGTCAGCCGTCGGGGCCGACGTACGGCCAGCCGGCCCCCGGCCAGCCCTGGCAGCAGCCGCCGCCGCGCTGACGCACCCGGCGGGCGGCACCCGGTCACCCTCACCTAGGGTGACCGGGTGTCGCTCACCCACGCCGTCGTCGTCGTCCTCGCCGGCGTCTTCGCGGGGACCATCAACACGATCGTCGGGTCCGGCACGCTGGTGACGTTCCCGACGTTGCTGCTGCTCGGCATCCCGCCGGTGACGGCCAACGTCAGCAACAACATCGGTCTCGTCGCCGGCGGCGCGACCGGGGCGTGGGGCTACCGCTCCGAGATCAAGGGCAGCCGCGCCTACCTCGCCCGGTTGGCGCCGATGTCGTTCCTCGGCTCGGTCGTCGGGGCGCTGCTGCTGCTCACCCTGCCGGCCAGCGCCTTCTCGGCGATCGTGCCGGTCCTCATCGCGATCGGCCTGCTGCTCGTGGTCTTCGGCCCGGCGCTGCAGCGACGGTTCCGCCACGACGAGGAGGACGGCCCGGAGCCGTCGTGGACGCGGTGGGCGATGCTCGTCGGCGTGTTCGTGGCCGGGGTCTACGGCGGGTACTTCGGCGCCGCCCAGGGGGTCATCCTCATGGGCCTGCTGTCGGCTCTGAGCGCGGAGCCGCTGCAACGGCTCAACGGCTGGAAGAACGTCCTCAGCCTCGTCGTCAACCTCGTCGCCGCGCTCGTCTTCGTCATCGTGGCGTTCGACCGGATCGACTGGCTCGTCGCCCTGCTCATCGGGATCGGGTCTTTCGTCGGCGGTTTCGTCGGGGCCAGCGTCGGTCGCCGGATCCCGCCGCTGGCCCTGCGCGGACTGATCCTGCTCATCGGCATCGTCGCCATCGTCAAGCTCGTCTTCTTCCCGTGACGGGCCGCTGATGGTCGGGCAGCACTGATGGTCACCGAGGTCACCGCGCAGGACGTCGCCCGGGCGGGCGAGGACCGCGAGGGGCTGCTGGCGGACTACGTCGGGCTCACCGACGTCGTGCTGCGCCGGCGCACCGAGCCCGAGCGCGGGCTCTACGTGGCCGAGTCCGAGAAGGTGATCCGCCGGGCCCTGGCCGCGGGGCACCGGCCGCGGTCGTTGCTCATGGCACGGCGGTGGCTGGACGACCTCGCCGACGTCGTCGCCGACGCGGAGGCCTCCGGGGTGCCGGTCCTCGTCGCCGACCACGAGGTGCTGGAGGCGCTGACCGGCTTCCACCTGCACCGGGGGGCACTGGCGTCGATGCAGCGGCCCGAGCTGCCGTCGGTCGCCGACCTCGTCGCCGACGCGCGCCGGGTGGCCGTCCTCGAGGACGTCGTCGACCACACCAACGTCGGCGCCGTGTTCCGCTCCGCCGCCGCCCTCGGCGTCGACGCCGTGCTCGTCACGCCGCGGTGCGCCGACCCGCTCTACCGGCGGGCCGTACGCGTCTCGATGGGCACCGTCTTCCAGGTGCCGTGGACGCGGATCGACCCGTGGCCGGGTGGGGTCGAGGTGCTGCGCGAGGCGGGCTTCACCGTCGCCGCCCTGGCCCTGACCGACTCGTCGGTGTCGCTCGACGACCTGTCGGCCGACCCGCCCGAGCGCCTCGCCCTCGTCCTCGGCACCGAGGGGGACGGGCTGGCGCGGCGCACCGTCGAGGCGGCCGACGTCACCGTCCGCATCCCCATGGCGGGTGGCGTCGACTCGCTCAACGTCGCCGCCGCGGGTGCGGTGGCGTTCTGGGCGCTGCGCCCCCGCCTCACCTGACGACCGGACACAGGGAACCCCACGTCCTGACCGCCGGAGGCGGGCCAGGACGTGGGGTTCCCTGTGTCCGGTGGGGCGGCGTCAGCCGGTGACCTCGGCGACCTCACGCTGGGGGGCGCCGACCCGGTGGCGTCCGGCCGGCAGGCCCGAGCGCTGGAAGCCGGGGCGGGTGAGGAAGAGCGCGGCGACGAGGCCGAGGACGATGACCGCTGCGGGCAGCAGGATGGCCTGCGCCATCGACGTGGCGAACGGGCCGGCGACGGCGGCGGGCAGCGAGGTGCCGCCGGTCGTCTGCATCTGCCCCGCGTCCGCCCCGGCGCCAGGCAGGTTGGCGGCCAGGCGCGCCGAGATGACGGCGGCGATCGCGGCGCTGCCCAGGACGGCGCCCACCTGGCGGGTCGTGTTGTAGATCCCCGACCCCGCTCCGGCAGCCGACATCGGCAGGTTGCGGGTGGCCGTCGCCGCGAGCGGCGCCCAGAGGAACGCGTTCGACGCCCCGAAGAACGCCATCGGCAGCAGCAGCTGCCAGGTGGCGCTGGTCGGCGTCATCTCCCGGCTGAGCCACACGAGCGAGGCCGCGCACAGCACCATGCCGACGGTCACGAGGGTGCGCGGGTGCGCCTTGTCGGTCAGCCGGCCCACGACGGGGGCCAGCCCTCCCGACAGCAGCGCCATCGGCACGAGCAGCAGCGCGGACCCGGTCGGGCTGAGCCCGCGCACCGCCTGCGCGTAGAGGATGAACGGGAAGGCGAACGCCGTCACCGAGAAGCCGACGGCGGTGATGGCGAGGTTCGACACCGAGAAGTTGCGGTCGCGGAAGAGGCCGAGCGGGACGAGCGGCTCGGTGCGGACCTTGCTCTGCCACCAGACGAAGACCGCGAGGACGACGACGCCGACGGCGATGAGCAGCGGCACCGACAAGATCCCGGTGATGGTGCCCCAGTCGTACTTCTCGCCCTCCTGGAGCCCGAAGACGATGAGGAACATCGCCACGGCGGACAGGACGACGCCCACCCAGTCGAAGCTGTGGCTGCGGGTCTCGAGGTCCGGGACGAGCCGGGCGGCCAGCACGAAGGCGACGATGCCGACCGGGACGTTGACGTAGAAGATCCACTCCCAGCCGGGGCCGTCGGTGAGGACGCCGCCGAGGATCGGCCCGACGAGGGTCGCGACCCCCGCGGTGGCGCCCCACAGCGCCGTCGCCTGCCCGCGCGACTCCGCCGGGAAGGTTCGGGTGATGACCGACATCGTCTGCGGGGTCATGAGCGACGCGCCCAGGCCCTGGACGACGCGCGCGACGACGAGCAGGGTGATGGTGCCCGTCAGCCCGCACCACAGGGACGCCGCCGTGAAGACGGCGAGCCCCACGAGGTACAGCTTCTTCGGCCCGACCCGGTCGCCGAGCCGTCCGGTGATGAGCAGCGGGACGGCGTACGCGAGCAGGTAGGCGCTGGTCACCCACAGGACGGTGTCGACGTCGGTGTCGAGCGCCCGCATGATCGCGGGCGTCGCGACGGAGACGATCGTCGAGTCGACGAGGATCATGAAGAACCCGATGACCAGGGCCCACAGCGCGGGCCAGGGGTTGGTCGTGGGGGCGTCGGCGCGCGCGGGCACGGACGGAGCGGACATGGGTGGGACACCTCGGGGGACGGCGGGTGGGACGGACCTCATCCCAGCATGAGGGTCCGACAGCCCTCCCGCAGCCGTCTGGGGACCGTCAGCCGTGCAGCCGCAGGGCGGCCACCACGTGCGGCCACGCCAGCCGCCCGAGCTCGGCGTCGGCCTCGGGCGACCCACCCCGCCGCATGACCGCTCCCGCGGTCACGGGGCTCTCGCCGGGCAGCACGGTGCGGTGCCCGGCGGCGGGGAGGGTGACGACGGTCGTCCCCCGGCCCGCCGTACGGCGTCGGGCGGCGACGTCGTCGGCGAAGGCGACCGACGGCCAGACGCGGTCGTCGCCGCCGGCGACGAGGACGACGTCGCCGGCGATGTCGCCGACCGGGATGGCGGCGGCCGCGACGAGGTCGGGACGGGCGGTGAGCGAGGCGACGTACAGGCCCCGGAAGGCGGGGGGCTCGCTGTCCGGCGCCCACGTCTCGTCGAGCGGGACGAAGGGCAGCGGGACTCCGCCCCGGGTCCAGTGCGACGTCTGGCGCGGCTCCCCGCCGGGACCGTCGACGGCGACGCCCGCCCACACCACGGACGAGGGGGCGAAGGCGACGACCGCCTCGACCCGAGGGTCCTGGGCCGCGAGCAGCAGCGCGGCCTCGGCCCCGAACGACGTCCCGACGACGGCCAGCCGGTCGCTCTCCCCGGCGAGCGCGTCGAGGCACTCGGTGAGGGTCTCCAGGGGGACCTCGTACGGCGCCGGCTGCTGCCCCTGGCCGCCGAACCACCGGATCGACATGGCCAGCGCCCCGTGCTCCGCGAGCAGCCGGGCGCGCTCGTCGTCGACGCGCCCGCTCGACCCGGCGAGGACGAGCACGCCCGTGCCGCACGGCTCGTCGGGCCGCAGCAGCACCCCCTCCGGGTGGTCGAGGCGGTGCTCGATCACGCGCGGTCCCCGGTCATGCGTCGGACCCTGTCACAGCCGGGCGGACCTGTTGTACCGGTCGATGGCCTTCTGGATCACGCCGACGGAGCCGCTGAGCGCGGTCTTCGGGTCGGACCCGTTGAGGACCTCCTCGATCGCGTCCTCGGAGGCCTTGCGCGACTGCGGCATGACGCCGAGGGCGCAGCCGCGGCTCGCCACGCTGAGCGGGGTCTGCTCGAGCTGCTTCACGGCGACGTCGAAGAGCGGGTTCTTCTGGCGGTAGGCGACGTCGACGGGCTCCTGGAGCGCGCCCTTGCTGATCGGGAAGTAGCCGGTCCCGGTGTGCCACTGCGCCTGGATCGTGCTCGAGGCGAGGTACTTGACGAACTGCCAGGAGGCCTCCTTCTCGGCGTCGTCGTGCCCGGGACCGTCGACCCACAGCGAGGCGCCGCCGATGGCCGGGCCGCCCTGCCCGGCGCGGATCTTGGGGTAGAACGCCACGCCGAGGTCGAACCCGCCGCTCTTCGCCGCCTTGCTGTAGGCGCTGAGCGTGCCCGTCGACTCGAGGTTCATCGCGACCTGCTGCGACGTGAAGGCGTTCTGCGCGGCCTTGGTGTCGCGGCCGGTGTTGGCGGCCAGACCCTGCTGGACCAGCTCCTGCCACCACGTCATGACGGTCACCGCGTCCGGCTGGTCGAACTCGGCCTTCGAGGCGAGACCGTCGCGCCCGTTGCCCTGGTCGCAGTAGGTGTCGCCAGCGGTGGCGAGCAGCTGCTCGAGGAACCAGCCGTAGATGGCCGCCCCGAAGCCGTACTTCGCGGGCCCCCCGTTCCGCGCCGACAGCTTCTGCGCCGCGGCGGTCATCTCCTCGAGCGTCGTGGGCGGGCGGTTCGGGTCGAGCCCGGCCTTCTCGAACATCGTCTTGTTGTAGTAGAGGACCGGCATCGAGGTGTTGAACGGCATCGAGGCGAGCTTGCCGCCGACGGTGTAGTAGCCGGTGATGTTCGGCTGCAGGTCGGACACGTCGTACCGGTCGCGGTCGACGAAGCCCTGGACGGGGACCGTCTGCCCGGCGTCGACCATGAAGCGGGTGCCGATGTCGTAGATCTGCACGACGTTCGGCGTGCTGTTGCTCATCACCGACGCCTTGTACTTCGTGATCGCGTCGTCGTAGGTGCCGATGTACGTCGGGTCGACCTCGATCGACCCCCGGTGCTCGGCGTTGAACTGGTTGACCAGCTGGGTGAGGACCTTGGCGTTGGTGCCGTTCATCTCGTGCCAGAAGGAGATCCTCGTCAGCCCCCCGGCCTTGCCGAGGGCGTCCGCCGGCGGGACGGCCGTACTGCCACCGTCGCCCGGGCTGCATGCGGCGAGGCCGGTGGTGAGGACCAGCGCGACGGCGAGCGCGGCGCCGCGCCGACGGCTCACTTGACCGCTCCGGCCGTGAGGCCGCGGACGATGAAGCGCTGGCCGAAGATCACGAGCAGCAGGGTCGGGACGAGGGCGAGGACGACGCCGGCGAGGACGAGCCCCGGGTCCTGGCCGTCGGACGTCTGCAGCTGCCCGATCCCGATCTGGATGGTCTGGTCCGAGGGGGCCTCGGTGACGAGCAGCGGCCAGAAGTACATGTTCCAGGCGGACAGAGCGGAGTAGATGCCGAGGGCCGCGAGGGTGGGGCGCGACAGCGGCAGGAGGATCGACCAGAGGAAGCGCAGGTGCCCGGCCCCGTCGACCCGCGCCGCGTCGCGCAGCTCGGTGGGGAAGCCGAGGAAGGACTGGCGCAGCAGGAAGGTCCCGAAGCCGGACGCGAGGAACGGCAGGGCCAGCCCGGCGATGGTGTTCTTCAGCCCCCACGTCGAGACGGTGAGGTAGTTGGGGATGATGATCGCCTCGAACGGGATCATCATGGTCGACAGGAACAGCCCGAACCACAGGCCCCGCTTGCGCAGCGGCAGGAAGACGAACGCGTACGCCGCGAGGGCGCTCGTGACGACCTGCCCGACGGTGATGGCCGCGGTCTGCAGGACCGAGTTGGCGTACTGACGCCCGAGCGGGATGACCGACAGGACGTTGCCGAAGTTCTCCGGGTGCAGACCGCTGACGGGGAAGAGCGCCGGGGGGAACGAGTTGCTGTCCTTGGTGCCCATGAAGCTGCCGACGACCCCGTAGTAGACGGGGAAGACGACGAGCAGGAAGAGGACGCCGAGGAAGAGGTACGTGAAGACGCGCGAGCCCGCGCCGGAGGTCCTCATCGGTAGAACACCTTCCGCTCGAGGATGCCGAACTGCACCGCGGTGACGGCGAGCACGACGAGGAGGAGGACGACCGCCTGCGCCGAGGCGTAGCCGAAGTTGCTGTTGTTGTTGTTGAACGCCTGGTCGTAGATCGAGTAGACGAGGGTCGTCGTGCGCCGCTCTGGGCCGCCGACGGTGAGGATCTTGATCTGCCCGAAGCTCTGCAGCGCCTGCACCGTCCCGGTGACGACGAGGAAGAACAGCTGCGGGGTGACGAGCGGCAGGATGATCGAGCGGTTGAGCCGCCAGCCGGCCGCGCCGTCGAGGCGGGCCGCCTCGACCACCTCCTCGTCGACGGCGCCGAGACCCGCGCTGAGGATGAGCAGGTTGTAGCCCAGCTGCATCCACACCGACGTCGCGCACACCGACCACAGGGCGAGGTCGGGGTTGGTCAGCCACTGGACGGGACCGGCGCCGACGTACGACAGCAGGCCGTTGAGCACGCCGGACGCCGGGTTGTAGAGCACCTGGAAGACGACCGAGGCGGTCGCCACCGAGAAGGCGAAGGGCAGCGCGAAGGCGGTGCGGAAGAAGCGGATCCCGCGGATGCGCCCCTGGAGCGCCAGCGCGATGGCCAGGGCGATGGCGATGCTGGGGACGACGGTGGCCACGACGAAGGCGATGGTCACGAGGATGGTCTGCCCGAAGTCCGGGTCGGAGAACATCTGCGCGTAGTTGTCGGTGCCGACGAAGCCGGCCGGGCGGCCGATGATGTCGGTGCCCTGGAACGACAGGACGATCGAGCGGACCAGCGGGTAGAACACGAAGAGCGCGAAGACGAGGAGCGCCGGGGCCAGGTAGGCCAGGCCCAGCCACCCCCCGCCGCGCCGTCCCGGGCCCCGGGGTCGGCCTCGGGCCTCCTCGGTGGTGCGCGCGGGGGCGGGCGCGGTGGGCGTCGTCGCGGTCACGGTTGGCGACCCTAGCCCACGGGCCGGCAGTTATTCCTGCGTCGGGGCGACGAGCCGGCCGACGAGCCGGTCGAGCTCGGCGGCCGGGTCCGCGCAGACGCCGCCGTGCCGCGGGCCGGGCTGGACGACGGTCGACCGGGAGGCGGTCAGCCACCCGAACCGCTGACCCGGTGTCTCGAGCGTCGGCAGGCCGCGACCGGTCTCGCCCCGGCACACCGCCCGGACGGCGTCCAGCGCGCGCCGGACCCCGTCGAGCGACAGCCCGGGGGCGAAGGCGGTCAGCCGCTGCTCGTCGAGGGCGAAGCCGGCGCCGAGGAAGTCGGCGCTCTGCGCGAAGAGGACGACGCCGACGTTGACGAACTCCTCGCGCTCGACGCGGGGGACGCAGCGCAGGACGACGTACTGGTAGGGCACGAGGTCACCCTTATCGGCGGTCGAGCCGCTGGTGCGGATGTTGGTCGAGCCGGTCACCGAGGGCACGTCAGGCTCCCGGCACCCAGGCGGTGGACGCCAGGCGTGCGGCCAGCAGGTCGCCGTACGCGGCGCGGACGGCCGCGACGTCGGGCAGGTACGGCGTCGTCTCGAGCCACTCGTCGGGCACGTCGGCGACGACGGCGGCGACCGCGTCGGGCGTGAGCCGCGCGGCGAGCTCGTCGTGCCGGGGCGCGACGGGGGCGGCGACGTCGCGCAGGACGTGGCGCGAGACGTCGTACGGGAGCCCGGCGAAGCGGGCCGGGTCGGGCGCCTTCGACGGCCACGAGTGGTGCACGTAGAGCGCCGCGCCGTGGTCGATGGCCCAGGTGGCGCCGTTCCACACGAGCAGGTTGGGGTTGGCCCAGGTGCGGTCGACGTTGGCGGTGAGCGCGTCGAGCCAGACGATCCGGGCGGCGAGGTCGGGCGGCGGGGGAGCGCTGCCGTCGTAGCCGAAGGCGCCGGGCAGCAGGTCGACCCCGAGGTTGAGCCCGAGGCTCGCGGTGAGCAGGTCCTGGACCTCCTCGTCGGCCTCGTAGCGCGCGATCGGGGCGTCGAGGTCGAGCAGGACGAGGCGGGGTACGGGCACGTCGACGAGTGCGGCGAGCCCGGCGACGACGATCTCGGCGACGAGGACCTTGACCCCCTGGCCGGCCCCGCGGAACTTCGCGACGTAGGTCCCGAGGTCGGCCGCCTCGACGACCCCGGGCAGCGAGCCGCCCTCGCGCAGCGGCGTGACGTAGCGCGTCACCGTGGTCCGCTCCAGCACGCGTGCAGCCTAGGGGAGCGCCGCCACGACCTCGTCGCGGGACCGCCAGCGCCGCAGCACGACGACGGCGAGGACGGCGTACCAGGCGGCGGCGCCCAGCAGCACCGGCACGGACGCCCCGTCGGCCGGCAGGACGAGCGCCGCGACGACGACGCCAAGGATGAGCGCCACGTTGAACAGGACGTCGTACAGGGTGAACAGGCGCCCGCGGTAGACGTCGGGGACCACGCGCTGCACCGTCGTGTCGATGGTGATCTTCACCGCCTGGGTGGCGACGCCGGTGGCGAACGAGGTGACGGTCACCGACCACGGGCTGAGCACGGCGGCGGGCAGCAGCAGCGCGACCGCGCCGACGAGGGAGGCGGCGGCGACGTACCGCCGCGACCCCAGCCGCGGCTCGAGCACGGGGGTGAGTACGGCGGCCAGCCCGAAGCCGAGCCCGGCCGCGCCGACCGCGATCCCGACCCCCTCGAACCCGGTGCCGCCGCCGGGGAAATGCCGCCGGTAGAGCAGCACCGTCGCGACGATCATCACCGCGTAGGGCACCCGGACCGCCCACGCCACCCCGAGACCGAGCCGGGCCAGCGCCGGCAGGTTGCGGACGGCGTCGACCAGCCCGGCCACGACGTGCCGCACGGCCTCGCGGACCTCGTCCCCGGCCTCGCCGAGGGCCGGGCCGAGGAAGGGCAGCCGCAGCGCGAGCAGCGCCGCCAGCCCGTACGACGCCGCGCCCGCGAGCAGGATCGCCGCGTCGCTCCCGCCGACGGCGCGGACCGACCCGCCGAGCCCCAGCCCGATGAGGTAGGTGAGGCTGCCGCAGGTCGGTCCCACGGAGTTGGCGACGACGAGCAGCGCCGGGGGCGTGACGAGCGGCAGCCCCGCCGACAGACCGGCGAGCAGGAAGCGGTTGACCGAGAAGGCGACCAGCACGAGGACGTAGAACAGCGGTCCGGCGTCACCGCGGGCGACGTCGGCCGCGACGAGCCCGAGCAGCGCCACCCGCACCGCGTTGGAGAGCACGATCGTGCGCCGCCTCGGCCACCGGTCGAGGACGACCCCGACGAAGGGGCCGAGGGCGGTGAACGGCAGCAGCACCAGCGCGAACGCGACGGCGATCGATGGCGCGTCGGGCGCCCGCTCGGGGGAGAAGAGGATGCTCGAGGCGAGCGCGGCCTGGAACACGCCGTCGGCCGTCTGCGAGACGAGCCGCACCGCGAAGAGCCGGCGGAAACCCGGCAGCCGGAGCACCGCGGCGAGCTGGCGCAGGAAGGTCACGTACGAGGAGCCTAGAGCGGCGACGCCGCTGCCGTGTCGGGTTCCGGGTGCGCGGGTAGCGTCGTACCGGCCGGTCCGCCGGCCGTCCCGCTCCCGAGACCGAAGGAGAGTCCGTGCCCGACTACAGCCACGACCCGTACGCCGCCCTGCCGCAGGTGCCGTCGTTCGAGGTCACCTCCACCGACGTCGCCGACGGCGAGACGCTGAAGAGCCCGCAGGTGAGCGGCATCTTCGGCGCCGGCGGCGAGGACGTCTCCCCGCAGCTGAGCTGGTCCGGCTTCCCGGAGGGGACCAAGAGCTTCGCCGTCACGGTCTACGACCCGGACGCCCCGACCGCGGCCGGTTTCTGGCACTGGGCCGTGTTCGACATCCCGGCCTCGGTCACCGAGCTCCCCACCGGCGCGGGCGACGCGCAGGGCTCCGGTCTGCCCGACGGGGCCAAGCAGCTGACGGTCGACGGCGGGGTGCGCCAGTACCTCGGCGCCGCGCCGCCGCCCGGGCACGGCCACCACCGCTACTTCGTCGTCGTCCACGCCGTCGACGTCGAGCACCTCGACGTGCCCGACGACGCGACGCCGACCATCCTCGGCTTCAACCTGTTCTCGCACACGATCGGCCGCGGCCGGATCGTGCCGGTCTACGAGGTCGCCGGCGACTGACCGGCGTCCGACGACCGCACGACCGCGGCGGCCTGCCGCGCGATCTCCCGCTCCTCGTCGGTCGGGACGACGAGGACGGTGACCGGGCTGCCGGGGGTGGAGACGACGTGCTCGCCCCCGGTGGCCCGGTCGTTCGCGTCCTGGTCGAGGTGGATTCCCAGGATCTCCATTCCCGAGAGGGCACGCGAGCGCACCACGGGAGCGTGCTCGCCGACGCCCCCGGTGAGGACGACGGCGTCGAGCCGGCCCAGCGCGGCGGCGTACGCGCCGACGTACTTGCGCAGCCGGTAGGTCATGACGCCGAGGGCGAGCTCGGCGTCGGCGTCCCCGCCGCGCGCCGCCGCGACGACCTCGCGGACGTCGCTGCGTCCGGCCAGCGCCAGCAGCCCGGAGCGGGTGGAGACGTCCCGGTCGAACTCCTCGGCGCCGATCCCGGACCGGGCCAGGTGCCCCGGCACCGCCGGGTCGAGGTCACCGGAGCGGGTGCCCATGACGAGTCCCTCGACCGGACCGAGCCCCATCGAGGTGTCGATGCTGCGCCCGCCGAGGATCGCGGCGGCGCTGGCCCCGTTGCCCAGGTGCAGCACGACCATCGCGGTCTGCTCGAGCGGGCGGCCGAGCAGCTGCGCCGCCCGGCGCGAGACGAAGGCGTACGACGTCCCGTGGAAGCCGTAGCGCCGCACGCCGTGCTCCTCGCGCCAGGCCCGCGGGACGGCGTACGTGTGGGCCCGGGCGGGCAGGTCGTGGTGGAAGGCCGTGTCGAAGACGGCGACCTGCGGCACGCCGGCGAAGTGCTCGCGGGCCAGGCGGATCCCCTCGAGGTTGGCCGGGTTGTGCAGGGGCGCGAGCGGCACGAGCTCCTCGACCGCGGCGAGGACGTCGTCGTCGACGAGGACCGGGTCGGCGAAGCGCTCACCGCCGTGGACGACCCGGTGGCCGACGGCGGTCAGCTCGAGGTCGTCGAGGTCGGGGCCGTACTGCGCGAAGGAGTCCAGCAGGGCGGCGAAGGCCTCGCCGGCGTCGGCGCAGCGCTGCGAGCGCGGGTGCTCGTCGTCGCCGACGGTGTGGTGGACGTTCTCGTCATCACCGCCGTCCTCGCCGATCCGCTCGACCAGCCCCGAGGCCAGCGGCGCCGACCCGTCGGGCGCGTCGGCGTCGAGCAGCTGGTACTTGAGCGACGACGACCCGGCGTTGACGACGAGGACGAGGGTGCTCACGGGTTCTCCTGGTGTTCCTCGGCGGCCTGGATCGCGGTGATGGCCACCGTGTTGACGATGTCGCGGACCAGGGCGCCGCGGCTGAGGTCGTTGACCGGACGGCGCAGGCCCTGCAGCACGGGGCCGACGGCGACCGCGCCGGCGCTGCGCTGGACCGCCTTGTAGGTGTTGTTGCCCGTGTTGAGGTCCGGGAACACGAGGACCGTCGCGCGCCCGGCGACGAGCGAGTCCTTGAGCTTGGTGGCGGCGACGGCCTGGTCGACCGCGGCGTCGTACTGGATCGGCCCCTCGACGGACAGCCCCGGGGCGCGGTCGCGGACCAGCGCCGTCGCGGCGCGGACCTTGTCGACGTCGGCGCCGCTGCCCGACCCGCCGGTCGAGTAGGAGAGCATCGCCACCCGCGGCTCGACGCCGAACTGGGCCGCCGTCCGCGCCGAGGAGATCGCGATGTCGGCCAGCTGCTCGGCGGTCGGGTCCGGGTTGACGGCGCAGTCGCCGTAGACCAGGACCCGGTCGGCCAGGCACATGAACATCACCGACGACACGACGCTCGTCCCCGGCACGGTGCGCACGACCTCGAGGGCGGGGCGGATCGTGTGCGCCGTCGTGTGCACCGAGCCCGACACCATCCCGTCGGCGAGGCCGTCGAGGACCATCATCGTGCCGAAGTAGGAGACGTCGACGACGGTGTCCCAGGCCTGCTCGGCGGTCACCCCCCGGTGCGCGCGCAGCTCGGCGTACTCGCGGGCGAAGCGCCGCCGCAGCCCGTGGGCGACCGACGCCTCGTCGGCGTCGTGCGGGTCGAGGACGGTCGCGCCGGACACGTCGAGTCCCAGCTGCGCCGCCCGCGCCCGGACGACCGCGGGGTCACCGAGCAGGGTGAGCCGCACGACGCGGCGCCGCAGCAGCTCGTCGGCGGCGGCGAGGATGCGCGGCTCCTCGCCCTCGGGCAGGACGATGTGCCGGTCGGCGGCGCGGGCCCGGTCGAGGAGCCGGTGCTCGAACATCAGCGGGGTGACGACGTCGCCGGCCGACACGTCGGCGGCGTCGAGCAGGGCCTCGGTGTCGACGTGGTGCTCGACGAGGGCGAGCGCGGTCGCGACCTTGCGGGTCGAGGTGCGGGTCAGGCGCGGCGTCACCGCCGACAGCGCCGCCGCCGTCTCCATCGTCCCCGTCGCGCAGCGCACCACCGGGACGTGGACCTCGAGGCCCTCGACGAGCCGGCCCACCGTCGGGGGCAGGTCGAGGCCGCCGTTGAGGACGATCCCCGACGGCGTGGGGAAGGTGGCCGACCGGTGCGCCAGGAGCAGCCCGAGCAGGACGTCGGCGCGGTCGCCCGGGGCGACGACGAGGCAGCCCTCGACCAGTCGCTCGAGCACGTTCGGCATCGTCATCGCCGCGACGACGAGGCCGGTGGCCTCGCGGTCGAGCAGGCCGTCGTCGCCGACGACCAGCTGGCCGCCGACCGCCGCGGACAGCTCGCGGACGGTGGGCGAGTCGAGGACGACGTCGGACGGGACGACGTACGCCGGCGCGTCGCCACCCCGGGCGAGCCGCTCGCCGACCGCCGCGGCCGACGCCGGGTCGACGCGGTTGGCGACGACGGCGAGGACGCGGGCGTGGTGCGCGCGGGCCTCGTCGAGGGTGACGGCGGCCGCCGTCGCGACCTGCTCCGGGGTGCGCCCGGACCCCGCCACGACGAGGACCATCGGGGTGCCGAGGTTGGCGGCCAGCGTGGCGTTCCAGGCGAACTCGGTCGGCGACGCGATGTCGGTGTAGTCCGAGCCGACGACGAGGACGGCGTCGCACCGGTCGGCGACGGCGTGGTAGCGCTCGACGACGGTGGCCATCGCGGCCTCCGGGTCGCGGTGCACGTCGTCGTAGCCGACGCCGGCGGCGTCCAGCGGCGCGAGGGTGCCCTCGGGCAGCCGCGACAGCAGCAGGTCGAGGACGTGGTCGGCGGCCGGGTCGACGTCGCGGACGATGGGGCGGAACACCCCCACGCGCCCGACGCGCCGGCTCAGCCGGTCGAGCAGCCCGAGGGCGACGGCGGACTTGCCCGACCGTCCCTCGGCGGAGGCGACGTAGAGGCTCGTGGCCATGCGCTCACGCTAGCGGCTGCGGGGCGAGCGGCCGGTCCCGGACGAGGAGCCACGACGTGAGTGCGCCGACGAGCAGCAGGACGCTGCAGGCGAGCATCGCCGTCCGGTAGCCCGCGGTGAGGACGCCCGGCTGGGTGTAGTCGGCGCCGCCGAGCCCGACCGCGGCGGGCAGCACGGCGACGGCGAGCAGCCCGCCGGTGCGCGCGACGGCGTTGTTGACCCCGCTGGCCGTCCCGGCGTAGCGGTCCGGCGCGGCCGCGAGGACGGTCGCGGTGAGCGGCGCGACGAGCAGGCACAGCCCGAGCCCGAAGACGGCGACGCCGGGCAGCACCCCCAGCCAGTACGACGACCCGTCGTCGACCCGCGCGAGCAGCGCCACCCCGGCCGCGCAGAGCACCGGCCCGGCCGCCATCGGGCGGCGCGGTCCGATGCGGGCGGCGAGCTCACCGCCTCGTCCAGCGAGCAGCAGCATGAGGATCGTCAACGGAAGCGTCGCCGTCCCCGCCTCGAGCGGCGTGTAGCGCAGCGAGGTCTGCAGCTGGAGGGTGAGGAAGAACAGGACCCCGCCGAGGGCGGCGTACGTCAGCAGGGTCATGACGTTGGCGCCGGTGAACTGCCGGTCGGTGAACAGGCTCGGCGGCACCATCGGGTGCCGCTCGCGGTCCTCGAGGACCACGAAGCCGCCGAGCAGCAGCAGCCCGACGGCGACGACGAGCGTCGTCCCGAGCGCCCCGAGGCGGGTGGCCTCGACGAAGCCGTACGTCGTCGTCGCGAGGGCGACCGCGGCCAGCGCCGCGCCGCGGACGTCCAGGTGCCGGTCGGCCTGCTCGTCGCGGGTCTCGGGGACGCACCGGCGGGCGACGACGACGGTGACGACGGCCAGCGGGACGTTGAGCAGGAAGGCCCAGCGCCAGCTCGCGGCCTGGACGAGGTAGCCGCCGACGAACGGGCCGGCGGCGCCGGCGATCCCGCCGAGCCCGGTCCACCGGCCGATGGCGCGGGCCCGGTCGGGCCGCGCGATCGTCGCCTCGACCATGGCCAGGCTGCCGGGGGTGAGCAGCGCCGCGCCGACGCCCTGCAGCACACGGGCCACGATGAGCTGCCAGGGCGTGAGCGCGACCCCGCAGAGCGCTGACGCGACGGCGAACCACACGACCCCGACGACGAAGACGCGGCGGCGGCCGAGCCGGTCGCCGAGCGAGCCGCCGAGCAGGATGAGCGAGGCGAGGGTGACGAGGTAGCCGTTGGAGACCCACTGCAGGTCGGCGAGGCTCGCGTCGAGGTCGTCGCCGATCCGGACGACCGCCACGTTGACGACGGTCGAGTCGAGCATGGCCATGCCGCTGCCGAGCACGGCGGCGGCGACGATCCCGCGACCGCGGGCCGAGGCGAGCGGGACGAGTCCGGGCCCGCCGGACCCCGCGGAGCCGCCGGCCGGGAGCGCGCCGTGGGCCTCGGGCGGGGGCGTGGTCACCGCCGTAGTGTGGCACCGTGCCGACGCCGCCACCCTCATCCGCGTCCCCCGGACGCGCCCGTCAGGACGCGGTCTACCGCGCCGGCGTCCTCGGGCGCCGCCCCGTCGTGCCGGCCGGTCCCGACGAGCTGGCCGAGCGGGCGCGGCGGGTGATGTCGCCGGAGGCGTGGGCGTACGTCGCCGGTGGGGCCGGGGCCGAGCGCACGGTCGCCGCCAACCGGGCCGCCTTCGACCGGTGGTCGATCGTGCCGCGGATGGGCCGCGACGTCTCGAGCCGCGACCTGTCCGTCGAGCTGCTCGGACGGCGGCTGCCGGCACCGGTGCTCGTCGCGCCGGTCGGCGCGGCCGGTCTCGTCGCCCGCGACGCCGACGTCCTCATCGGCGGCGGGGCGGCCGACGTCGGGCTGCCCTACGTCATCTCCACCCAGGGCAGCTCGCCGATGGAGGAGACGGCCGCGGCGATGGGGGACGCGCCGCGGTGGTACCAGCTCTACTGGTCGACCGACGACGCCCTGGTCGACAGCTTCGTGCGCCGGGCCGAGGGGATCGGCGCGGACGCGGTCGTCGTCACGCTCGACACGACGCTGCTCGGCTGGCGCCCCCGCGACCTCGACCTCGGCTCGCTGCCGTTCGCGCGGGGCATCGGGATCGCCCAGTTCACGTCGGACCCGCGCTTCCTCGAGGTCGTGCGGGACGTCGTCCAAGAGAAGGGCGGGGCGGGGCGCGGGGGAGCCGAGGTGACGCTCGGGGCGCTGCGGTCGCTGCTGTCGATCGCGCGGGAGACGCCGGGGGCGACGCTGGATAACCTCCGGTCGCCGTACCCCCGGGCGGCGGTCGAGACGTTCCTGCGGATCTACTCCAAGCCGTCGCTGACGTGGGACGACATCGCGACGCTGCCCGGACGGACGCGGCTGCCGGTCCTCGTCAAGGGGGTGCTGCACCCCGACGACGCGCGGCTCGCCCTGGAGGCCGGGGTGGCGGGGATCGTCGTGTCGAACCACGGTGGCCGGCAGGTCGACGGCGCGATCGCCTCGCTCGACGCGCTGCCCGACGTCGCTGCTGCCGTCGGCGGGCGGGTGCCCGTCCTGCTGGACGGCGGCGTGCGCACCGGGGCCGACGTGGCCAAGGCCCTCGCCCTCGGCGCCGACGCGATCCTCCTCGGCCGGCCGCACGTCTACGGGCTCGCGCTCGAGGGCCGGGCCGGGGTGCGGACGGTGCTGGAGAACCTCGTCGCCGAGCTCGACCTCACGCTGGGCCTGAGCGGCCTGACGTCGGTGTGCGAGCTGCGCGAGCGGGGCGCCGAGGTGCTGCGCCGGGTGTGACACCACAGTGACGGGTGGGGCGCGTCGGACGTGCGGCGGGGGATACCCGTTTGGGAGGTTGAGCGGCCTGCGTGCTACCGTTTCGGGCGCAGCGAGGGAGGCCGACAGGCCCCCGAAGCTCCACTCGTCCGGGTGGCGGAATGGCAGACGCGCTAGCTTGAGGTGCTAGTGCCCTTTATCGGGCGTGGGGGTTCAAGTCCCCCTCCGGACACCGTCGCGAACGGGCCCGGACCATCATGGTCCGGGCCCGTTCGCCGTCCCTCCCGTACGACGCCCCGCCCGTAGGTCGTTCACAGGCCCACGTCATCGAGTCCCTCTCGCACGGAACTCGCTCGGGGTGACTCCGTACTCCCGCTTGAACTGGCGGTTGAAGTTGGAGAGGTTCGTGTAGCCGACGTCGAGGCTGATGGACGACACGGAAGCGTCCGTCGCGGCCAGCAGCCGACAGGCGTGCGAGAGGCGCATCTGCCTGACGAGGTCGGTGAAGCGCATGTTGCTGGCCCGCAGGAAGTACTTGCTGAAGCCGGACTCGCTCATCCCCACCGCGGAGGCGACCCGGCTCATGCGGATCTCGTCCGACAGGTTCTCCGTCACGTAGCCGAGCACGTTCTCCATCACGTCGGCCACCCTGGCGTCCTGCTGGGGCATGAACCACTCCCGGGCCAACAGCCTCCTCTCGTGCGGCGGCGCGGAGGCCATGACGGAGAACAGGCCGAAGATCTCCTGCAGACGGGTCGCGCCGTCGGTCCGACCGACGCGGTCCACGTGGCGTGCCGCGGCGACGGCGGTGCTCCCCGCGAACTCGATCCCCCTCGCCGCATCCGACCACAGTCCGCGCAGCGCGTCGAGCTCGGGGAGCACCGCCTGACAGCGCACCAGCCAGTCGGATCGGAACTGCAGGACGACGTCACGCTTCTCGATGTGCTGGTCGCGAGGGTCGCTGATCCAGTGGTGCGGCAGGTTGGGCCCCACGAGGACCAGCTGTCCCGGGCCGAACGTGTCCACCCGGTCACCGACGATGAAGCGTCCGACGCCGGAGCGGATCAGATGGACCTCGAGCTCCGGGTGGTAGTTCCAGCGGGACAGGGGGCTGGGGTAGTCGTGCTCGTGCCATCGCACCGACTGCCGAGGGTCCGACGGCACCAGCTCGCGCTCGGGTGCCCGGTCCATCAGCTGGTGCGCAGCGCGCAGGGCGTCCTGGCGAACCTTGAGCCGCTCGGTCATGCCCGATCCTCTCGTGCCGGCTGGGGCCGACGACATGACCTGGGATGGCAAATCAGTACCACATCTCGTCCAGCGAGGGGCTAGATGGCCTCTCGCTGTCGACCTACTGTTGCCGTCGTCACCTCGCAGAGGTGGGGAGCTGTCAACGACGACACGTGGAGGTTCGAGCCGATGATCCGGACTCTCGAGACCGCCGCTTCGTGCTCGCCCTACCCGGCCCACCCCTCCAGCGAGCCACGCCGACGCAGCATCGGACACGGCTGACCGCGCTCGCGCTCTCGTCGACGTGTGGCAGGACGGACCAGCTTCCGCCCAGCGCCGCGAGCCGAAGGACCTTGGCTGCTCGGTCGAGCACTCGGTGACGTCGCCGCCATACCCACGTGTCCATTCCTCGTCAACACCACACCACTCGGTCCGCACGGGCCGCACGACAGCAATCCCCAGGAGGAACAACGATGTCACGCCTGAAGTACACGATGTTGGTGGGCGCCACCGCGGTCATGGCGACCGGGCTGTCGGCCTGCGCCGGAGCCGGAGGCGCCGGTGGCGCTGGTGGTGGTGGGGGCGGGTCGGCGGACAGCATCAACGTGTTGATGGTGAACAACCCGCAGATGGTGGACCTGCAGAAGCTGGCTCCCGAGTTCACCAAGGAGAGCGGGATCAAGGTGAACTTCACCGTCCTGCCGGAGAACGACCTGCGCGACAAGACGAGCCAGGAGTTCTCCAGCCAGGCCGGGCAGTACGACGTCGCGACGCTGTCGAACTTCGAGATCCCGATCTACGCCAAGAACAGCTGGGTCGCGGACCTGACGTCCTACACGAAGTCGGACACGGCGTTCGACCAGTCCGACATCCTCGAGCCGATGACCAAGGCGCTGTCGGTGGACGGGAAGATCTACGGCGAGCCGTTCTACGGCGAGTCGTCGTTCCTGATGTACCGCAAGGACGTCCTCGCCGCGAAGGGCGTGACGATGCCGGCGAAGCCGACGTGGCAGCAGGTCGCGGACATCGCGGCGAAGGTGGACACGCCGGGGGGGATGCGCGGGATCTGTCTGCGTGGGCAGCCGGGCTGGGGTCAGCTGTTCGCGCCGCTGACGACCGTGGTCAACACGTTCGGGGGGACGTGGTTCGAGAAGGACTGGACCCCGAAGGTCAACGGCACCGAGTTTAAGGCGGCGACGAACTTCTACGTCGACCTGGTCAAGGCGCACGGTGAGGCCGGGGCGTCGCAGGCCGGGTTCACCGAGTGCCTCAACAACATGACCCAGGGCAAGACGGCGATGTGGTACGACGCCACCTCGGCCGCGGGGTCGCTCGAGGCGTCCGACTCGCCGGTCAAGGGCAAGATCGGCTACGCGCCCGCGCCGGTGGTCAAGACCGACTCCTCGGGCTGGCTCTACACGTGGGCGTGGGCGGTCGAGCAGAAGTCGGCCAAGAAGGACGCGGCCTGGAAGTTCGTCTCGTGGGCCTCGAGCAAGAAGTACGAGGAGCTCGTCGGCGCCCAGCTCGGCTGGTCCAAGGTCCCGGCGGGCAAGCGGGCCTCGACGTACTCCAACGCCGACTACGTCAAGTCGGCCGAGGCCTTCGCGACCGAGACCAAGAGCGCGATCGAGTCGGCCAACCCGGACAACCCCGGGGTGCAGGAGCGCCCGGCCCCCGGCATCCAGTTCGTCGACATCCCCGAGTTCCCCGACCTCGGCACCAAGGTGAGCCAGTACGTCAGCTCGGCCATCGCCGGCCAGGGCAGCGTGGACTCGGCGCTGGACCAGGGTCAGCAGCTCGCCGAGGCCGTCGCCAAGAGCTACAAGAAGTGAGCTGACCGGCCATGTCCGCGACCTCCGCGACCACTGTCTCTGCTCGGGGCGCCACCAATGGCGCCCCGAGCGGGGGCACCGGCGCCGCCATGCGCCGCACCGGCGAGTGGGCCCGTCGAGCCCCGCTCCTGCCCGCCCTCGTCCTGACCGTGATCGTCACCCAGCTGCCGTTCGTCGTCACCATCGTCACGTCGTTCATCAGCTGGAACGCCTACTACCCCGACCGGCGCCACTTCGCCGGGCTGGAGAACTTCCAGACCGTCGTCTCGGACCCGGATGCGCGCAGGGCGATCCTCGTCAGCGTCACCCTCACCCTCGCGGTGGTGCTCGTCTCGCTGCTGCTCGGCCTGGTCTCCGCTCTGCTCCTGGACCGCAAGTTCCTCGGCCGCAGCATCGTCCGGACGTTGATGATCACGCCGTTCCTCGTCGTGCCCGTCGCGGCGGCGCTGCTGTGGAAGCACGCGCTCTACAACCCGGAGTACGGCCTCTTCGACGGGCTGCTGCGGATGGTGTTCGGGTCCGGGGCCCCGCAGGTCGACTGGATCGGTCAGTACCCGTTCCTGTCGGTGATGTTCGCGATCGTCTGGCAGTGGACGCCGTTCATGATGCTCATCCTCCTGGCGGGGCTGCAGTCCCGCCCGCTGGACGTCGTCGAGGCGGCCCGGATCGACGGCGCCAGCAGCTGGCAGATCTTCCGGCACATGACGCTGCCGCACCTGCGCTCGTACATCGAGCTCGCCGGCCTGCTCGGGACGATCTACGTGGTGCAGAACTTCGACCACGTCTTCACGATCACCTCCGGCGGCCTCGGCACGGCCAACCTGCCCTACTACATCTACCAGACCTTCTACACGGCCCACGACTACGGCCTGGCCTCGGCGGCCGGCGTCATCGTCGTCGTCCTCACCATCGCGGTGGCGACCGTCGCCCTGCGCACCGTGTTCAGCCTGTTCAAGGAGGAGAACCGATGAGCGCCACCACCGCGTCCACCGCTCCGGCGCTGCGTCACCGCAAGCGGTCGTGGGGCGAGCGCTCGCTCGGCCTGGTCGCCTGGCTGGTCGGGCTGATCTTCTTCTTCCCCTTCCTGTGGATGGTCCTCACCTCGTTCCACTCCGAGGCCGACGCGGCGACCAACCCGCCGTCGTTCTTCGCGCCGCTGAGCCTCGAGGGCTACCGCGACTTCTTCGCCGCCGGCCCGCTGCCGCCGCTGATCAACTCCGCGACCGCGAGCATCGTCTCGACGCTGCTCGTCATCGTCCTGGCCTTCCCGGCCGCCTACGCCCTGTCGATCCGCCCGGTGCGCAAGTGGACCGACGTGCTGTTCTTCTTCCTGTCCACCAAGTTCCTGCCCGTCGTCGCCGGGCTGCTGCCGATCTACCTGTTCGCGCAGCAGGTCGGGCTGCTGGACAACATCTGGCTGCTCGTCCTCTTCTACACGGTGATGAACCTGCCCATCGCCGTGTGGATGCTGCGCTCGTTCCTCGCCGAGGTCCCCGTCGAGATGCTCGAGGCCGCCCAGGTCGACGGGGCCGGGCTGCTGACGACGATGCGCAAGATCATCGCGCCCGTCGTCACCCCGGGCATCGCGGCGGCCGCGCTCATCTGCTTCATCTTCAGCTGGAACGAGCTGCTCTTCGCCCGCGTGCTGACGGCGACCGTCTCCGAGACCGCGCCGGTGTTCCTCACCGGGTTCGTCACCAGCCAGGGACTCTTCCTGGCCAAGGTCTGCGCCGCCTCCCTCGTGGTCTCCCTCCCGGTCCTCATCGCCGGGTTCGCCGCCCAGGACAAGCTCGTCCAAGGCCTGTCCATGGGGGCCGTGCGCTAGCGCCAGGCCGTTCATGGCGACGCCGCGAGTCCGTGGTGGCGTCCAGCACTCCCCCCAGCCTGCAGCCACCGAGGCCCGCATGCTCCTCTTCGAAAGGTAGTTCTGTGTCATCACACGCTCGAGACCTGCAAGGAACGACGATCGTCGTCACCGGAGCCGGTGGTGGAATCGGCGGGGCCACGGTTCGTCTGGCCCTCGACTGCGGCGCCAACGTCGTCGCCGGTGACCTCAGAGCCGAATCCCTGGACTCTCTGGCCACCGACACCAACCGGGACCGCCTCGTCACGGTGTCAGGCGACGTCCGTGACGAGGCCGCGGCCGACGCTCTGGTCGCGGCCGGAGTGTCCGCGTTCGGCCGGGTCGACTCGGTCGTCGCCAACGCCGCCGTCGGCTACTACGGCGGCATCCTCGACTACTCGGCCGAGGACGTCTCGAGGATGATCGACGTGAACGTCAAGGGAAGCGTGTGGCTCGCTCGCGCAGCCGTGCAGCAGTTCCGCGCTCAGGGGGACGGCGGCGACATCGTCATCATCGGATCCGTGGCCGGCCTGCTCATCGGTGGCGGCATGGAGGCTGTGTACGCCGCGACCAAGGGTGCCCAGATCAACCTGGCCTACGCACTGGATCGAGAGCTTCGACACGAAGCCATCAGGACCACGGCGATCGCGCCCGCCGGTGTCAACACCGCCTTTGCCGCCGCCGATGGTCGTTTCGGTGGGAAGGACCCGGCATCGGGGCACTTCATGGCGACGACGGACATCGCCCACGCCATCCTCACCACCCTCCGGCAGCCGCGCCGCATGCGGACCGAGCTGTGGACCATGTGGAGCATGTCCGAGACCCACTGAGTCGGGGGCAGGACGCGGGACCGACGGAACGGCCGGTCCGGACGCCCCATGGCGTCAGGGAGAGTCACGTCCCCTCCGGACACCACCTCGAACGGCCCCGACCCTGCCGGGTCGGGGCCGTTCCCCGTTCAGGGGAGTCCGCTCGCCACGGGCACATCGCGCTGCTTCCCGCAGTCGAGACACTCCTGGTAGCGCGGGCCCGGTTCGCCGTCGTGCGTGGGATACCGGTGGCTCCGCCACCGGTGCCACACGTGCAGCCGACACGTCCACCGACCACGCCGACGCTGCTCCTGCCCGGGCTCCCGCACCCTCCCGACGGTACGCCGGGGCCCGGGCGTGGAGTGCTCGTCGTCCCGATCGGACGCCGGACGGATGGGCGTTGCCCTCAGGTCACTCGTTGAACGGTCGAATACCCGACCATGACCGCCCTGACCCCGCGGCCGCGTCCGCGCGCCCTCGGAGCCGCACGCCGCGCCGTACGGACGTCCCCCGACCGGGTCGCCCGGCTGCTGCGCGCCGCCCTGGCCACCGTCTGCCTCGCGACGTCGTCGGTGGGGCTCGTCGCCGCGCCGGCCGACGCGGTCGCCGCGGCGTGCAACGGCAGCAACGGGGTGACGGTCACCTCGCTCAACGCCCCGCGTTTCTACATCGACTCCGGTGTCACGCCGAAGCTGACCTCGGGCTACGCCGGGTACGACGTCTCGGCGACCGCCGCGCGGCACGACCTCTACGTCCAGCTGTCGGGGTTCACCGGCGGGTCGATCGCCCTGGCGGCGTCGCAGCCGACGTCGATGCCGTTGGGCGCCACCGCAGCCGGCGCGCACACGCCGGCGTTCTTCCTGCTCGACGCCTCCGCCGCGTCGCTGACCGCGCAGACCCACACCGTCCAGGTCTGGTCCGGCAAGCCCGGCGCCGCGGGCTCGAGCCTGCTCTGCGCCACCTCCGGCGGGTTCGGGGGCGTCGACGAGACCATCAAGGCGGCGGCCAACAAGGTCCAGGACACCACCGGGGACGGCGTAGCCGTCACCCTGTCGACGGCCACCCCCCGCCTCGGCGGGTCGATCAGCGTCAGCGTCGAGGGCTCGACGGGCACGGTCGGGTCCGGCACCACCGCCGACCCCAACGGCCTGTACATGACGCCCACGGCCCTGCCGTCCTGGCCGGCGGGCGCCTTCCGCCTCACCGGCACCAGCCTGCTCATCTCGCCCGACGGCTCCGCGCCCGCGCAGACCTACACGAACCTGCTGCACCTGGGCTCGCTCGGCTCGTCCTCGCGCAGCTACGTCGCCACCTACACCTTCACCATCACGGGGACGACGAGCACCGGCTCGCAGCTCTACCCGTTGCAGCAGATCGCGTCCGGCACCCAGATCAAGCACACCGACACCGGCTCGTTCTCGACGCTCATCCCGGCGATCCCCGCGGCGACGAACCCGCTCACGGTCGCCCTCTCGGCGTCGCCGACGACGCTGCCGGCGGCCGGCGGCACCAGCCGCTTCTCGCTCCAGCTGCGCTCGACCGCGTCAACCGCGTCGATCGCCGACCAGCTGCAGGCGCAGCTGCCGTCCGGGGCGTCGTACGTCGCCGGGTCGACGACGATCGGCGGCGTGTCCGCCCCGGACCCGGCCTCGAGCGCCGGGCTGCTCTCCTGGACCGGACCCTTCACGACCAGCTCGAGCGCGCCCACGGATCTGCGCTTCGACGTGTCCCTCCCGTCCGGCGCCGCCACCTACCCGGTCTCCGGGTGGGGCCTGCTCGGCAGCACCGTGCTTGACACGACCGCCGACACGAGCGACACCGCCGCCGCCTCGGTGACGCTCACCGTCCCCGCGACCGACGCGCAGACGATCGCCTTCCCCACCCTCGCCGACACCGTCGTCACCGGCGCCGCGCCGACCCTGTCGGCGACCGCGTCGTCGGGTCTGCCGGTGACGTACGCCGTCTCGACCCCGGCGGTGTGCACCGTCTCCGGCGGGGTGCTGACGCTGGTCTCGGTCGGGACCTGCACCGTCACCGCGTCGCAGGCCGGGAACGCCTCCTGGGCGGCGGCGACCCCGGTGAGCCGGTCGTTCGCGGTGACCGAGGTCCCGAGCACCCCTTCGCCGCAGTCGATCTCGTTCCCGGCGCTCACCGACACCGTCGTCACCGGCGCCGCGCCGACCCTGTCGGCGACCGCGTCGTCGGGTCTGCCGGTCTCGTACGCCGTCTCGACCCCGGCGGTGTGCACCGTCTCCGGCGGGGTGCTGACGCTGGTCTCGCCCGGCACGTGCACGGTCACCGCGACCCAGCCCGGGGACGCGACGTACGCGGCCGCGACCCCCGTGGACCGGTCCTTCGACGTCACCGCACCGCCGCTCCTGCCGGTGCCGCAGACCATCACCTTCCCCGTCCTCGCCGACACGGCCCTCGACGCGACCGCGCCGGCCCTCGGCGCCACGGCCACCTCCGGTCTGCCCGTCGCCTACGCCACCAGCACCCCGACCGTCTGCACCGTCTCCGGCGGTGTCCTGACCCTGGTCTCGGTCGGCACCTGCTCGGTGACCGCGAGCCAGCCGGGGAGCGCCTCGTGGCTGCCCGCGGCCCCGGTCACCCGCGACCTCGCGGTCCTGCCGGTGCCGCAGACCATCACCTTCCCGACCCTGCCCGCCACCGTCCTCGGTGACCCGGCGCCGGGCCTGTCGGCCACCGCGTCGTCGTCCCTGCCGGTGACCTACACCTCGACCACCCCGACGGTGTGCACCGTCACCGACGGGGCGCTCACCCTCGTCTCCGTCGGCACCTGCACGGTGACCGCGACCCAGACGGGTGACGCGACGTACGACGCCGCCACCCCGGTCGACCGGTCCTTCGCCGTGACCGCCCCGCCCGCCCTGCCCTCGCCGCAGACCATCACCTTCCCCGCTCTCGCCGACGTGCTGCGCGACGGGACCGCGCCGGCCCTCGCCGCCACGAGCGACTCGGGGCTGCCGGTCGCCTACGCGACGACGACCCCGGCCGTCTGCACCGTCTCCGACGGCGTCCTCACGCTCGTCTCGGTCGGCACCTGCTCGGTGACCGCGAGCCAGCCGGGGAGCGCCTCGTGGCTGCCCGCCACCCCGCGGACCCGCAGCTTCTCCGTGCTCGCGGTGCCGCAGAGCATCACGTTCCCGGTGCTCACCGACACCGTCCTCGGTGCCCCGGCGCCGACCCTGTCGGCGACGGCGTCGTCGCACCTGCCGGTCGGCTACGCCTCGACCACCCCCCTCGTCTGCTCGGTCTCCGGCGGCGTCGTCACCCTCGTCTCCGTCGGCACCTGCTCGGTCACCGCGACCCAGCCGGGCGACGCGACGTACGCGGCCGCCACCCCGATCGGCCGGTCCTTCGTCGTCGGCACCGCCCCGGTCGTGCCGTCGCCCCAGACCATCACCTTCCCGGCCCTGCCCGACACCGTCCTCGGTCACCCGGCGCCCGCGCTGTCCGCCACGGCCAGCTCCGGACTGGCGGTCACCTACACCTCGAGCACGCCCACCGTCTGCACCGTCACGCAGGTCGGCGGACTCGTCGACCTGGCCCTGCGCGCGGCCGGCCCCTGCTCCCTCACCGCGACCCAGCCGGGCGACAGCCACTGGTCGGCGGCCACCCCGGTGGTCCGCACCTTCACGGTCACCCGGGCCGCGCAGACGGTGACGTTCCCCGACCTGCCCGACACCGTCCTCGACGCGACGCCGCCGGCGCCGGTCGCGGCGGCCTCCTCGGGCCTGCCGGTGGTCGTCACCTCCATCACCCCGGCGGTCTGCACCGTGACCGACGGCCGCCTCGTCCTCCTCGCGGTGGGGACGTGCCGCCTCGTCGCGACGCAGGCGGGCGACGCGACGTACGCGCCGGCCGCGCCGGTCACGCGCACGCTCACGGTGCTGCCACCCGCCGCGCCGCCGTACCGGACCTCCGGCGTCGGCACGGCGATCCAGTCGACGAGCCTGCAGGTGCCCGCCGGCTTCACGGTGGCCCTGCTCGACGGCGACCGCGCCGTCACGACGCTGACCGTGCCGGGTCAGGGCACCTACACCCTCGTCGGACCCTCCGCCTCGACGACGCCGCCGACCGGGCTCGCCGCGCTCCTCGCGGGCCCCGCGACGCGCGCCGCCACCGCGTCGGGCCCGACCGTCGACCGGATCGACTTCGCCCCCGTCCTGGGCTTCGTCGGGGTGGCCCGACCGGCGACGTACCGGCTCACCGACCCGATGGGGCAGACCGCGACCGCGACCTACACCCCGACCGTGACGGTGCCGGCGGCCCCGCCGTCGGCGCCGAAGGCGACCCGGTCGCACGACAGCTCGACGCAGACGACGACCATCCCGGTGCCCCCGGGCGGCACCGTGACCCTGCTCGACCACGGCCGTCCCGTGCGCTCCCTCACCATCCCGGGGGAGGGAACCTACACCGTCGACCCGGCCACCGGGCGGCTCACCTTCACCCCCGTGGCCGGCTTCACCGGGTCGGCCCGCCCCGTCGACTACCGCGTGACGGACGCCTACGGGCAGAGCACGACGTCCACCTACCGGGCCACGGTGGTGCCGTCGGCGGCGCCGGCGCCCACCCCCGCGCCCGTACGACGCCCCGCCCCCGTCCCCGTCCACGCCCCCGCCCACGGTCTGCCGCACACCGGCGCCGACCTCGCCCCGCTGCTCGCGCTGGCCGCCGGTCTCGTCCTGCTCGGCTCGACCCTCACGGTGGTGGCGCGCCGGCGACGCTGAGCCGGCTGCGTGGCTCACTCCATGAGGTCCACCCGCTCGCCGGGCGCGACGGCCCGCACGCCGTCGAGCCCGGCGTCGCGGGCGCGGTCGAGGAAGTCCTCCAGCGGCGAGGCGAAGACGCCGTAGTCGCTGTGGTGCACCGGGAGCGCGCGTCGGGGCCGCACCCGGCGCAGCGCGTCCACGCCCTGCACGTCGTCCATCGTCACGGTGTGCAGCAGCACGCGCGTGCCGCCGAGGTGGACGACGGCCGTGTCGAGGTCGGGGAACCGCGCGTGCACCTCGTCGAGGTGGGGCCCCGTGAGGGTGTCGCCGGTGACGTAGACGCGGTGCCGCACCTCATCGCCGACCCGGTGCTCGAGCACCGTCCCGATGACGGGCGGCAGCAGCCGGCCCATGACGCCGCGGGCGTGGACCGCCGGGACGGCGACGACCCGGACGGACTCGCCGGAGCCGGGCGGACCGTCGACGACGGTGTCCTCCCACGGCTCGAGGGCCCGGGTCGTGAAGCCCCACGACCGCAGCCGCCGGGCGGCCGGCCCGGTCGTCACCACCGGCGCCTCGCGCGGAAGACCGCGTCGGGCGACCCGGTCGAAGTGGTCGCCGTGCAGGTGCGAGAGGAGCAGGGCGTCGTACGGCGGCAGCTCGTCCACCCCGAGCGCGGGCTCGGTGAGGCGCCGCGACCACAGGCCCTTGCCGAGGTAGGCGCGCTGTCCCCGGTGCAGGAAGTTCGGGTCGGTCAGCAGGGTGAGCGAGCCGAGCTCGATGAGGGTCGTCGCGGTCCCGACGAAGGTCAGGGCCGCCGTGCGGGTCGCGGTGTCGTCCATCAGGTCTCCCAGGCAGGGTGACGGCGGTCCGTCACGGGAGCACCCCCTGCCCGCCCCGGTGCGCGCGCACACCGGGGCGGGCCCCCTCATCCCCCGGTCGCGCGCCTCATTGCGCGACGACCGCGTTCGAGCGGTCGGAGGCCAGGCCCGTGCCGATCGCGTTGGTGGCGCGCACCTCGAAGCGGTACGTGCCGGGGGGCAGCACGACGAACGTCTTGCGCAGCGTCGCGGCGACGGTGACCGTGACGGGGGTGCCGACCGGGGTGACGCCGTCGGCGTCCATGAGCAGCGCGGTCACCTGGTAGCCGGTGATCTTGCTGCCGCCGGTCGAGGCCGGGGCGAGCCAGGTGGCCAGCGCCGACACCTCCCCACCGACCACGCCGGGCGCGGCGTTGCCGATGACCGGTGCACCGGGGGCCGTCTTGGGGGGTACGGCCTTGATGCCGCTCGTCGCGGTCGACCCCTTGCCGACGCCGGCGGCGTTGACCGCCTTGACGACGAAGGTGTACGTCGTCCCGCTGACGAGCCCGCCGATCGTCGCCGACGAGACCGCCCCCTGCACCGTGTCGGTCCGCACGAGCACCCCCGAGACCCGCACGAGCACGAGGTAGCTCGTGATCGGCGACCAGCCGTTCGCCCCCGGGGTCCAGCTGAGGGTCACCGACTGCACGCCGCCGACCCCGGTCACCCCGGTCGGCGCGGCCGGCACGGTGTAGGGCACGACCGGCGCGGAGACCGGGCTGACCAGCGTCCCGCTCGCGGTGAGGCCCTGCACCTGGAAGGTGTACGGCGTCCCGGCCGTCAGCTTGGAGACCTGCAGCGTGGTCGTCGTCGCCGGGACCGTCGCCGTCGCGACGACGGCGCCCCCGGTCGACGTGAGGACGGTGTACGACGTCACGGGGGAGGTGTTGCCGACGGGCGGAGCCCAGGCGAGGCGGGCGCTCGTCGTCCCCGGGACGGCCGTCGTGATCGTCGGGTAGGCCGCGACGGGCAGGGTCGCCACGTCGACGCTCTGGTCGGAGAAGCGCAGCTTCTCGACGTGGAACAGGGTGTCGCTGCCGTCGGAGACGGTCTGGCCGGCGACGAGCGGGCCGGTCTGCGTGACGGTGACGCGGTCCCCGGTCGGGACGATGCTGTAGCTGCCGCGGGGTCCGGAGAACACGGCGGTGTCGACGGCGGTGGGGTCCGACGGCGTGATGATCTCGCGCACGGTGACGAGGTGGCCCGGCGGGACCAGTCCCGCCCCGACGGCCTGCTGCAGCGTCATGCCCGCGGTCCCGGGGCCGAAGGTGCCCGACGTGGCCGGGTGCTCGACGAGGTCGGTCGTCCCGGTCTCCGTGGCCGGGTCGGCCGGGTCGGTCCGCACGCTGATCCGCACCTGGAGGGCCTTGTCGCCGTCGATGACGTCGTTGCCCCCGCGACCGGTGATGGTGTCGCTGCCGGCGCCGCCGAGGAGGATGTCACCCTCGCCCCAGACCGGGCCCGAGAGCGGGCAGCGCCCGGCGGCGGAGCGGGCGACGACGGCGCCGAGGTCGCCGGTGAGCGGCTGCGGCAGCAGCGCCGACAGCCCGGCGATGCGGTCGACCCCGGCCTGGTCGAGCACGTCGCAGCCGAGGAGCCCGGCGCCGCCGACGGTGCGGGGCACCGTGTTCGTGCCGCCCAGGACGTCGTCGTACGGCGACCCGGAGTCGCCCTCGACCTCCTGCCACCGGTCGCGGTTGGCCGTGATCGGGATCGGCAGACCGGCCTGCGCGTTGTTGATGTTCATGTCGTCGTTGGCCGGGCCGGCGTCGTACTGGTGGGTGGCCCAGTCGAACCCGGCGGCTCCGACGTTCCGGTCGATGCCGGTGGACTGGGCGATGACGTCGTCGCCACCCTCGGCCTCGTTGTCGTTGTCGCCGGACTGGCCGATGAGGACGTCGTGGCCCGGGGCGAGCTCGCCGGGGTCGTCGAGGAACGGCGCGCCGTGGTCGCCCTGGAGCAGGTCGACGCCCTGCCCGCCCTCGATCCAGTCGTCGCCGCCGTCACCGAAGACGGTGTCGGCGCCCTGCCCGGCGACGACGTAGTCGTTGCCCGGTCCGGCGAAGGTCTCGTTGTCGTTCGCGCCCCCGTTGATCAGGTCCTGACCGTCGCCGCCGAGGAGGATGTCGTTGCCGAGGCCCCCGTCGAGGTAGTCGTCGCCCGGCCCGCCCTTGAGCGTGTCGTTCCCACCCGAGTCGGTGACGATGTCGTCGCCCTCGCCGGCGAGGACGACGTCGTCGCCGCCGGAGCCGTCGACGACGTCGTTGCCGGCGCCGCCCCAGACGGTGTCGTTGTCGTTGCCGCCGACGACCCGGTCGACGCCCGCCGTCCCCTGGTAGACCGACTGCCCGTTGATCCCGGGCTTGTCGACCGTGTTGGTCTGCCGGTAGGACAGGGTGCCGTCGGGGCTGCGCACGAGCAGCCTGCTCTCGTCGCAGTCGGTCGTCGACGGGTCGTCGGCGACGCCCGCCCCGAGCTGGGCGAAGCCGGCCGCCGTCCCCGCCAGGTGCGCGAGGTCGAAGCGGCAGTCGGCCGTGGCGAAGGAGTCGGCCTTGAGCGCGCGGGTGCCGTCGGTGTTGCGCTGCACGAGCTCGGCGAACGAGTTGCCCTCGAGCTGGCTGCGCAGGTTCAGCCCCACGGTGCGGGCGATGTAGTAGAACCGGTCGCCGTCCTGGAGCGCCTCGAGCTGGCTCTGGAAGACGTAGTTGAAGGTGCTGCCCAGCAGACCGCCGAAGAGGTTGGTCTGCTCGGCCAGCCCGCCCACCCACAGGTCGACGTCGTCGACCCCGGTGGTCGTCACCCCGGCCGGGGTGCTCGCCCACGCGCCGGTGCCGAGCAGGAAGTCGGTGGCGTCGAGCGGGGTGGGGTCGCCGGGGGCGGGGGCGACGATGGCGCGGGCGGCGGCACGCTTGGCCGCCACCGTGGTGGCGGCGACGACGGTCGGGTGGTGGCCGTAGGCGGCCACGAGGTTGACCAGCGTCTCGGGGTGCTTGAGGTGCTGCCCGAGGTCGCTCCAGCTGGTGTACGGCGTCAGCTGCCCGTCGGAGGTCTTCGCGTAGAGCTGGCGACGGACCTCGTTGAGCCGGGGCAGGCCGACCTCGCGGCCCCGGGCGATGTTGAGCGTGGCCAGGTCGAGCGGCAGCCCGAGCAGGTTGTTCCGCAGCGTCTCGGTGACGAACTCGTCGAGCTCGTTCCCGACCTGGTCGGAGGAGCCCATCATGATCGCCCCGGCAGCCTTCTCGGGCGTGAGGGTCCCGGCCGCGCCGCCGTCGAAGTAGGTGGGGGGCGACAGGAACGCGTCGAGCAGCGGGAGGGACGCGTCCGTCTTCGTCACCGTGCCGTCGGGCGCGACGTCCTCGACCCGGCGGGCGACGACGTCGTCGAGCATCGAGTGGCCGAAGCGGTAGACGGCGGAGGCGAACTCGGCCGACACCCGCGGGTCGATGTCGGGGGAGTAGGCGTGGAACGGCTTGATGAGCGGCTGCATCTTGCGCGCGAACTCCTCGAAGACCGTGTGCTGGTACTCCATCTCGGTGACGTAGCGGGCGGCTTGGAACAGCCGCTCGCCGTACCCGTAGCCGGAGCCCGACGAGGTGTCCTGCCACGCGGCGAGCGCGGCCACGCCGGCCGGGCTGGTGTCGCCGTGCAGGGTCGCGTCGATGTCGTCGACGAGCCGGTCGTGCTCGGAGTGGAAGACCTGGTGCACGGCCGACAGCGCGATGTTCTCGTTGCACCGGCCGTCGCCGCAGGCGAAGTGGGCTCCCAGCAGCTCGTCGTCGTACGTGCCCGCGGGCTGCGGGTCGGCGGCGGTCGAGACGGTCGTGTCCGCGTCGGCCACCGGGGGGACGGGTGGGGTCGCCGGGTTGTGGTCCGTGTCCTGGGGCGACGGGTCGGCGTCGTGCGCGATGTCGGTGACGAAGGGGGCGCCGACGTGGAGGACGTCGGCGGGGACGGCGACCGGTGCGGCCGTGTCCCCCTCGACGAGCCCGGAGGCCGTGACGTACTGCGGCAGCCCGCGGGCGGGCCCGGGCAGGAAGCGGCCGTAGGGGTCCGTGGCGATCATCGGGACGTCCAGCACGTCCGCGTCCGTCAGGCGCAGCCCGAGGAGCCGGGCCGCCTGGTCCTTGACCGAGGCCCAGGTGGCCAGCCCGGAGCGCCCGTCGGGGGAGCCGGGGTAGGTCTGACCGGCGCCGAGACCGCCCAGCAGGCGGCCGGCCGCCACGGGACGACCGGCGCCGTCGCGCGCGTACTCGCGCAGGAAGACCTGGTGCGAGGCGTGCGAGGCGTAGGTCTGGCTCTGGTCGACCCACGGGGTGTCGGTGTTCGAGGCGTCCGGCACGTCGTCGGCGGTGCCGAGGGCGCCGTCGGGTCCGGGCTGGACCGAGCCGCGGGTGAGGACCATGAAGCGCCGGCTCGCCGGCAGGTCGTCGGCCGTGCCGAGCACGTGGTCCGGCCCGGCGACGAGCGGGTCGTCCGCCTTGAGCGGCACGAAGACCGTCCCGCCGCCCTTGGTGGTCTGGTCCAGGCCGTGGTCGAAGAACTGTCCGAAGAACGTGAACAGGCTGTTGTACGGCGGCGACAGGCCGACGTCGGTGGTGATGTTGGGGATGAACAGCGTCTGGTGCGACGGGGTGCAGCCCGCCGGGACGCCGGCCACCGGCGGGACCGCGTCGAGCTGCGGGTCGGTGGTGCACGGCACCGCGGTCGGGGCGGCGCTCTGCGCGCGCACCGGGTGGCCGGCGGCGGCGACGGCGGCCGGGTTGGCGCTCGTCTGGTCGACGACGAGGTTGCTCACGACGCGCGGTTCGGCGTCGACGACCACGTTGCCGGGAGCGGTCTGCGCGTACGACGTCGCCCCGGGCGGACCGACGGGGAAGGATGCGGTCACCGGGTCCGCGGCGCGGAACGACGGCGTCGTCAGCCGCGGGAAGGTCGCGTCCGCGGCGCCCAGCCCGGCGTTGCCGGCCTTGAGGTTGTTGCACGTCCCGTCCACCGTCCGCAGCCCGTACGGCGTCACGGTGTCCGGGACCTGCTCCGCGTCGGGGATCCCGTCGCCGGGCTGGTTGAGCAGGGTGCCGCAGGGGTTGGCCGGCGTCCGGGTCATCGAGTGCCGCTCGGCGATCTTGATCTGCTTGAGGATGTAGGCGAGGTCGCCGGTGGTGACGGTGAAGCCCTGGCCGACCGGGGCGGTCGTGGCCCGGGCGGGCAGGAGCCCGGCCTGCGCGAGGAGCACGGCACCGGTGAGGACCGCGCCGACGGCGGCGCGCGCGGGACGGGAGCGGCGGGGCGATCGGGTGGAGCGCGGCATGTCGACCTGCCTTGTCGGTGGACGGACGTCGGTGGCGTGGTGACCACGGTCCCGGTCCGACCTTGAGGATTGCTTGCGCGGACGGCCGGGAGCCCCGGTCGCACGAGGCGACCGGGGCCCCCGGGTCGAGGGCGGCTCGTCAGAGCCGACCGGTGGTCACTGCCGGATCGTGGTGAGGGGCGACGGCGGGCTGGTGCCGATCACCGCCCCCACCCCGTTGAGGGCCTTGACCGTCAGCGGCTGCTGCGAGCAGGGGGTGGCGTACGTGCCCCCGAGCTTGCAGGCCGGCGGCGGTGCGCCGACCGCGGTGACCGTGAACGACCCGGGCGCCACGACCGAGACCGTGAGCCCCGCCGCGCCGAGGGTGGCCGGGTCGAACACCGTGCCCGTCTCCGTGAGGTACGGCAGCAGCTTCATCGACGAGACGGTGACGTCGGTCGAGGTGGCCGTGATGACCAGGCGCTGCTTGCTCGTGCGGTACACGTTGTTGAGCGTGATGTTGACCGGCACCGACGGTGCGACGTTGACCTTGACCGTCGTCGGCGACGAGGTGCCGTTGGCGTTCGTGGCCGTCACCGAGTAGGTGTACGTCCCCGCCACCGTCGGCGTGAACCGCAGGGTGGAGGTGCCGGTGGCCGTCCCGGCCGACGGGGTCTGGGTGAGGACCGGACCGGCCGGGCCCGCCGTCTGGGTCCACGTCCAGGTGGGCGCGGGGACCGCCGGGCTGGTCGCCGTGAGGGTGACGAGCGCCCCCGCGGTGACGTTGAGGTCGGTGATCGGGTTGATCGACGGCGGAGGGGCCGGCGTGACCGTGAGCTTGGCCGTGGTCGTCTCCACGCCGCACGGGTTGGCGGCGCTGAAGGTGACGACGTAGTCGCCCGCGGGGATCCCGACCGCCGACAACGTCGGCGTCGTCGTCGTCGCCCCGGTGAGCGCGCCGGTCAGGGAGGCATCGCCGGCGATCGTGCCGACCGTCCACTGGAGAGTGACCGGCGTGGTCACGCCGTCGGCGACGCTGCCGGACAGCTTGAGCGAGCCGCCGTTGGCCACCGAGAGCGGCGCCCCGTTGATGGCGGGGGCCGGGCAGGTGCGCACCGGGGGCGGGACGCTGCTCGGCCACGGTCCGAGCACCCCGGCGAGGGTGCCGGTGACGCTCGTGTAGCCGCCGTAGGCGAGGAACGGGATGGTGTTGAAGTTGTTCTCCGGCACCGCGGACCCGGGGACGTTCTCCGGGAAGATGTACTCCCCGATCGGGGCGTGGTACTGGCCCCAGTAGATCCCGTTGGCGTAGGTCGTGGCGCCGAGGGTGCCGGGGACCTGGCTGCCGGGGTTGGGCACGAGGCCGCCGGGCTGGTACTGAGAGTGCCCGTCGACGACGGCGCGCACCTCGCGGGTCACCGGCAGGAACTGCCCGGCGGCGGGCGGCGTGCAGGCCTTCGTCGTGGCCACGGCCGCGGTGCACGGGGGCCGGAAGCGCCAGCGGCCGCGGACCGCCCCGGTCGGCGGGCCCTGGTCGGGCAGGACGGTGCCCCAGTCGCGGTCGCTCGTGGCCCCGGTGGTGGGGTCGACGTCGACGCCGTACAGGCGGATGAGGCGCGACTCGTCGGTGCTCATGCCCTCGATCCGGGTGCGCACCGCCGCCTCACCGGCGCCGAAGACCGTCAGGCCGCCGGTGCCGAGGAGGGAGACCTCGACCGACACGTAGGCCGGGTCGACGCCGGGCGCGGTGTAGATGCCGAGGCTGGCGGTGATGGTGTGCGCCGACACGTAGCTCGTCCCGGCGGCGTCCTTCTCGAGGCTGCCGGCGAAGCTGACGAAGTCGCCGATCTCGAAGGGGGCCTGCTTGCGCGGGTCGGCGCAGGTGCCGCGGACGCAGGTGTTGCTGTCCACGTTGGCCGGGGTGTCCATCCGGAAGAGGGTGTAGTAGCCGCCCGCGACCGGCAGGGCGACCTGCGGCGTGATGCCGGAGGTGTCCTGGCCCGTGTAGACCGGCCGGTTGGCCTGGGGGCACTGCGGGTCGTCGGGGTTGCCGGCGACGGTCGGGTCGGCGGTCACGCGCGGCAGGCACATGGGGAAGCCGGTCTCGGCGAGGATCGTCGGGTTGTCCTGGTCGACCTGGAAGCGGTCGTCCGGGGAACCTGCGCGACCGTAGCGGCCGCTGCCCGACGTCCCGTGCTCGTCGAGCGCGGTCGGGTTGCCGGGGTCATTGATCCGCACCCGGGTCCCGGTGCCCTGCACCCCGAGCCGACCGCCGACCTCCATCTCACCGACGGAGTAGTCGATGTAGCTGATGTAGCCGGTGCCGGTGTTGAGGTCCTGCTGCGAGATGTGGACCAGGCCGGCGACGTACCGGTCACCGGTGCCGTCGATGACCCGGTTGCCGATGACGTTGACCTCGTAGGTCGTCGGCGGCTTCGGGTCGTCCTCGAGCGCGAGCCCGCTGCTCCCGGCCGTCTTCCACGGGTCCGGCGCGTGGGTGAAGAGCTCCTGCCAGGTGAGGGCGCTGGCGGGGAGGATGGCGATCGTCTCCCGGGGGATGACGATGGAGTGGCCGTTGACCTTGAGCACCCCACCGGAGTGCGGGTCGTCGGGGGTGTCGAGCGTCGCCGACTGGATGAAGCCGGTGATGTCGAACTGGGTGCTCGTCGCGAGGGTGGGCAGGACGGCCGCCGGGGCGAGGGCCCCCACCGCGCCGGCGCCCGGCCCGCTGGCAGCCAGGGCCGTGCCCGCGACGAGGACCCCGAGCGCCGTGAGCAGGCGACGCCGCAGGGGTGGATGGGGTCTGGGTAGGGGTCGGAGCATGGCGGGTCGCCTTCTTCCTTGGGTGGGGTCCTGCCAGGGGTGCTGCCAGGGGTGCTGCTGTGGTTGCTGCTGTGGTTGCTGCATGGACCGCTGCGTGCGCGCCGTCGCGCGCCCCGCCCACCTCACGTGATCTCCCAGCCGAACATCATGGCGTGGTCCTCGTGGGCGAGGTTGTGGCAGTGCGCGACGTAGGGACCGGTGAAGTCGCGGAAGCCGCGGTAGACGATCACGGACTCACCGGGGTCGAGGGCGACGAGGTCCTCGCGCGAGACGTCGTCGGGGTGGTCGGAGGTGCCGGCGGCGGTGACGTCCTTGCCGTCCCGCATGACCGTCCGGTGCTCCTCCATGTGCAGGTGGAACGGATGGACCCAGCCACCCCCGCCGTTGCGGATCTCCCACAGGTTGAAGCTGCCCTTGGGCTGCGACGCGGGCAGGACCTGCCCGGCCGGGTTGACGAGGCTGGTGGCGACGGCGTTGGGGGTGAAGGGCGAGCCGTTGACGAGCCACTCGACCTCGCCGCCCCCGGACCCGCGCTGGACCTCGAAGACGAGCCGGTTGTCCAGCAGGCTCTGCCAGTTGCTCGGCAGCGGGGGCAGCTCGCGCAGCGGCGTCATCGGCGACGGCATCACGCTGTTGTCGACGGCGGCGTCGCCGATGACGAACTTGAGCACGGGGACCATGTAGGCCGGGTCCGGGGTCGAGCGCGAGCTGTTGGTCCACATCCGGCCGTCGGGCATCTTCATGACGTTGGTGAGGTAGACGACGTCGCCCTTGGTCGTCGGGGTCCCGTCCTGGTAGCGGGTGAAGTCGATGATGACCTCGCGCCGCTTGGCCGGCCACAGCTCGAACGAGTCACGGGTGATCGGGAACGGCAGCAGGCCGCCGTCCGAGGCGATCTGGGTGAACTGCATGCACTGCTGGCCGTCGGGGATGCGGTACTGCCCCTCGAGCTCGGTGTTCTGATAACCCAGGCTCGCCGACGACCTCGGTCCCCGCGTCGAGCTCATGAGCTTGAACTCGTAGATGCGCGAGACGGACGCGTCGAGGAAGCGGAAGCGGTACTTGCGGCGCTTGACCTTCATGACGGGGTACGCCGTGCCGTTGACCGCGAAGATGTCTCCCACGAAACCGTGGTTGGGCATGTGCTTGTAGAAGCTCTTGCCCCACCACTCGGGGTGCGTCGCGGGGTTGTGCGCCTGGGGGAAGTCGCCCTGGGTGTCGTGCACGTCGAGGTGGGTCGTGACGCCGTCGTCGAGGCGGACGTCGGAGAAGACGAGCGGGACGTCGTACAGGACGTCGAAGGCGCCGTCCGGGCGGTTCTTGCGCACGCCGGGCAACCGCAGCCCCTGGCGCTCGTCGCCCATGTCCATCCCGTTCTTCGGGTCGTAGATGGGGTAGATGCCGACGAGGCCCTTGTAGACGTTGGACCCGGTGTGGTCCATCCGGTGGTCGTGGAACCAGAAGAAGCTCTGCTTCTCGCGGTCGTCGCCGCCGGCGGGCCAGTTGAGGTAGAGGTTGTCGACCCACATGCCCGGCAGGTAGCCGCTGAGCTTGGGCCCGCGGGTCATCGAGTAGTGCGGGTTGCCGTCGCTCTCGGGGGCGGTGTGCGCGTTGTGCAGGTGCGTGAGGAAGGACCAGTCGGGGGCGCCGAAGTCCTGACGGTCCAGGCCGAGCGGGTTCTGGTCGAGCTGGTTGACGAAGCGCACGAGGGCCGGGCGGCCGTACTCGGCGTTGATCCGCGGACCGGGGAAGGTGCCGTTGAAGCCGTAGATCGTGCTGGGGGGCAGCGTCCGGCGGGTCCCGGCGGCGTACGTCGCCCCGGCGGCGTCGAAGGAGACGGTGGGCTTGCCGAAGGCGTTGATCGGCAGCACCTGGGACGTCGTGAAGCTGTGCTGGCCGACCTTCACCTCGATCTTGTAGACGATCGGGTCGACCGAACCGACCTGGCTCGGCCACAGCTGGTGCTGCTCGTTGCCGAGCGAGTTCTGCTGTCCCGAGCCGGGGCCGGGCGGCTGGGCCCACGCCGAGTACTCCAGCCGCGACGTCGGTGCGAGGGCCTGCGGCACGGGCAGCGGGTCGCGGAAGGGGGAGACGATGAGCGGGCTGGTCGGGAACATCTCGAGGTAGAGGGCGTCGCCGACGATCGTCGACGCTGCCGCGAACGCGCCGTCGGCCGTCAGCAGTCCTCGCTGGGCGAGGAACGGGTTCGCCGCGTTCTGCCAGCCGGCGACCGCCAGGCCCAGGCCCCCGGCCGCGCCGAGACGCAGCAGCGTGCGCCGGGCGACGCCGCTGCTCGGCGGCTCGAGGTCCGGCGGCGCGACCAGGCCGGCCGTGTCGTCGAGGTGAAGGGTCATGGCGGTCCTCCGGCGGAGAGTGGTGGTCTCGCGCCGAGCGTGACGAGCCGACCCTGAGGAAACCTTGGACGGCGGCGCTACGCGCGCGTGCGTCCCCGGCCCCACAGGGCCGAGGACGCACGGGAGGGTGTGTGGTCGGGTTCAGGAGGCGACGGCCTGCGGCCTGCGTGCCGGGGCGGTCGAGGGCGGCCGGGTCGTCGAGGCGTGGCGCACGAGCGCCGGGACGTCGAGGATCAGCGCCACGGCGCCGTCCCCGAGGATGGTGGACCCGCCGATGCCCTCCGCGCCGGCGAAGAGCGACCCCAGCGGCTTGATGACGGTCTGGAACTCGCCCCTGAGCGTGTCGACGACGAGCCCGGCCTTCGAGCCGGCGCACTCGACGACGACCACGTTCTCCCGCCGGGGGGTGAGGCCGTCCACGTCCAGGACCCGGCGCAACGGGATGAGCGGGAGCACCTCCCCCCGCAGGTCCATGTAGTCGCGGCGCAGGCCCCCGGGTGGCAGCTCGACGCACTCGAGGACCTGGCTCAGGGGGACCACGAACGTCGTCGCTCCGACCCCCACCATGAACCCGTCGATGATGGCCAGGGTCAGGGGCAGGCGGATGCGCACCGTGGTGCCCTCCCCGGGGCGGCTGTCGATGTCGATGGTGCCGCGCAGCGCCGACACGTTCCGCTTGACCACGTCCATCCCGACCCCGCGCCCGGAGAGGGTGGAGACGGACGACGCGGTCGAGAAGCCGGGCTCGAAGACGAGGGCGAGGACCTCCTTGTCCGACAGCTGGGTGCCCGGCTCGACCAGCCCGCGCTCGACGGCCTTGGCGTGGACGGCGGCGACGTCGATGCCGGCGCCGTCGTCGGCGAGCTCGACGACGATCGCCCCCGAGTCGTGGCGGGCGCGCAGCTCGAGCGACCCGCGGCGCGGCTTGCCGAGCGCCACCCTCCGCTCCGGGGACTCCAGTCCGTGGTCCAGGGCGTTGCGCACGAGGTGCATGAGCGGGTCGCCGATGTGCTCCACGAGGGCCTTGTCGACCTCCGTCTCCCCGCCGGTGACGGTCAGCGCGACGTCCTTGCCCAGGGACGCGCTGACGTCGCGGACCACCCGGGTGAAGCGGCTGAGCGTCGAGCCGATGGGGACCATGCGCAGCCGCAGGGCGTCGTCGCGCACGTCCTCGATGAGTCGCGTCACCTCGCTGACCGCGGCGCTCAGGGCCTCGTCCCCGCTGCGGGAACCGAGGCCGGCGACGGCACCCGCCCCCGCGATGACCAGCTCGCCCACGGTGTCGATGAGGCGGTCGAGGCGGGCGGCGTCGACCCGGATCGTCCGGACCTCCGAGGTCTCCGCCGTCCGCTGGGGTGCGGACCCCACGCGCGCGGCGGTGGGGGAGGGCCGGGCCGCGGCCCCGGGCGACGCGGTCGGCTCGGTCGGCTCGGTCGGCGCGGTCGGCGCGGTCGGCGCGGCCGACCCTGGGGTGTCCGTCCCGGCCGGTGCGGGACCGAGCAGCGCCGATCGGACGACGTCCTGGTGCGGTGCGAAGGACTCGACCAGGTCGTCGTACGCCGCCGTGGCCCCGGTGTCCCCGGTGTCCCCGGTGTCGCCGGGGTCGCCCTCGAGGACGCGGATGTCGCTCTCGTCGCGGACGAACTCGAACACCGCGTCGACCTCGTCGGGGCTGCGGTCGGTGCGCAGGGTGACGAGGAAGGCGAGGTAGGTCGACTCGGGGTCGAAGGAGTCGCCGCCCGGCAGGAAGGGGGCGAGGGTGCGCACCTCGACGACGTCGCCGAGGCCCGACAGGTAGTGGATGAACGACAGGGGGTCCATGCCGCTGCGCAGGCAGTCCGGCCCGAAGCGCAGGCTGAGCCGCAGGAGCCGTGGGCCCAGCGGGCTCGGCGCGTCGTCGGCCGCCGTGTCCGGGGACGTCGGGGGCGCCGGCTCGGCGCCCTGCGCGGAGGACAGGTGCTCGAGCTCGGCGACCAGCCGCCGTCCCGTGGCGGACTGGGCGTCGGACAGCTCCTGAGACCCGCCGGCGGCCGAGTCCAGGAGCGTCGCGATGTGGTCCTTGCAGGGCAGCAGCACGGTGATGAGGGCGGGGGTGACCGCGACCTCGCCGGCGCGCACCCGGTCCAGCACGGTCTCGAGCACGTGGGTGAACGCCACGACGTGCTCGAGCCCGAAGAGCCCGGCCGAGCCCTTGATGGTGTGGGCGGCCCGGAAGATCGAGTGGACGACGTCCTGCGTGTCCCCGCCGCGGTCGAGGTCGAGCAGGCCCGCCTCCATCTCCTCCAGCAGCTCGCCGGCCTCGACCAGCAGCGTGGCGAGCGCGTCGGCCATCTCCTCCTCGAGCGTCATCGCACGTCCACCGAGCCGAGCCGCGTCGCGTCCAGGCCGACCGACGCCAGCACCCGTCCGGCCTCGTCCGACGGCTCGACGGTGAGCCGCACGCCCCGGCCGTCGGCCTCCCGGGCCACCCAGATGAGCACCTGCAGGCCGGCGGTGTCGAGCTCCGTGACCGCGCGGAGGTCGAACCGCAGCGACTCGGGGGCCGTGTCGAGGGCCGCGGTCAGCCGGGTGACGGTCTCGGCGGCGTAGGCGATGGTGAGCTCTGCGTCGACGCCGACCGTGGCGCTCCCGCCGCCGGTCACGGGGCGACCAGCTTCGACACGGCGGCCAGCATCTGCTCGGGCCGGAACGGCTTGACGACCCAGGCCTTGGCGCCGGCGGCCTGGCCCTCCGCCTTCTTGTCCTGGGCGGACTCCGTGGTCAGCATGATGACGGGCGTGAAGCGGTAGCCGGCCAGCTTCTTCGCCTCCTTCACGAAGGTGATGCCGTCCATCCGCGGCATGTTGACGTCCGAGATGATGAGGTTGACGCGGCGCCCGTCGAGCTTGGACAGGGCGTCGCTGCCATCCGTCCCCTCGATGACGTCGTAGCCGGCACCCCGCAGGGCGATGCCCACGACCTGCCGCACGGACGGCGAGTCGTCGACGATCAGGATGGTCTTGCTCATCGGGTCCCCCTCGGGAGATCGGTGTCGTGACGGGTGGGAGGGCGGGCTAGAAGAAGGTGATGTCGCAGTCGTCGGCCGCAGGCGCGGGCCCGGCCGTCCCTCCGGGGTGGGCGAGGTGCTCCTCGGCCATCGTGTAGCTGCTGCGCAGCTGCTCGAGCAGCTGCTCGACGTCCACCGGCTCGAGCGCGGCGGGTCCCGCGCCCTGGGCCCGCTCCAGGACCTGCGGGAAGGCGTCGATGCCGTCGCTGACGTGGCTGAGCTTCTGGCTCACCCGGTCCTGGAACTGGAAGTGCACCAGGGACTCGGCGATCTCGCGCCGGATGCTGTCGGCCGTCGCGCCGAGCTCGGCGGAGGAGCCCTGCAGGGCCTCGACGAAGCGTCGCAGGTCCTCGAGCACGCGCTGGACGTTCCGGTTGGCGTCGTCGACGATGGTCGTCTCGACGACGGCCGTCTCCTCGGCCATGGCCAGCGCCCCGCTGATCGCCTCGCTGACCTGGTCGACCATCTGCTCGATCCGCTGTCCCGTCGCCCCCGAGAGGTCGGCGAGCTCACGCACCTCGATGGCCACGACGCCGAAGCCGCGGCCCGCCTCCCCGACCCGCGCCGCCTCGATCGCGGCGTTGAGCGCGAGGAGGCGCGTCTGCGAGGCGATCTTCGCCACCTCGACCGTCATGGCCCGCATCTGGTCGTTGACGGCGATGAGGGCGCGCAGGCCCTCGAGCGTGCGCCTCTTCTGCTCGACGGCGCTGTTGAGGGCGGCGACGACCTCGTCGAGCGCCTCGCGGCTGCTGTGGAAGATGCTGTCGTCCCCCTCGCTGACGCTCGCGCGTGAGGCCCGCACGGAGACCTCGAGCAGCTCGGCGATGCCGGCGAACTTCGCCGTCAGCTGTGTCACCGACTCCTCGGAGTGCCGTCGCGAGTCCTCGATCTGGGCCGCCCAGACGGGCGTCACCTGCTGCCCGAACTCGCTGAGGCTGCGCAGGTAGGCCCCCACGGGCCCGGCGTCGACGACGGCGGCCTGGGGGACCCGGTGACGGCCGCGCCCGACCAGGTAGCCCGCGAGCGCTCCGACGGCGAGGGCCAGCACCGCCGCGACCACCGCGAGGGCCGTCACGACGCGCTCGCGAACTGCTGCATGACCCGGCCCACGTCGCCGAGGGCGACCTCCTGCTCGACGGCCCCCATCCCGCGGGCGGCGAGGGGCATGCCGTAGACGACGCAGCTCGCCTCGTCCTGGCCGAGCGTCCGGGCCCCGGCCTGCCGCATCTGCAGCAGCCCGCGCGCCCCGTCGTCCCCCATCCCCGTGAGGATGATGCCGAGCGCGTTCGGTCCCGCGTGGTGGGCGACCGACCCGAAGAGCACGTCGACCGACGGCCGGTGACGGTTGACCCGGGGGCCGTCGTCGATCCGGGCCCGGTACTGGGCACCGTCCCTCTCGATCCTCAGGTGCCGGCCCCCGGGGGCGACGAGGGCCCGGCCGGGGAGGACGCGGTCCCCGTCGGCGGCCTCGACCACCTCCGTCGAGCAGACGGAGTCGAGCCGCGCGGCGAAGGCCGCGGTGAACTTCTCGGGCATGTGCTGGGCGATGACGATGCCCGCGCCGATCCGGGGCAGGGCCGTGAGCACGACCTCGAGCGCCTGGGTGCCCCCGGTGGAGCAGCCGATCGCGACGACGCGCTCGGTCGTGACCTCGAGGGCCGGGGCGCCGACGCGGTCGCCCGTCCGGGCGCCCGGGGCGGCGGTGGAGCGCGGGGCGGGCCGGGATGCGTGCGACGCCAGGGCCACCGAGGCGGCCTTGACCCGGCGCATGTCGCCCGCGGCCGCCGACTTGATGGTGGCGACGAGGTCGGCCGACTCCTCCTGGAGGAAGTGCTTGAGCCCCTCCCTGGGCTTGGCCACGACGGCCATCGCGCCGGCGGCCATGGCCCGCATCGACGTCGTCGCGTTCTCCTCGGTGAGGGTGGAGCAGATGACGACCGGCGTCGGGCGCACGGCCATCAGCCGGCGCAGGAAGGTCAGGCCGTCCATGCGTGGCATCTCGAGGTCGAGGACGACGACGTCCGGCCAGTCGCGGTTCATCCTGGCCATGGCGAAGATCGGGTCGGCGACGCTCCCGACGACCTCGATGCCGGGGTCCGCGGAGAGGACGGCCGTGAGGACCTGCCGGACGACGGCCGAGTCGTCGACGATGAGCACCCGCGTACGGGTCGTCCCGGCCGTCCGGCCGCGGGTGGTGGCGGGGGTGGACCCGATCGCGGACACGTCAGACCTGCTCTCGTCGGCGGTAGACCGAGGGCGCGAAGCTCTCGAGGGTGGTCTCCAGCCCCATGAGGGTCTCGGCGTGGCTGGTCAGCAGGTAGCCGCCGGGCCGCAGCGTCGTCGCCACCCGGTCGACGACCTGGCGCTTCGTGTCGCTGCTGAAGTAGATGAGGATGTTGCGCAGGAAGACGACGTCGAACGTCCCGAGGTCCGGCAGGGGCCGGGTGAGGTTGAGCTGGCGGAAGGTGACGCGCGAGCGGAGGCCCGCGTCGAACGTGAAGAACCCCTCGTGCTCCCCGCGACCGCGCAGGCAGTAGGCCGTCCGCAGGTGCCCGGGCACGCGCTGGGCCGCCTCGATCGGGTAGAGCCCGCGCGCGGCCGTGTCGACGATGCGGTGGCTGAGGTCGGACCCGAAGACCTCCCAGAGACCGCTGGGGTCGTGCTCGGCGAGGGTGAGGGCGATCGAGTACGCCTCCTCGCCGCTCGAGCTGGCGGCGCTCCAGACCCGCAGGGGCCGCTGACCGGCGACGGAGGGCAGGAGGCGCGGCAGCATCTCGAAGTGCTGCGGCTCGCGGAAGAAGTACGTCTCGTTCGTGGTCATGAGGTCCAGGGCGATCCGGGCCTCCTCGCCCCTGCCCCCCGAGATGAGGGCGAAGTACTCCTTGTAGCTGGCCGCCGAGTGGTGCCTCAGCCGGCGATCGAGACGGCTCATCACCAAGGCCTGCTTGCCGTCCTTCAGCTCGATCCCGGTCCGGCCGCGCAGGAACGTCGTGAACCACGCGAACTCCTCGGGGGTGATCGGGATGCTCACCCCGTCCTGGATCCCGACGTGCACCGTCTGCGCCGGCGTCACAGCTCGTGTCCCGGCTCGGGCGCGCCGGTGACGGCGGGCGTGGGGTCCTGCATCGCCAGGACGCGGTCGATGTCGAGCACGACGGCGAAGTCCCCGTCGAGCCTGGCCATCCCGCTGATGAACCCGGTGCGCGGACCGGCGCCGAAGCTCGGTGGGCCCGCGATGTCGTCGTCGCCGAGCTGGACGACCTTGCTGACCGCGTCGACGAGGATGCCCACCCCGAGCGCGACGTCCGCGCCCGGGCCCTCGCCGTCAGCCACCGGCGTCGGCAGGCGGCCCTCGACGACGAGGATGGCGGTGCGGCGGGCGACCTGGGTGACGCCCTGGCCGAACCGCGCCGCGAGGTCGAGGACGGGCAGGACCCGTCCACGCAGGTTGATCACCCCGCGGATCGCGGACGGCATCATCGGGACCACCGTGAGCGGCCGGAACCCGATGATCTCGGTGACCCGCATGATGTCGAGGGCGTAGACCTCGTCGTGCAGGGTGAAGGTCAGGTAACGCCCCGCGGCGCTGCGCGGGGTCGGGTGGTCGCTCGTCGAGGCGCGGCCGACGAGGGGGTCGGTCGCGACCGCGGGACCGGTCGTGGAGGTCATGGTCGCCCTCAGAAACGCTCGAAGGCGGCGTCGTCGAGGTCGAAGGCCGCGTCGGAGTCGCGGGTCAGCACCGGCAGCGGGCTCGTGCGGACGAGGGGCTGGGCGGCGGCCGGGGCCAGCGCACGGCGTGCGGCTCCACCCGCGGTCTCGACGGTGAAGAACCGCATGAGCTCGCGCAGGCTCTGCGTCTGGCTCGACATCTCCTCGGCGGTGGCAGCGAGCTCCTCGCTGGAGGCGGCGTTCTGCTGGGTGATCTTGCTGATCTGGGCCATGGCCAGGCTGATCTGCGCGGCGCCGCTCGACTGCTCCGACGAGGCGGCCGAGATCTCCTGCACGAGGTCGGAGGTGCGTCCGATGCTGGGGACGATCTGACCCAGGAGCGTCCCGGCGCGCTCGGCGGTGCGCACGCTCCCCGTGGCCAGCTCGCCGATCTCCTCGGCGGCGACCTGGCTGCGCTCGGCCAGCCGGCCGACCTCGGTGGCGACGACCGCGAAGCCTTTCCCGTGCTCGCCGGCGCGAGCGGCCTCGATCGTGGCGTTGAGGGCGAGCATGTTGGTCTGGAAGGCGATCTCGTCGATGATCGCGATCTTGCTCGCGATCGTCTTCATGGCGGCGACGGTCTCCTCGACCGCGCGGCCCCCCTCGTTGGCCTCCTGGGCCGCCGTGGTGGCGATGCCGTCGGTGACGCTGGCGTTGTCGCTGTTCTGGTTGATGCTGGCCGCCATCTGCTCGGCGCTGGCGCTCGTCTCCTCCACGCTGGCGGCCTGCTCCGTCGTCGCCTGGGACAGGGACTGCGACGCCCCGCTGATCTGGGCCGAGGCGTTGCCCAGCTGCTCCGTCGCGTTGATGACCTCGCGGACGGTGTCCGCCAGTCGCAGCACCGTGCTGTTGGCGGCCACCCGCAGCTCCTCGAGCTGACCCCGGTACGGCGTGGCGACTGTCTGGGTGAGGTCGCCGCGCTCGATGGCCTTGAGCACCCGGCCCACCTCACCGACCGGCCCGATGACCGCGTCGAGCGTGGCGTTGACGCCCTCGACCACGGCTCGGAAACCGCCGTGGTGCCGCGAGACGTCGGCCCGCACGTCGAGCCGACCCTCGACCCCGGCCGCGGCGAGCGCGCTCGCGTCGGTGACGAGGCTCTGGAGGTTCGCCCGGACCTGCTCGACCGTGTCGTTGATGAAGGCCTTCTTGCCCGGCAGCTGCGGCATCGGGGCGTCGAAGTCGCCCTCCCCGAAGGCCTGGAAGACCGCCATCGCCTGCTTCTTCACGGCGATGTGGCTGCCGACCATGTTGTTGACGCCCTGAGCCATCGTGCGGAAGCCGCCGTGGAACCTGGTCGTGTCGATGACGACGTCGATGTCCCCGGCCTCGTGCGCGGTCGACATGGCGTCCATGTCGGCGATGAGGCCCCGCAGGTTGGTGCGCACCTGCTCGATCGTGTCGTTGATGAAGGCCTTCTTGCCCGGCAGCTGCTCCAGGGGCGCGTCGAAGTCCCCCTCGCCGAAGGCGGCGACGACGGCCATGGCCTGCTTCTTCACGGCGATGTGCGCGCCCACCATCTCGTTGACGCCTCGGGCGATCGTCGCGTAGCCGCCCCTGAAGGCGGCGGGGTCGACGACGACGTCGATGTCGCCGGCCTCGTGCGCGGCCGCCATGGTCGCCATCTGCTGCGTGAGGGCGTGGGCGCTCGTGTCGACGGCCACGAGGGCACGCCGTGCGGCGGTGAGCGCCTCGTCGCCGGTGGTGTCGAGGGCGACGGCCACCTGGGCGGCGCCGAAGTCACCGTCCGCCAGGTGCCCGGCCGCGACGGCGAGGCTCGCGAGCCCGGCTCGCCGGCGCCCGGCCGGTCGCAGCACCCCGACCCACAGGAGCAGGGTCTGCGCGACGGCGGCCACGGCGGCTACCGCCACCGTCACCGCGGGGTAGAGCCTCGCGCTGGCGACCGCGCCGACCAGCAGGAGCAGGCTGCCGGCCAGGACGAGGAGCTCCGGACGGGTCACGGAGGGGTGCCGCGGGTTCATGTGCGACGGCCTTTCGGTTCGATGGCGGAGCGTCGTGCCGGCCTACGGACAACCGTTCAGGCTATAGGCACGTACTGCGCACGTGTCATCGGACAAGCCGCTCGATATATGAGCGGAAAATCTCGCGCATACCTCGGCCGCCATCTAGGCTCAGCACGTGGGTCCCGCCCGTCTGGTCGCCACCTTCCTGCCGCCGCTGCCGCGCGAGCACTGGCGGCGCCGTACGGACGCGCTCGACCCCGAGACGTCGTACGAGCAGGTCGTGCGGGTGGTCGCCCAGCACGAGTTCCCGTGGGACGTCCAGCAGGCGCTGTCCTTCGCGCTCTTCCGCACGTACGCCGTCCCGTCGATCGGCGGGCTGCTGCACGAGACCCGCGCGTTCGCCGACGACGCGCAGCGCCGGCACGACGACACGGTGCTGCTCCTCGCGGCGCCGCTGGAGTCGGGGCTGGACTCGGGGGAGGGGCGGGCCGCGGTGCGGCGGATCAACCGGCAGCACGGGCACTACGACATCGCGGACGAGGACCTGCGCTACGTCCTCGCCGCCTTCGTCGTCACCCCCGTGCGGTGGCTGGAGCGGTACGGCTGGCGGCGGCTGACCGACACCGAGGTGCGCGCCAGCGTGCGCTACTACCAGCGGCTCGGCGCGCTGATGGGGATCCCCGACCTCCCGGCCGACTACGCGGGTTTCGCCCGGCTGCTCGACGACCACGAGGCGGAGCACGTGCGCCCCGACCCGCGCACGCGCGAGGTCGCCGACGCGACGATGGACCTGCTCTGCTCGTTCTACCCGCCGCCGCTGCGCCCGGCGATGCGGCTGTTCTCCGTCGCCCTGCTCGACCCGCACCTGCGCGACGCCTTCGGGTACGACGCCCCGCCGCGCGCCGTCGTCGCCGCCGCCCACGCCGGGCTGCGCCTGCGCGGGCGCGTCGTACGGTGGCTGCCGCCCCGGCGGCTCCCGCGGCTGACGTCCGACTCGTCGCGGATCCGCAGCTACCCGGGCGGTCACCTCGTCGAGCAGCTGGGCGCGATCCCCTGAGACGGGTCTGAGAGCCGCCTGTTCACCTCCTGGACGAGCGGGCGCCACGTGCGCCGACGAGGATCGCGGGCATGCGACGTCACCTCACCCGCCGTCCCCGCCGCCTCGTCGGCACCGCGCTGCTCGCGGCGGCCGCCCTGGTCCCCACCGCCCTGTCGTCCGCGACGGCGCAGGCCGCCCCGACCGCCTCCGGCCCGCGCGACAGCTTCGCCGTCATCGGCGACCTGCCGTACGGCGACGAGGAGCTGGCGCAGCTGCCGGGCTGGATCCGGGACCTCAACCGGGCGCAGCCGATGTTCACCCTGCACCTGGGCGACATCAAGAGCGGCTCGCAGCGGTGCGACACGTCGTACTTCCAGACCATCCGCGCCGCCTTCGACACGTTCCGGGCGCCGCTGGTCTACACGCCGGGCGACAACGAGTGGACCGACTGCCACCGCGAGAACAACGGCGGCTACGACCCGCTGGAGCGGCTCGCGACGGTCCGGGACATCTTCTTCGACCGCCCCGGCGTCACCCTCGGGCAGCGGCCGATGACCGTGACGAGCCAGGCCTCGCTCGGGCTGCCGGAGAACGTGCGCTTCCGCAAGGACGGCATCTCGTTCGCGGCGCTGCACGTCGTTGGCTCGAACAACGACCTCAAGCCGTGGGACGGGATCGGCCACACCACCGCCACGCGCCTGCAGAAGGCCGAGGAGCGCTACCGGATGGCCGCGACGCTGCAGGAGGTCCAGCAGACGTTCGCCGACGCCCGGGCCCGGGGCGACCGCGCCGTCGTCCTGTTCCAGCAGGCCGACATGTTCGACCCGACGTACACCCCGGCTCCGGAGGACATCTCCGCCTTCACGCCGCTGGTGCGGCTCATCGTGCGCGAGTCGGCGCGTTTCGACGGCGAGGTCTACCTGCTCAACGGCGACAGCCACCTCTACAACGCGGACCGCCCGGTCGCGACCGGCTCGGTGTGGCTCGAGCGGTACGGCGTCTCCGGGTCGGCCGACAACCTCCAGCGGCTCACCGTCGACGGCTCCGACCAGGCCGGCCAGGACTGGCTGCGGATGACCGTCACCGCCCCCGGCACCACCCCCGCCCTCACCTGGGAGCGGGTGCCCTACTCCGGCTGACGGCGAGCTCGGGACGGCGCTCCGCCGGAGAACGTTGACCTTCACCGGACAACGGTTCTCCGGCGGGGCCGGACATTATCGGGCGACCCGATAAAGTCAACGTCCCTTCAGAGCGCGGGTGACGGCGTTGGCGACGCGTCGGCCGGAGACCATGGCCCCCTGCAGGGACGGGGTGTCGACGTGGTCGCCGGCGACCCACAGGCCGTCGCCGCGCGACTGGCCCGCGCGCAGCGAGCGGTCGGGGGTGCTGACCGGCAGGGCGTGCGGCAGGTCGTGGGCGACGAGCAGCTCCCAGCCGGCGGCCTCGGAGGTGTCGGTGCGCCAGAGCCGGGCCAGCTCGGACCGCACGCGCGCCTCACCCACGGACCCGTCGTCCGCCCCTCCGCGACCGTGCACGGTCGTCGCCTCGACGAGCAGACGGCCCGGCGGGGCGTACGACGGCGCGACGGCCGAGACCACCGCGGTGTTGACCACCGGGCCGCGCCGGGCGTCGACGAGCAGGACGCCGTCGCCGCGCCCGGGCCGCTCGGCGTCCGTGCCCGGGTCGGGCAGCGAGAACCACCACGTCGTCAGGCCGCCCGCGGCGGGGGCCGGACCGAGCCCGAGCCGCTCGGCGCCCCACCCGTCGGTGGCGACGACGACGTGCCGCCCGCGGTACTCCCCGTCGGAGGTCTCCACGACCCCGGGCCGCACGGCGCGGGCCCGCACCCCGAGCCGGGCCGGCGCGCGGAGCCGTCCGGCCAGCTGCTGCGGGATCGCCCCCATGCCGAGCGTGGGCACGGCCGGCGCGCCGAGCGCGAAGCTGCGGGCCACCAGCCGTGCGTAGGCGTCGGACGTCGCGGCCAGCCCGCCGTCGGCGAGCACCCCGGCGAGGAACGGCTCGAGCACGTGCCGGCGCAAGGGCCCGTCGACCTCGAGGGCGTCGAGCCGCCGCGCGAGCGTCGCGTCGCGACCGCTGCCGCCACGACGCCGTACGGCGGCCGGCCTCGCCAGGACCGGCGCGACCCACCGGGCGAGCCCGGCGACCTCGCGCCCGAGGGCGGGGAGCGACCCCGGGTGCGCCGCGCTCAGCCGGGCGAGGGTCCGCGCGGTCGGACCGGCCGAGCGGGCCAGGGCCGCGGCGGACCGCACCGGGTCGGCGAGCACGAGGTCCCCGTCGTCCGTCCACACCCGTGCGCCGCGCGGGAAGGCCCGCAGCCGCAGCGCCTCGAGGTCGAGGTAGCGGCGCGCGGCCGGGTAGGCGGGGTTGAGCAGCTGGAACCCGACGTCGCAGCGGTGCCCGTCGACGACGTCGGTCGCGACCCGACCCCCGACGCGGTCGCCCGCCTCGAGCAGGACGGTGTCGACCCCCCGCGACTGCAGCGTCGCCGCCGCGACGAGACCGGCCAGGCCGGCCCCGACGACGACGACGTCCGCGTCACCATCACCCACGGTGGTAGGCCACCCGGGTCAGCCACCCACGACCGGGATGCTCGTCGTGACCGGCTCGTAGTCGACCGGCGGCTGGCACAGCAGCGCCACGCCCTCGTGCGGGCCCAGCTCGACGTGCAGGCTGTGCAGGTCGTCCACCTCGCCGTACGACGTGTCGTCGAGCAGCTCGGTCACGGCGCTCCCGGGTAGCAGCGTCGCCGACTGGACGGTGCCCGAGATGCGCTCCCCGGAGAAGTTGAGGACGGTCACCTGGGTGCCGGCGTCGACCTCGTGGATCATGACGATCATCCCCTTGTGCGACACCTGGGGGATGTCGAGCTGGCGCCCCGTGGCGATGCCGTAGCGCGAGCGGACGGCGAGGATCCGCGCCAGCCGCGAGGCGAACGAGGCGGGGTCGTCGAGCTGCGCGGGCAGGGCGCCGTACAGCGTCGTGCCCTTCGGCATCTTCGAGGTCGACTCCCGCGCGCTCGGCTGGTAGTCCATGAGGTCGTACGCCGACCGGTGGATCCACCGGGTGTCGCCGTCGCGGATGAGGTCGGCGACCTGGCTGCGCTCGAGGGTCAGCGCGCCCACGAGGTCCCACCCGGAGAGGGCGAACACGCCCGGCTGCCAGGCGTTGTACATCGCCAGCAGCAGGTGGGCCTGCTTGATCCGCTCGACGTCGTCCTCCTCCAGGCCCCCGAGCTCGGGGTAGCCGAGCGACGCGGCGATGACCGTCGCGGTCGTCGAGGCGATGCCGTTCTGGACGAAGGCGGCGTTGTACGGCCCGTGCGCGCCGGTGAGGGCGTCGGTCAGCTCGGAGCGCACGAGGACGGCCAGGTCCGCGCCGGTGATCTTGCGCCGGCGGAACCGGTAGAGGTCGGCGGCGTGGACCGCGGCGAAGTGGACCAGCTCGTAGGTCATCTCGTCGTGGTTCTGCAGGGCGTGCACGAGCGAGGCCGCCTCGACCCCGGCGCGCCGGGCGAGGTTCATCGTCAGCCGCAGGAACTCCGTGTCGCCGGTGGCCAGTGCGTGGTGGTACGCCGGCCGGGTGACGAAGTCGTACGACAGGTCGGCGCCGCGCTCCTGCTGGTCCTTGATGTCGTCGATCGAGAGGTTGAGCTCCTGGAAGGTGAAGCCGCCCACCTTGCGGACCATGCTCGCGATGAGCTGGTTGGCCGCCTCCGACAGCGGGTGGCCCTCGGACCACGCGGGCCCGCCCTCGACGCTCTTCTCGACACCGAGGAAGCCGTTGGCGTCCAGCCGCAGCGCCCCGCTGCCGAGGTCGCTCAGCGAGTGCAGGGCGTCGCCGATGACCAGCCGCATCGCGGCGAAGGTCGGGTCGAGCCAGTTGAGCGACGGCTGGCCCTCCTTGAAGTAGTGCAGGTAGACCCAGCGGTGCTCCTCGCCGTCGGGGCCGAGGACGGGGGCGGTGGCCGACCAGTTGGTGTCCTTGACGCCCGGCTCGTAGAAGATGACCCGCTGGAGCTCGCCGACGATGTAGCCGGCGCTCGAGAGCCGGTCCTCCTGCTCCTTGTCGAGGTTGGCCGAGTCGCGGCCGCGGGGGACCTTGGGCAGCAGGTTCCAGTCCTCGCGCGGGATCTCGACCATGTGGTAGATCCCGGGGTAGTCGCCGACCTTCATCTCGGCGAGGCGGAAGTCAGCGCCCTTTCCGGTGTGGCCGGGGACGATGTCGTCGATGACCGTGCCGTCGTGCGCGGAGGCCACCTCGCACATGGCCCGGAACTCGTCCTCGGTGCCGAACTGGTCGTCGATCTGGGTGCTGATCCGGTCGAAGTGCCCGTCGATGCTCGGGGTGGTCTCCCAGCCCGAGAGGCCGCCGGCCTTCTTCACCGGCCCGGTGTGCAGGGCCGTGATCCCGATGTGCTGGAACGCGTCCCACAGGTCCTCGTCGCCGAGGGTGCCCAGGAAGGAGGTGCCCGGCTTGGTGATCATGGAGATCGGGTAGGCCGTGAACCACACCGGGGCCTTCTCGATCGCGGCGCGCGCGTCCGGGTCGGCGTACGGGTTCTGCCACATGCTGCCCTGGCCGGTGAACTGCGTGGCGAAGGTACGGGCGTCGCTGAGCATCGACTCGCCCTCGAGCCACTCGACGTACGCCGGGTTGTCGCCGGTGGGGGAGCCCTCGCCGCGGTCGCGGCGCTGCCACGGGAACAGCCGCAGCCGTCCGCGGGGCCGCAACCGAGCGGGTCGGGCGGGGTAGAAGTGGCCGTCGAACGTGACCTCCTCCGGGACGGGTGCGTCCTCCGCGTCGCTGGGCGCGTCACCCGTCTGCCGGGTCGTGTCGGTCATGCGTCCTCCTTGTCGGGGTCGACTCCCGATCTTGCCGTAGTCGGGGGTCCGTCGCCGCCTCGGGTGGGTCCGGGCGCGGCGTGGCGGGTCGAGCGGGAAGCAGGGCTCAGCCGAGGTGCTGCGCGTGCTCCCCGTCGTCCTGCCGGGACTCCCCGTCCTGCCCGGTCTGCTGGGCCTGCTCACCCTGGGTGCGCAGGGCGCGCACCGCCATCACGAGGCTGAGGGCCAGCAGCGCGACCCCGGTGAGCAGCGCCGCGCGCAGCCCGGCGCCGGGGGAGACCCGGTGGGCGACGGCCTGGTAGACGGCCATGAGCACCGCGGCACCGATGGCCGCGCCGACCCGCTGACCGGTCTGCAGGGCCCCGCCGACGGCGCCGCCCATCCGCGGAGGGACGTCGGCGAGGGTGAGGGTGATGTTGGGGGACACGACGGCGCCCCCACCGATGCCGGCGACGAGCAGCGTCGGCATGGCCACGACCCACAGCCGCGCCGGGTCGGCCATCGGCAGCAACCACGCGGCGGCCGCCGCGCCGAGCATGATCGTCGCCAGCGCGGCGACGGTCAGCCGGCGGCCGATCGTGGTGACGAACCGGCCGGCGACGGCGGCGCTGACCGCCGACCCGCCCGCGAAGGGGACGAGCAGCAACCCCGCCTCCAGCGGCGAGTAGCCGAGGCCCTCCTGGAACCACACGGACAGGACGAGCAGGACGCCGGTGAAGCCGACGAAGTAGAGCCCCCCGACCAGGAGCCCGCTCTGGAAGCCGGCCAGGCGGCGCAGCAGCCCCAGGTCGAGCAGCGGGGCGCGGTCGCGGGCGACGACGTGCCGCTCCCAGCGCACGAACGCCCAGGCGAGCACCGGCACGAGGACCAGCAGGAGCAACGGGCCCTTGGAGCCGCCCTCGGCGCTGACGACGGGCAGCAGCAGGCAGAAGACCGTCAGCCCCAGCAGCACCGCTCCCCACAGGTCGATCCGGACGGTGGCCCGGCTCTCCCGCGGGCGCTTCGGCACCATCCGGGCCACCGCGACCAGCCCGGCCAGACCGATGGGGACGTTGACCAGAAAGAGGTATCGCCAGCCGGTCTCCTCGCCGGCGACCGCGAGGATGAGGCCGCCGAGCACCGGCCCGATGGCCGACGCGAACGACACGGTGAAGCCGAACGCCCCGAACGCCTTGCCCCGCTCGGCCCCGGTGAACAGCTGCTGGATCAGCCCCGAGTTCTGGGGGGTGAGCAGCCCCGCCGACGCCCCCTGCAGCAGCCGCGCCGCGACGACGAGCTCGGCCGTCGGGGCCACGCCGACGAGCGCGCTGGTGAGGACGAAGAGCCCGAGGCCGATGAGCATCATCGTCCGCCGGCCGTAGGCGTCGCCCAGCCGCCCGCCCGCGACGAGGGTGAGCCCGAAGGTCAGCGCGTAGCCCGACACGACCCACTGGATCGTGCCCGGGCTCGTGTGCAGACCCTGCTGCATCGACGGGACGGCGACGTTGACGATGGAGACGTCGAGCAGCGACATGAAGCCGACGACCAGCGTCACCCCGAGGATGCGCCACCGCGCCGGGTGCGGGTCGCCCTGCCCGGGTCCGTCGTGCTGGGGGCCGGTCGCGCGCTGGTCCCGGGTGCCGGTGGCGTCGGAGGTCACCGCTCCACCATGCCCCTCCGTGGGCCGGGCCACACGACGGCGTACGGCGCCCCGGCCGGTGTCAGGATGACCGCCGTGCCGACGCCGCCCCGCTGGTCCGCTCCTGCTCGCCCCGTCCCGCTCGCCGGTCCGCTCCGGTCGGTCCCGGACGCGGTCCGGGCCCGGGCGGCGGCGGTCCAGCGGGTGACGGTCGGGACGGCCCGGGCCGCGGTCGCGCTGACCCGGTCGGGCGTGGTGCGCCCGGTGCGCCCCGACCGGGTCGCCGGGATGGGGGCCTTGCTGTGGCGCTGGGGCAACAGCGTCACCGCGGCCTTCGCCGTGGGGGCCCGGCGCCACCCCGACCGGTGCGCCCTCGTCGACGACGAGGGCCGGCTGACCTACGCCGAGCTCGAGCAGGCGACCCACCGGCTGGCCGTCGCCCTGCTCGCCGACGGCGCCGGCGCGTCCGGCGCCGTCGGGGTGCTCTGCCGCAACGGCCGCGCCCCCGTCCTCACCCTCTGCGCGGCGGGGCGGGTCGGCGCCGACGTCGTCCTGCTCAACCCGGGCCTGTCGTCGCAGCAGCTGGCCGGCGTGCACGAGCAGCAGCGGCTGCACACCGTCGTCGTCGACGACGAGCTGGCCGGGCTGCTCGACGCCCTGCCACCGGCGGACGACGGGGGACCGCGCGTCGTGCGCAGCGAGGGGGAGGGGCCGTCGACGCTCGCCGCCCTGCTCGAGCGCGGGGCGGACCCGACGCTGCCGCCACCGCCGCTGCGGCCGCCGTCGAGCCGCACCGTCGTCCTCACCTCGGGGACGACGGGCACGCCCAAGGGCGCGCGCCGTCCGCACCCGTCGAGCCTGGGCCCGGCGGCGTCCGTCCTCTCGGCGATCCCGCTGCGGATGGGCGACGTCGTCCACGTCGCCGCCCCGCTCTTCCACACCTGGGGCAACGCGGCACTGCTGCTCGCCGGGCTGCACGGCGCGACGCTCGTCCTCAGCCGCCGCTTCGAGCCGGGGCCCTTCCTGCGCCTCGTGGAGCGCGAGCACTGCGACACGGTGTTCGCGGTCCCGGTCATGCTGCAGCGAGTGCTCGAGCACCAGGACGCGACCGGGGCGAACGGCTGGGCCGGGACCTGGCGGCCCCGCGTCGTCGCGGTGAGCGGGTCGGCCCTGCCCAGCGGCTTCGCGACGCGCTTCCTCGACGGCTTCGGCGAGTGCCTCTACAACCTCTACGGGTCGACCGAGGTCTCCTGGGTGAGCATCGCCGGTCCACGGGACCTGCGCGAGGCGCCGGGGACGGCCGGTCGGGCACCGGCGGGGACGAGGCTGGTCGTGCTCGGCGACGACGACCGGCCCGTGCCGGTCGGGCAGGAGGGTCGGGTCCTCGTCGGCAACGACCTGCCCTTCGACGGCTACACCGGCGGGCAGGACGCCCCCGAGGTGCGCGACGGGCTCGTCGGCACCGGAGACCTCGGCCGACTCGACGAGCAGGGTCGCCTGCACCTCACGGGCCGCGCCGACGACATGATCGTCTCCGGCGGTGAGAACGTGCACCCCGGTCCGGTCGAGGACGTCGTCACCGCGCTGCCCGGCGTCCGCGAGGCCGCCGTCCTCGGGGTCCCCGACGAGGCCTTCGGCCAGCGGCTCGCCGCCTGGGTGGTCCCCACCGACGACGCCGCCGGCGCCGCGCTCACCGCCGACGCGGTCCGGGACGCGGTGCGCGAGCGGCTCTCGCGCTTCGCCGTCCCCCGCGACGTGCACGTCCTGACGCAGCTGCCCCGCAACCCCACGGGCAAGGTCCTGCGCGGGCAGCTGCCCGGCTGGTCCAGCTGACCCCTGCGAATCGGGTTCGGCCCGCTCGGCTCGGGTCACGACCCGAGCCATGCGGGCCGAATCCGATTCGCGGGGGCTAGGTCGCCCCGACGTCGGCAGCCATCCGGAAGTCGAGCTCGCGCGGCACCGGGTCGGCGGCGAGGGCACGCCGGCGGACGTCGTCGTCGACGGGCACGCCCTCCCGGTCGGCCAGCTCGCGCGCGACGAGGTCGCCCCACACCTCACCGAGCGCGGTGACGCCCTCGCGCAGCCCCGGCCAGACGAACCCGGGGTGCAGCGTCCGCCGCGCCCGCGCGGTGTCCCCGCGCCGCACCGCGGCGACGGCGTCGAGCAGGGCCACCTCGGGGTGCGCCGCGACGTCGGCGGGCAGGGCGTCGACGAGGCGCCGTACGGCGTCGTCGTGCCCGGGATCGTGCGCGCCCTCGGCGACGAGCAGCCGCAGGTGCTCGACGACCAGCGGCCGCAGGCCCGGGGCGCTGCGCTCGGCGGCGTCGTACGACGCGAGGGCGCCGGCGACGTCGCCCGCGACCCGGTGCGCGACGGCGAGCAGCCGGTGCGCCCACGGCTGGTCGGCGGCGTCGAGCGAGCGGTGCCAGGCGGTGACGGCACCCAGCCGGTCACCCGCCTCCCACCGCGCCACCCCGGCGTGCAGCCAGGCGACCCAGCCGGGCCGGGCCGCGGGACGCACGGCGCGCTCGAGCAGCGGCGCCCAGTCCGGCCCGACGACGTACGACGCCGGCGCGAGCGACGGGTCGTGGTCCGGCAGCCGCCCGGACGCGAGCAGCGCCGTCCACGGGTCCTGCTCGGGTCCGAGGACGGTGCCCGGGAACAGGGCGCCCAGGAACGGGGTGCCGGCGCCGGCGAGCCGCGGCCGCCCCGCGGCGGACCGACGCTGCTCCTCCAGCGCACCCCACCCGGACCCGGCGTGCAGCAGCCGCTGCGGAGCCCGGTCGGCCAGGGCGTCGGCCTCCACGGCCCGCTCGGCGAGCCACGCGTCCGGCGCGAGGCGCTGCACGTCGGCCGCCACCGCCGCGCGGGCGGCGTCCCAGCCGCCGTGCACCGCGGCCGGGTCCACCTCGCCCAGACCGTAGGTCTCGACCCACGCCAGGCTCGAGCGGGCCGCGAGCGGGACGTGCTCGAGCTGGGTCGCGGCCACGCCGGCCTGGATCTCGAGGTAGCGGCCGCCCTGCGGGGAGAGCCACTCCTGCCACCGGTCCCCGCCCCGGCCACGGCCCCAGACGAACAGCTTGCGACCGCGCAGCGGCGCGGTCGAGGTCTGGACGAGGCCGCGCCCCTCGGCGTCGAGCGCGGCGACGTAAGGGCGCCGCTCGTCACCCACGTCGAAGAACCAGTCGGCGGCGCGCGGGCTGCGCGCCGGGTACGTCGTGTCGCCCTGCCCGGGCACCGGCACCCGCGCCAGCACCCGGTCCTCGCCGAGGTGCCAGGCGGCCCGGGCCGGTGCGACGACGCGCACGTCGTCGGTCTCGGGGACGGCGGTGTTGGACCACCAGTAGAGGGGCACCTCGACGTCACGGGGGTTGCGGACCCGGACCGCGACGACCAGGACGGGGGAGCCGGCGGGCAGCCACAGGTCGAGCTGCTGGACGAGCCCGCGCAGCCGCTCGAGCTCCCACAGCCGCAGCACCGGCTCGCCGCCGGGCCCCTCGACCAGCCCCGCGTGCAGCGGCGCGCAGGTGAGCGGCGAGTGACCGGTCGTGCCGAGGTTCCACTCCGTGCCGCCGGCCACCCACGCGTCGCGCAGGGCCAGGTTGCCCGGCTGCACGACAGGGTTGGCGTGCAGCAGCTCCCGCCCGCTGGGCCGGTGCAGGAGCGAGACCAGCCGCCCACCCAGCCCCGGGAGCACGGTCGCGCGCAGCACCTCGTTCTCGAGGACGAGCGCGGGGTGCTCGAACGGCACGCGGTCGCGTCCGTAGTCGTCCTGCAGGAGGTACGGCGCCAGCCCGGTCACCCGTCCGTACGCCATCCGCTCGCGCATGGCCGCGTCCACGCCGTCGCCCGCCGCGACGTGCGCGTGCAGGTCGAGCGCCGAGGCCCCGGTGACGGGCGGGAGCGGGTTCGGCGGGCCCAGCCGGGCGGTCGGCAGGGTCAGCGGGGCGACGGTGAGGGTCGAGGTCGCGGTCATCCGCCGGTGACGGGCGGGCGCACGCCCGGACGGCCCGCCGTGGCAGCGGCGCGGGCGACGTTCTCGGCGAGGTGCCGTCCGGCCCGGGCCAGCGGGGTCGGGGCGGTGCCGGCGACGTCCGGCGGCATGACGACGACGGGGCATGGTGCCGTGTAGACCAGCCGGTGGGCGAACATCGGTCCGACGCTGAGGTCGGTGCGGCGGGGGGCGTCGAGGACGAGGAGCTCCGCGCCCCGGGCCGCCTTGACCAGCACCTTGCGGCGGCCGCCGTGGACCAGCCGGCACTCGAGCCCGCCGGGGACCGCGGCCGCGGCGTCGTCGCCGAGGGCGGCGGCCACGTCCCGCTCGAGGGCGGCCCGCCCGTCCGCCTCGTCCTGCGTGGCGTCGTACGTCGTCAGGCTGGGGTGGGAGCCGCTGGTGCCCGGTCCCGAGGCGGGCCGCCACGCCCGGACGGCGACGAGGCGGGCCCCGCGGTGGCGGCACTCGTCGGCGGCCCAGCGCAGCGCCTGCGTCGAGCCGCTGCGGCTGACGCCGACGACGAGGAACGGGGGTACGGGTCGCAGGTCGGCCATCGCGCTCAGGCCGCCTGCGTCGCGGCGTCGTCGTCGACCTTCGACAGCGGGTCGGCGATGTCCTCCAGCCCCTTGCCCTCGGCGTCGATGCCGTAGAACCACGCCACCACGCCGCCGACGACCATGATCACCGACCCGAGGACGTAGCCCCAGAACAGCGGGGTGCGGTCCTTGCCGTCGCCGATGAGCAGGCCGTAGATCGTCGGCGCGAGCGCGCCGGCGCCCTGGCCGATGGCGAAGAAGTACGAGATGGCCTGGCCGCGGACCTCGAGCGGGAAGATCTCGCTCACCGTGAGGTAGGCGGCGGACGCGCCGGCCGAGGCGAAGAAGAACGACACGCACCAGAACACCGTGTGGGTCGTCGCGCTCAGCGTGCCGTTGTGGAAGAGGAACGCCGAGACGAGCAGGACGGCGCCCGCGATCGAGTAGGTCGCGAAGATCATCCGGCGCCGGCCGATGGTGTCGAAGAGGTGACCGAGCAGGAGCGGGCCGAGCAGGTTGCCGACGGCGAACGGGTAGAAGTACACGCTCGTGCCGGACTTGCTGATGCCGTAGAAGTTCTCCAGCACGAGGGCGTAGGTGAAGAAGATCGCGTTGTAGAGGAAGGACTGCGTGATCATCATCGTCAGCCCGAGGAACGTGCGTCGCGGGTACTTGTGCAGGAAGACGTCGAGGAGCTGGCGGAACGGCACCGACTCGTGCGCCTTGACGAGCATGGCGCGCTCCTTCGGCACCGGCGTCAGCGTGGCGCCCTCGGACTCCACGCGCCGCTCGATCTCGTCGACGGTCCGGTCGGCCTCCTCGCTGCGCCCGTGCGTGACGAGCCAGCGCGGGGACTCGGGGATGTGGCGTCGCAGGAAGATGATGACCAGGCCCATGACCGGGCCGATGAAGAAGCCGATGCGCCAGCCCCAGCTCTCCGACACGTTGTCGGGGTTGAGCAGCCAGGAGCTCGCGATGGCGCCGAGCAGCGCGCCGCCCCAGTAGGTCCCGTTGACGGCGATGTCGACGCGGCCGCGGTACTTGCTCGGGATGAGCTCGTCGATGGCCGAGTTGATCGCCGTGTACTCGCCGCCGATGCCGAGACCGGCGACGAAGCGGAACACCCACAGGAACCACATGTTCGGAGACAGGCCGGCGATGCCGGAGCCGATGAGGTAGATGGCGAGGGTGAGGATGAAGAGCTTCTTGCGGCCGAGCTTGTCGGTGAGGCGGCCGAAGGTCAGCGCGCCGACCACCTGGCCGATGAGGTAGATCGTGCCGGTCAGGCCCACCTCGGCGGCGCTCATGCCGAGGTCGGCGGCGTAGCCGTTGGCGGCGACGAGCTGGATCTCCAGGCCGTCGAGGATCCAGGACACCCCCAGACCGACGACGACGGACCAGTGGAACCGGGTCCAGGGCAGCCGGTCCATCCGCGCGGGGACGAGACTGCGGACGGGGCCGGGATCGACGGCGGCGACGCTCATGGGGCTCCTTCGGCCGGAGGGTCGGGGGTGGGGCGGCCCCGCCGCGGTGCGAGCGGTCGGGGTGGCGGCTGCCTGCTACCCCGCGAGGGCCTGATCCGCACCGTACCCACGCGGTTGGCCTTCGCAACCGAGCACGCCGGCCGGTGTCCTGACGTGCCGGCCCGGCCCCTCCGGCGCCTGCGTCCGACGACCGTTCCGCGACGCGCCCGTCCGCGTTCGACATTAGTTCGACCGCTTACCGAACAATCACGACGTCAGGACCGTAGAGTGTCGCCACCCACCGGCTCGGCGAGGAGGACCACCGTGGCAGCAGCGCGTCCGCAGGGGGTGCGGGACACCACCCGCCTGACCGAGCGCGGCGAGCGGGGCGGGGGCGCCGACCAGGCCTCGATGCGCCGGACCAACCTCGGGCTCATCCTGCGCCACCTGCGCGACCACGGCGGCCAGTCCCGCGCCCGGGTCGCCTCCGAGACCGGGCTGTCCAAGGCGACGCTCTCCAGCCTCATCGCCGACCTCGTCGACCGGGGACTGGTCACCGAGGGCGAGCTCGAGCGCGGCGGCAGCGTCGGCCGGCCCGGGCTGACCCTGCACGTCGACGGCCGGCACGTGGCCGGGCTCGGCCTCGAGATCAACGTCGACTTCCTCGCCCTCACGGCCGTCGACCTCACCGGGCGGGTGCTCGTCGAGTCGACCCGGCCGCTGGACACGGCCGCGCTGCCGGTCGCCGAGGTCGTCGAGGCCGCCGCCGAGCTGCTCACCCGGGCGACCCGGTCCCTGCGCGCCCGCGGGGTGCGGCCCGTCGCGGTGACCGTCGCGGTCCCGGGCAGCATCGACCCCGCGGCCGGCCGGGTGATGTTCGCCCCCAACGTCGGCTGGCGCGACGTCCCGCTCGTGCGCGAGCTGACCGCCCGCCTCGGACGCTCGGCCCCGCCCGTCGTCATCGAGAACGACGCCAAGCTCGGCGCGGTCGCCGAGCACACCCTCGTCGCGGCCTCGGGCATCGACGACCTCGTCTACCTCACCGGCGACGTCGGCGTCGGCGCCGGGATCATCGTCGAGGGGCACGTGCTGCGCGGCGCCTCGGGCTTCGCCGGCGAGGTCGGCCACATCCCGCTCGACCCGGCCGGCGGCGCCTGCGCCTGCGGCCGGCGCGGCTGCTGGGAGACGATGGTCGGCCTCGGCGCCTTCCTTCGGCTGGCGGCCGACGAGGGCGACCCGGTGCGTGACCCGCGGCGACCGCTGGAGGAGCGGCTCGGCGAGCTGCACGCCCGCGCCGCCGGCGGCGACGACCGCGCCGTCGCGGCGGTCGACCGGGTCGGCCGCGACCTCGGGGTCGGCCTGTCGGTCCTCGTCGACCTCTTCGACCCGCGGCTGGTCGTCCTCGGCGGGTGGTTCGCCTACTTCCGTGACGCGCTCGTCCCGCCGCTGCAGGCGACGCTCGCCGCGCGCGCGCTCACCGACTCGGTCCCGCACGTCACCGCCTCCGACCTCGGCCTCGCCGCGGCCTCGCGCGGCGGCGCGCACCTGGCCCTCGGGTCGGTCTTCCGCGACCCCGGCGGGATCGACCCGCCGAAGCCGTCGAGCCGGCCGGCCTGAGGCCGGCCCCGTGACCCCCGTGACCCCCGTGACCCCCGTGACCCTCTTACGACGCGTCGACCGCGACCCGGAACCCGGTGTGCCCCAACGAGGACTCGGGGGTGCTCGACGTGCGCGCCGAGACGCGGTAGCGGTGGCAGTACGACGCGTGGCACAGGTAGGACCCGCCGCGCACGACCCGGCCGGGGCCGACCGACGGCCCGCGCGGGTCCTGCCGGGTGGCCGGCCGCTCGGGCCGGTGCCAGCGGGGCGAGAACCAGTCGGCCGTCCACTCCCAGGTGTTGCCGGAGGTGTTCCACAGCCCGAGCCCGTTCGGCTCGTACGCCGTCACCGGGGCCGTCCCGACGTACCCGTCGGCTCCGGTGTCGTGTCCCGGGAACACACCCTGCCAGACGTTCATCCGGTGCCGACCGCCGGGCTCGAGCTCCTCCCCCCAGGGGTACGTCGCGCCCTCGAGCCCGCCCCGGGCCGCGCGCTCCCACTCGGCCTCGGTGGGCAGCCGGCCCCCCACCCAGGCCGCGTAGGCGGTCGCGTCGTGCCAGGAGACGTGGACGACCGGGTGGTCGGCGCGCTCCCCGACGTGCGAGCCGGGTCCCTCGGGCGCCGACCAGCAGGCCCCGCGGACCCGGCGCCACCACGGGGCGCCGGGCACGCCGCCGTCGAGGACGTCCGCGCGCGCCGAGGGCGCCAGCAGCCCCGCGAAGACGAAGGACCAGCCGAAGACCTCGGCCTCGGTGACGTAGCCGGTGGCCGCGACGAACGCCGCGAACCTCTCGACGCTCACCGCGGTGGCCCCGATGCGGTACGCCGACGTCGTCACCGTCCGCGCCGGCCCCTCACCGTCGGCGGCGAAGGCCACCGGGTCGTCGGTGCCCATCCGGAACGACCCGGCAGGGACGGTCACCAGGTCGTCGGGCGGTGCGCCGGGGGCGACGTCACCGCGGTCCAGCGCGGCGGTGAGCGCGGCCGGTGTCGAGAGTCGCCCGGTCCCGGGGCCGGGCAGGCGGGTGGTGCGCGGGCCGGGCGTCGTACGGGCGGGGGAGGCGTGCTCGCCCGGGTCGCGGCCGGGGGTGCAGCAGCCGGACGTCATCGGCGCACTCTAGGCGAGCACGACCTCGACGCCCCTGTCCCGCAGGGCGTCGAGGGCGCCGGCCGGAGCGGTGTCGTCCGTGACGAGGGTCGTCACCGCGTCGACCGCGCAGATCCGCGCGAAGACGGTGCGGCCGACCTTGTCGCCGGTCGCGACGACGTGCACCCGCGCGGCCCGGCGGACCATGGCCGCGTTGACCCCGGCCTCGTCGTCGTGCCGGCAGGTCGCCCCCGACCGGGCGTCGACGCCTCCGACGCCGAGCACGAGGTCGTCGACCCACAGCTGCTCCATCACCTCGACGGCGACCGACCCGGTCAGCTCGTAGGACTCCGCGCGGGCCACGCCGCCGAGGCTCACGCAGCGCACGCCGGGTCGCAGCACGAGCTCGGTGGCGATGTTGAGGGCGTTGGTCACCACCGTCGTCGTCCCGGCGGACCCGTCGGCGACGCCGGGGCGGGAGAGCAGGTGCCGCACGGTCGCGGTCGTCGTCGTCCCGCCGTTGAACCCGACGACCCCGCCGAGCGGCAGCCGGTCCGCGGCCGCCGCGGCGACCCGCGTCCTCGGCGAGTCGGGGTCGCTCTTGTAGCGGGTCGGCAGGTCGTAGGCGACGGCGGTGGCGACCACGCCCCCGTGGGTCCGGGTCACGAGCTGCTGGGCCGCGAGGTCGTTGAAGTCGCGGCGGACGGTCGCGGGCGAGACCTCGAGGGCCTGCGCCGCCTCGCCGACGCCGAGCCGCCCGCGCTCGGCGAGCAGCGCGAGCAGGGTGCTCCAGCGGGGGGCCCGGTCGCGTTCACCCGTCGTCATGCGGCGATCATACGCGAGGCGATGATAGGTTGATGCTCGAAAAACCCCTTGATCGATCATTAAACGTCAGGAGCAGCATGGCTGGTACGACGACGCCGGGCGCCTTCCTCGCGGCGGAGGTCGCCAGCCAGCCGGGCCTGTGGCCCGCGGTGGTGGCCCGGCTGCCCGAGGTCGCGCCGGACCTTCCCGCGCCCGGCGCGCGGGTCGCCGTCCTCGGCTGCGGCACCTCGCTGTTCATGGCGCGGGCGTACGCCGCCCTGCGCGAGGGCGCCGGTCTGGGGGAGACCGACGCGTACGCCGCCAGCGAGGCCCCGCTGGGGCGCCCCTGGGACCACGTCGTCCTGCTCTCCCGGTCGGGCACGACCACCGAGGTCCTCGACGCCCTGCGCGTCCTGCGCGACCGGGGGGTGCCGACCACCGCGGTCGTCGCCACCGCGGGCACGCCGATCGCCCTCGAGGCCGACCGGACCGTCCTGCTGACCGAGGCCGACGAGGAGTCGGTCGTGCAGACCCGCTTCGCCACCTCGGCCCTCGCGCTCCTGCGCGCGTCCACCGGCGAGGACGGAGCGGCCGCGGCCGCCGACGCGCAGGCCGTCCTCGACGAGCCCGAGGAGAGCGCGGTCGGGCACCTGCTCGACGCCGAGCAGACGACCTTCGTCGGCCGCGGCTGGACCGTGGGGCTGGCCGAGGAGGCCGCGCTCAAGCTGCGCGAGTCCACCCAGTCGTGGGCCGAGTCGTACCCGGCGATGGAGTACCGCCACGGGCCGATCGCTATCGCCGGACCCGGACGGGTGACCTGGGCGCTGGGCGGGGTCCCGGACGGGCTGGCCGAGCAGGTCGCCGCCACCGGGGGGCGGCTCGAGCACCGCGACGTCGACCCGCTCGCCGAGCTGGTCCGGGTGCACCGGCTGTGCCTGGCCCTCGCCCGGCGGCGTGGTCTCGACCCCGACCGGCCGCGGCACCTGACCCGGTCGGTCGTCCTGGCGTCCTCGTGACCCCGGCGCCCTCCGCGTCCTCCGTGCCGTCCGTGCCATCGGTGCGGGTCGTCGCCGCGGTCGACATCGGCGGCACGCTGACCAAGGCGGCGCTCGTCGACGAGGGGCTGCTCGAGGTGACCCGCGTCAGCGTGCCGACGCCGCCCGACGTCGCCCACGACCTCGGCGCCCACGTCTCGGCCGTCGTGGACCGGCTGCTCGTCGGGGCGACCGCGGCGGGTCGGGCGGTCGAGGCCGTGGGGTGCGGCGTCGTCGTCCCCGGTCTCGTCGACGAGCGCGCCGGCGTGGGGCTGCTCTCGGTCAACCTCGGCTGGCGCGACCTGCCCATCGGCGACCTCGTCGGCGTGGCGACCGGGCTGCCCACGGTCGTCGGCCACGACGTGCGGGCGGGTCTCGTCGCCGAGACCCGGCTCGGGGCCGCGCGGGGCGCCCGGCACGCGCTCTTCGTCCCGCTCGGCACCGGCATCGCCGGCGCCCTCATGGTCGACGGCCACGTCCTCACCGGGGGCGGCTGGGCCGGCGAGCTCGGTCACGTCCCCGTCGACCCCGACGGCCCCCCGTGCCCCTGCGGGGCGACCGGCTGCCTCGAGGTGCTCGCCTCGGCCTCGGCCGTGTCGCGGGCGTACCGCGAGCGCACCGGTCGTCCCGCGGAGGCCCGCGAGGTGGCCGCCCGCGTCGAGGCGGGGGAGCCGGACGCCGTCGCGGTCTGGTCCGTGGCGGTCTCGGCCCTCGCCCGGGCGGTGCTGGCGACGGTGACCATCACCGGCGTCGACCTGGTCCTCGTCGGCGGCGGCCTCGCCCAGAGCGGCGAGACGCTGCTCGCGCCGCTGCGCCGCGAGATCGACGCCCGGCGCACCTTCCAGCGACCGCCGCGGGTCGTGCACGCCGCGCTCGGCGACCGCGCCGGCTGCCTCGGGGCCGCGTGCCTGGCCTGGGACGCCGCGCGGTCCGCGGTCGCCGTCGGGTGAGCGGGCCGGGGACACGGGGCCGGGTCACGGGTCCCGTCGTCACGGGTCCCGTCGTCACGGTGACCCTCAACGCGGCGCTCGACGTGACCTACCGGGTGGCGCGGCTCCGCGCGGGCACGAGCCACCGGGTCGAGGAGGTGCTCGAGCGGGCCGGGGGCAAGGGCGTCAACGTCGCCGCGGTCCTGCACGGGAGCGGGGTCCCCGTCCTCGCCACGGGCCTGCTGGCGGGGGAGGCCGGCCGCCGGGTCCGGGCCGACCTCGATGCCCGGGGTGTGCCGCACCGGTTCGTCGACGTGCCGGGGGAGACCCGGCGCACGCTCACCGTCGTCGAGGGCGCCGGCGGGACGGGCGACGCGACGGCGCTCAACGAGCCCGGTCCCGTCGTGGGCCCGTCCGACGCCGCCCGGGCCCTCGACGAGCTCGCCGCGGTGCTGCGCGACGCGCGGCCGGCGGTCGTCGTCGTCTCCGGGTCGCTCCCGCCCGGTCTCGACGAGGCGGTCGTCGCCCGGCTGCTGGACGTGGCCGCGCAGCTCGGCGCGGCGACGGTCCTCGACACCGGCGGGAGGTCGCTCCTGCGCACCCTCGAGGGGCTCCACGACGCCGGCGCCCCCGGCCCCGACGTCGTCAAGCCCAACCGGCCCGAGCTCGCCGAGCTGCTCGCCGTCGCGCGCACCGGCTCGAGCGACGAGCAGGGCGCCGAGGAGGCCACGGACGAGAGCGTCGCCGAGGGGGCGGGCGTCGCCCTGCTCCGCCGGCTCGGGGCCCGGACCGTCGTCGTGTCCTCCGGGGGTGCCGGGCTCACGCTGCACCCCGTCGACGGCCCTCCGCTCACCGCCCGGCTGCCGCAGCCGCTCACCGGCCACCCGACGGGCGCGGGCGACGCCGCGGTCGCGGCCCTCGCGGCCGGGCTGCGCGCGGGCGCGCCGTGGGCCGACGTCGCCGCCGACGCCGTCGCCCGGTCCGCCGCCGCGGTCCTGCGCCCGGTCGCCGGCGAGGTCGACCCGGCCGACGTGGCCCGGCTGCGCGGCCAGGTCGTGCTCGACGGTGCCTGAGGGGGGTCAGGCCACCCACTCGCCGTGCGACATCACCGCGACCCGCTGCAGGTCGTCGTCGACGACGAGGACGTCCGCGGCCATCCCCGGCCCGAGGCGGCCGACCCCGTCCAGCCCCAGGCTCGCGGCCGGGGTCGCCGACGCCGCGGTCACCGCGTCCACCAGCGGCACCCCCGCCTGCTGCACGGCGAACCGCAGGACGTCGAGCAGGGTCGCGACCCCACCGGCGATCGATCCGTCCGCGGCGAGCCGTGCGGTGCCGTCGGCGACGACGACGTCCTGCCCGCCGAGGGTGTAGTCGCCCTCCGGCATCCCGCTCGCGGCCATCGCGTCGGTGACGAGGTGCAGCCCGTGCGGCCCGACGACCTCGAACAGCATCCGCACCGTGCCCGCCGCCAGGTGCACGCCGTCACCGATGACCTCGAGCACCGCGTCGCCCGCCGCCGCCCGCCCGAGGCACGCCGCGACCGGTCCCGGGGTGCGGTGGTGCATCGGCGCCATCCCGTTGAAGACGTGGGTGACGAGCGGACGACCGCCGTACGGCGCCACCTCCCGCGCCGTCCGCAGCGCGGCCACGGCGGTGTCGACGTCGCTGTCGGTGTGCCCGAGCGCCGGCACGACGCCGAGCTCGGCGAGGACGCGCGGCAGGACGTCCCCGCCGGGCAGCTCCGGGGCCCAGGTCATCTGCCGGAAGGCCCCCTCGGCCCCGCCGTCGCGCGCGGCGCCGACCAGGGCCTCGACGAGCGAGGGGTCCGGGTCGACGAGCGCCGCCGGGTTCTGGGCCCCTCGCCGGGCGGTCGAGAGGAACGGCCCCTCGAGGTGGACGCCGGCGAGCTCGCCGTCGGCCACGAGCGGCGCGCAGGCGGCCATCCCGTCGAGGAGCACCTGCCGCGGCGCGGAGACGAGGCTGGCCAGCAGGGTCGTCGAACCGGCCCTGCGGTGGTGGCGGGCGGCGCGTCGTACGCCCTCGGGGTCGGGACCGAACTCGCCCCCCGCGCCGCCGTGGCAGTGGGTGTCGACGAGCCCGGGGAGCAGGGTGCGCCCCGGCGCCCAGCCGTCCGGGGTGGCCCCGCCGGCGAGGTCGGCGGGCAGGTCGCGGGCCGCGCCGGCCCACAGCACCCGCTCGCCCTCGACGACGACGACGCCGTCGGCGACCACCCCCTCGGGGGCGACCACCCGTCCGGTGAGGGCCGTACGGCGGTCGTCGGTCGGTCTGCTCGTCGCGTCGCTGCTCACGCGCCCATCATGCCGACCCCGGGCGGGCGGGCCGCGCCGGACGGGCGCGCGGGACCGCCGGACCGGACGGGCGCGCGTGACGCCGGTCCGGCCGGGACCTACAGTGACGTGACGTGAGCACCCCGGTCCGCACCCGATCGCGGGACCTGCTCGTGTCCGGCCGCGGACGGCTCGCGGTCGAGGTCCGCGACCTGCGCGACCGCGTCGTGGCCAGCGACCCCGGGCTGGCCCACCTGCGGCGCGGGATCGGGGCCGTCGTCGCCGTCGGGACGACCGCCGCCGTGGAGGCGCTCGTCGTCCGGGTCATCGGCGCGCCGTCGCGCAGCGCGCTGCTGGCGATCATGCTCGGCGCGGTGATCGCCATGACTCTCGCGACGTCGGTGCGCGAGAACGACCGGCGGGTCGCCGGCGTCACCATCGCCCTCGGCGCCGTCGCGGCGGCCGTCGGCGCCACGGTCGGCGTCGTCACCGCGCAGGTCCACGTCGTCGGCCTGGTCGCCTTCACCATCGTGTCCTTCGTCGCCGTGTGGATGCGGCGCTTCGGTCCGCGGTGGTTCGCCCTCGGCTTCGTCGGGTGGCAGGCCTTCTTCTTCAGCCTCTTCCTCGACCCGCCGGTCGCCGCGCTGCCCCTCATGGGGATCTCGGTGCTCGTCGCGACGGCGTGGGTGGCGCTGCTCATGGCGACGGTGCTGCACATCGACCCGGCGGGGGAGCTGCGGGCGACGGTGACCGCGCTGCGCGCCCGCGCGCGGGCCGCCGTGTCGGCCGCCATCGAGGTCCTCGACGACCCGGACGACCTCGGCGCGGTGCGGGCCATGCGCGGCCAGCTCATCGGCCTGTCCGAGGTCTCGCTGCTCCTCGACGGCCAGCTGAGCCGCCCGCACGCGCTGCCGGCCGGGTTGAGCGCCGGGTTCGTGCGCCGCTGGGTCGTCGACGTCGAGATCGGCATGGACGAGCTGTGCGGCGCCGTCCTCGAGCTGGCGCGGGCGCGGGGCGAGGGCGAGCCACCCCCGGAGCCGGTGCTGCGCGAGGTCCGCGAGGTGCTCGCGTCGCTCGGGTGGGAGGAGGGCCGTCGCGCCCTCGGGCTCGCCCAGCGGCTGCGGACGACGACGTACGGCGGCGTCGCCGCGGCCCGGCGGGTCGGTGCGGCCTCGGTGCTGCTGCTCGAGACCGTCGACCAGTGGGACCACCCGGCGCTGCGGGGGGACGCGAGCGACGAGGTGCTCGACGACGCGGACGACGCGGAGGACGCGGACGACGGCGGCGACGCGCCGCGCGGGGCCGACGACCGCGACGGCGGCGAAGGCGGCGACGACCACGACACCACCCGGACCCGGGGCCGCGGTCGCTACCGGGGACGGCACGAGGCCCCGCGGCCGGCCGGGCGCACCCGCCCCGGCACGGCGGAGCCGGAGTTCGAGCCCGTGGTCACCCTCTTCTCGGGAAACCTTCCTGGGACGGCACCGCTGGCCGAGCGGACGCACGAGAGCGAGGGCGTCAGCCGGTGGTCGCCGTCGCGGTGGCGGCTGACGACGCGGCAGGCGGTGCAGGCGGCCGTGGCCGCGGGACTGTCCATCGTCCTGGGCGAGCTGATCTCCCCCCAGCGCTACTACTGGGCCGTCATCGCCTCCTTCATCGCCTTCACCGGCACGGCGACCACGAGCGAGACGATCCGCAAGAGCATCGGGCGCATCGTCGGCACGCTCGCCGGCCTGGTCGCCGCCGTCGGCCTCGCCGCGCTCAGCTCGGGCAGCAGCACCCTGAGCTTCGGGCTGCTCCTCGTCTGCGTCTTCCTCGCCTTCTACCTCCAGACGCTGAGCAACACCGCGCTGACCTTCTTCATCACCCTGATGCTCGGCCAGCTCTACGCGCTGCTGCACACCTTCAGCGACCAGCTGCTCCTGCTGCGGCTGGCCGAGACCGCCGTCGGCGCCGTCGTCGGCATCGGGGTCTCGCTCGTCGTCCTGCCGTCCGGGTCGCGGGCCACCCTCAAGGTCGCGCGGCAGTCCTTCCTCACCAGCCTCGGCGCCACGCTCGACGCCTGCGCCGACCGGCTCGCCGGGCGGGCCGACCACCCCGACCTCATCGCCCTCGTCGTCCAGGCCGGCGCGGACGCCCGCCAGGTGGTGCGCACCCACCGCGCGCTCACCCGGGGCCGGGTCTTCGGGGCCGGTCGGGAGCAGCTGCGCCGGCGGATCTCCGTCCTCGGCTCGGCCGACGCCGTCGCCCGCACCCTGGCCGCACGGGTCGAGGCGACGCCCCTGCCGGTCGAGCCCGGCCACGTCGAGCTCGCCGAGGCCTGCCGCCTCGTCGCCGACGAGGCGCGCCGTCTCGCCGCGCTGCCCACCCTCGTCACGGGTCCGCCCCGCGGGGAGCACGACGGACAGGTGCTGGCCCGGGTCGGCGCGCTGCTCGACGCGGCCCCACCGGACGAGGCCACGGAGCGGCTGCGCCCGCTCGTGCGGCGGCTCGCCGACACCCTCGCGCTCCTCGTCCCCCGGACCGACCCGGTCCGGTCCGGCTCGACCGCCGCGACGTCCGGCGGTCGGGCGCCCGACCCTCAGCCCGGGCGCACCGTCGCCGAGCGCGCGTAGGCGCCCGGCGTCACCCCGAGCACCCGCCGGAAGTGCCGGGTGAGGTGGGATTGGTCGTGGAACCCGGTCTCGGCCGCGACCTGCGCCGGCGGCACACCCTCGAGGAGGAGCCGCCGGGCGGCGTCGACGCGCCGGCCGACGAGGTAGCGGTGCGGCGCCACGCCCACCTCCCGCGCGAACGCCCGGACGAGCGACGTCGCCGCGACGTCGAGCTCGGCCGCGAGGTCGGTCAGCGTCGGCGCCGCGCGGATCCCGGCGTCGAGCCGCTCGCGCGCGACCGCCACCGTCCGCCGGTCGGGGCCGCCCGGGCGCCCCGGGCGCCCCGGGCGGGCCCTCGGGCCGTCGTCGGCCCCGCCCGCCGAGGACGGCACCAGCGCGACGACCCGGTCGCGCACGAGGGCGAGCCGGGTCTCCGCCTCGAGGTCGTCGCCGGCGCCCAGCGCCGCGTGCAGCGCGTCGACCGCGGTGACCAGCCCGCGGTCGGCGAGGGCGGGGCGGCGTACGGCGACCCCCAGCGCCGCCCGCGGCAGCCACCCGTCCTCGAGGTAGACCACCCGCTTGCGGAACCCGTCGCCGGTCGCCGCCCGCCCGTCGTGCGGCACCCCCGGCGGGAGGAGGGTGACGGCCCGGCGGTCGGCGTCGTGGTGCGCGCGCTCGAGGTCGTAGAGCACCCCGCCCGTGTCGACGAGCAGCAGCGTCCACGCCGCGTGGGTGTGCGCCGGGTAGGCGTGCCGCACGAACCGGGCGTGCAGCACCTCGGTGACGCCGGGCACCGCGGCCGGCCGCCACGCCCGGACGACGTCCCGCGACATGTCAGGAACGTACAAGACCCGCCGCCGCGGGCGCCGCAGGATCGGGGCGTGCCCGACCTCACCGACCTGGTCCCCGACGACGTCGCCGACGCCGCTCCCGTCCGCTTCCCGACGAAGATCGCCGTCGTCCTCGCCACCGACCTCGCCCCGTGGCAGTCGCTCAACGTCACGGCCTTCACCGTGTCCGCCGTGGCGGCCGCCGACCCCACGCTCATCGGCGAGCCCTACGCCGACGCGGACGGGACGTCGTACCTGCCGATGGTCGGCCAGCCGATCCTGCTCTTCGAGGCGGACGGCGCGCGGCTGCGGCAGGTGCACGCGGCGGGCCTGGCCCGTGGGTTCGCGATGGCGGTCTACACCCGCGAGCTCTTCTCCACCGGCAACGACCGCGACAACCGCGCGGCCGTGGCGGCGGTGCGCCGCGACGACCTCGACCTCGTCGGGCTCGCGCTGCGCGGTCCGCGCAACGCCGTCGACAAGGTGACCAAGGGCCTCGCGCTGCACCGCTGACGGTCCGCGACCACCGTCCGGCGCAGCAGCCGACCACCGGCCGGGACCAGGGACCAACCATCCGGCCGACGGCGTCCGGGACCCGGCACGCTGCCGGGATGGAGGCGGGGAGCGCCGGCGCGGCGGTGCGGCCCAGCGTCGCCGACTCCTGGCTGCGGTCGGCCGCCGCCGGTGTGCAGCCCGAGGCCGACGCGCTCATCACCCTCGACACCGCCGGGGTGCGCGACCAGCGCGAGGCGCACCCGCTCGCCGCCGTCTTCCCCCTGCTCGACGACGTCCTCGGCCGCGCCGCCCGGGAGTGCGACGCCGTCATGGCCGTGTCCGACACGATGGGTCAGCTGCTGTGGGTGTGCGGCACCCCGGCGACGCTGCGGCGCGCCGAGCGGATCGGCTTCGTCGAGGGCTTCACCTGGGACGAGCGCGTCGCCGGCACCAACGCGCCCGGCACCGCCCTGGCCACCGACACCGCCACGAGCGTGCGCGGCGCGGAGCACTTCCGGCGCTCGGTGCGCGACTGGTCGTGCGTCGCCGAGGGCTACTACGTCACGCCGACGGTGTTCGAGGGCCGCAACTCGATGCGGATCTTTCAGGAGGAGATCTTCGGCCCGGTCGTGTCGGTGACCCGGTTCGCCGACGAGGCCGAGGCGCTGTCGATCGCCGACGACACCCTCTACGGCCTCGGCGCCGGCGTGTGGAGGCGCGACGGCGCCCGCGCCTACCGGATGGGCCGCGGCATCCAGGCCGGACGGGTGTGGACCAACTGCTACCACCAGTACCCGGCGCGACGCCGCGTTCGGCGGCTGCAAGCAGTCCGGCATCGGCCGCGAGAACCACAAGATGATGCTCGAGCACTACCAGCAGACGAAGAACCTGCTCGCCAGCTACTCGCCGGAGCCGCTCGGGTTCTTCTGAGCCGTCTCCTGAGCCGTCTCCTGAGCCGTCTCCTGAGCCGTCTGCCGAGCCGTCTGCCGGGCCGACTCCTGGCCCGGGTCGAGCGCGCGCGCCAGCCGGTCCGCCGCGTCCTGGAGCAGGGGGACGACGCGCTCGACGGTGTCCGGGCCCATCCGGTCGGTGGGCCCGGACACCGACATGGCCAGCGGGGTGCTCGCCCCGGGGACGGTGACGGCGACGCACCGCACGCCGGGCTCCTGCTCGCCGTCGTCGAGCGCCCAACCGCGCTCGCGCACCCGGGCCAGCTCGGCGACGAACGCGTCCGGGTCGGTGGCCGTCCGCTCCGTCGCGGCCGGCATCCCGGTCCGCGCCAGCAGGGCCCGCACGCGCTGCTCGTCCTCGTCGGCGAGCATCGCCTTGCCGACGGCGGTGCAGTGCGGCAGGACCCGCCGCCCCACCTCGGTGAACATCCGCATCGACCGCCGCGACGGCGCGTGCGCCACGTAGGCGACCTCGTCGCCGTCGAGGACGGCGAGGTTGGCCGACTCGCCGAGGGCGTCGGCGAGCCCGACGAGCAGCGGCTGCGCGCCGGACCGCAGCGCGCGGGCGCTGGCCTCGCCGAGCCGCACGAGCCGCGGCCCCAGGCTGTACTCCCGGCTGCGCTCCTGGCGCACGTACCCGAGGTCGACGAGCGTGCGCACCAGCCGGTGGATCGTCGGCAGCGGCAGACCGGAGTCGGCCGCGAGCCGGGTCAGGCTCGCCGTACCACCCGCGTCGGCGAGCCGCTCGAGCACGTCGAAGGCGCGACCCAGGCTCTGCACGCCGCTGCGGCGACGTCCGGGCTCCTCCGCCATGCGGAAAGTATCGTGCACAGGGCCATGGACACCCACCCGCCCACGCCGCCCGCCGTCCCGTCCGCCGCGCCCGCGCACGTGCAGGACCTCGCCGCCCGCCTCGACGCCGAGCTGGCCGCCGCCGACGCGCGGGTCGCCGCGCGCTACCCGGGCGACCCGGGGACGCGTCAGCCCGTGCACACCCTCTACGTGCCGGCCGACCGCGTCGACGCCGGCCTCGTACCCCGGTACGGCGCCGCGGCCCTCGAGGTCCTCGCCCGGTACCTGCCCGACGCGGCCGCGCTGGCCGACGTCGTCGGCACGACGCCGGACGTGGCCGACGCGGTGCTGCCGCTCGTGCGGGCCAAGCTCGAGCGCGAGCCGGTGGAGGACCTGCGGGTCGACCTCGAGGACGGGTACGGGACCCGCCCGGACGCCGAGGAGGACGCGGCCGCGGTCGGCGCGGTGCGGGCGCTGCTGGCCGCCGCGACGGGGGGCACCGGGACGCCGTACGGCGGCGTGCGGGTCAAGTCGCTCGAGCAGGCGACCCGGCACCGCGGCCTGCGCACCCTCGACCTCGTCCTCGGCGAGCTGGCCCGGGCCGGGGCGGCCGGGGGGTGCGGCGGGCGGCGGCTGCCGCACGGGTTCGTCGTCACGCTGCCCAAGGTCACCGCGGTCGAGCAGGTCGCGGCCATGGTCACCGCGTGCGAGGTGCTCGAGGAGCGGCACGGGCTGGCGCCGGGGGAGGTCCGCTTCGAGATCCAGGTGGAGACGCCGCAGTCGGTCGTCACCGCCGACGGGGTCGGCGCGGTCCCGCTGATGATCGCCGCGGCGCGCGGACGGTGCATCGGCCTGCACTACGGGACCTACGACTACTCGGCGTCGCTCGGCATCGCCGCGGCCCAGCAGAGCCTCGAGCACCCGGTCGCCGACCACGCCAAGGCGGTGCTGCAGGTGGCCGCGGCGGGCACCGGGGTGCGGCTCTCCGACGGGTCGACCAACGTCCTGCCGGTGGGCGACGACGCGGCGGTGCTCGCCGCGCTGCGGCAGCACGCCCGGCTGGTCCGGCGGGGGCTGGAGCGCGGGTTCATGCAGGGCTGGGACCTGCACCCGGCGCAGCTGCCGACGCGGTACGCCGCGACCTTCGCCTTCTACCGCGAGGGCCTGCCCGACGCGGCCGCGCGGCTGCGGGCCTGGGCGGGGGAGGCGTCCGGCACCGGGGTGCTCGACGAGCCGGCGACCGTGCGCGCCCTGGCCTGGTACGTCGTCCGCGGGCTCGACTGCGGCGCGGTCCGCCCCGAGGAGCCGGCCGCCTGGGGCACGGACGAGGCGACGCTGCGCGCGCTGGCCCACCCGCGGGGGCGCTGAGTGGGCGCCGACGTCCGTCCCGCCGCAGAGGCCGCGGGTCGGGCGCCGCTGCGGGTGCTCCTCGCCCCGGACAAGTTCAAGGGGACGCTGACCGCCGCGCAGGTCTGCGCGGCGGTCGCGGCCGGCGTCGCCGAGGCGGCCGACCGGGCCGGCGTCCCGGTCGTCGTCACCACCGTCCCGGTGGCCGACGGCGGGGACGGGACGCTGGTCGCCGCGGTCGCCTCGGGGTTCGAGGCGGTGCCGGCGAGGGCGACCGGCCCGGACGGCGCGCCGCGGGCGGCCGCGTGGGCCCGGCGCGGTGACGAGGCCGTCGTCGAGCTCGCCGCCGTCTCGGGGCTGGCCCTGCTCCCGCGCGACGGCCTGCGGCCGCTGACCTCGACGAGCCGGGGCACCGGCGAGCTGGTCCGGGCCGCGCTCGACGCCGGCTGCCGCCGGGTCGTCCTCGGCATCGGCGGCAGCGCGAGCACGGACGGCGGCGCCGGTCTCGTGTCCGCGCTGGGGGCCCGGGTGCTCGGCCCCGACGGCGCGCCGGTGGCCGACGGCGGCGCGGCGCTGCAGGACGCCGTACGCCTCGACCTGTCCGGGCGGCACCCGGCCCTCGCCGAGGCCGACCTCGTCGTCGCCTGCGACGTCGACCGGCCGCTCACCGGGCCGACCGGCGCGGCCGCCGTCTTCGGCCCGCAGAAGGGCGCCGGTGCGGCCGACGTCGCGGTCCTCGACGCGGCGCTGGGGCACTGGGCCGACCTCGTCGCCGACGCGACCGGCGGCCCGGACCACCGCGACGACCCCGGCGCGGGGGCCGCGGGCGGCGTCGGGTTCGGCGCGGTCGCCGTCCTCGGCGCCCGGCTCGCGCCCGGCGCCCCGCTGCTGCTCGCCCTGACCGGCCTCGACGCGGCCCTGGCCCCGCTCGGCCCCGACGACCTCGTCGTCACGGGGGAGGGGTCGCTCGACGCGCAGACGCTGCACGGCAAGGCGCCCGCCGGGGTCGCCGCCGCGGCGCGGGCGCACGGCGTGCCGGTCGTCGCGGTGTGCGGGCGGCTGGCCCTCGACCGGGCCGGGCTGGACGAGGCGGGGCTCGCCGCGGCCTACGCCCTCACCGACCTCACCCGGGACGAGGCGACCCTGTACGGCGACCCGGAACCGCTGCTCACCGAGCTCGGCCGACGGCTCCTGCGTGACCACCTCGGCCGCCGGCCGTACGGTGACCTCTCGTGAGCGACCTCGTCCTGCGCGCCCGCCGCGTCGTCACCCCGCGGGGGGAGCGCGCGGCCACGGTCGTCGTCGAGGACGGCCGGATCACCGCCCTCCTGCCGTACGACGCCCCGCCGCCGGACGTCGCCGGCCCGCCCGTCGAGCTCGCCGACGACGAGGTCCTGCTGCCCGGGCTGGTCGACACCCACGTCCACGTCAACGAACCCGGCCGCACCCCGTGGGAGGGCTTCACGACGGCGACCCGGGCGGCGGCGCGCGGCGGCGTCACGACGATCGTCGACATGCCGCTCAACAGCATCCCGCCCACGACCACCCTCGCCGGGCTGCGGGCCAAGCAGGAGGCGACGACCGGCCAGACCTGGGTCGACGTCGGCTTCTGGGGCGGGGCGGTCCCGGGCACCACCGCCGACCTCGGACCGCTGCACGAGGCGGGCGTGTTCGGCTTCAAGTGCTTCCTGCTGCCCTCGGGCGTGGACGAGTTCCCGCCCCTCGACGCGTCGGGGCTGGCCACCGCGCTGGCCGAGGTGGCGCAGCTCGGGTCGCTCATGGTCGTCCACGCCGAGGACCACGACGCCATCGAGCACGCGCCGGCGCCGTCCGGGCCGCAGTACGCCGGCTTCCTGCGCTCGCGCCCGCGCGACGCCGAGGACCTCGCGATCCGGCGGCTGGTCGACCTCGCGCGCGCCACCGGAGCCCGGGTCCACGTGCTGCACCTCAGCAGCAGCGACGCGCTGCCGATCGTGCGCGCCGCCAAGGCCGAGGGGCTCGCCCTCACCGCCGAGACCTGCCCGCACTACCTGACCTTCAGCGCCGAGGAGGTGCCGGCCGGGGCGACGCAGTTCAAGTGCTGCCCGCCGATCCGCGAGGCCGGCAACCGCGAGTCCCTGTGGGCCGGGCTCGCCGACGGGACGGTCGACCTCGTCGTCACCGACCACTCGCCGTGCACCCCCGACCTCAAGCACCTCGACACCGGCGACTTCGGCACCGCGTGGGGCGGGATCGCCTCGCTGCAGCTGGGGCTGGCGGCGGTGTGGACCGGCGCGCGGGCCCGCGGGCACTCGCTCACCGACGTCGTGCGGTGGATGGCGCAGGCCCCGGCGCAGCAGGCGGGTCTCCTTCGCAAGGGCGCCGTCGAGGTGGGCCGCGACGCCGACCTCGTCGTCCTCGCGCCCGACGAGACGTTCGTCGTCGACCCGGCCCGGCTCGAGCACCGCAACAAGGTGACGGCGTACGCCGGCCGCGAGCTCACCGGCGTCGTGCGCCGGACCTACCTGGCCGGCCGAGAGGTCGACCTCGACGCGCCCCCGCGCGGGCGCCTGCTGAGGAGAGGCGACTGAGATGTCCGGAGAACCTGCTACCCACGATCCTGCTTCCCTTGCTACCACTTCCAGCGCTACGACCTCCCGAGAAGCGACCTACTTCGCGCCGCGCGGTGGTCTTCCCCCGCAGACCCAGCTGACGACCGAGCGCGCCCGGTTCACGACGTCGTACGCCGTCCTGCCGGCCCGGACGATGACCGACATCGTCACGAGCCGGCTGCCGCACTGGACCGGGATGCGGATGTGGGTCCTGGCGCGGCCGCTGAGCGGCTTCGCCGAGACCTTCTCGCAGTACGTCGTCGAGGTCTCCCCGGGCGGTGGCAGCGACCGGCCCGAGCTCGACCCGGGGGCCGAGGCGGTGCTGTTCGTCGTGGACGGCGAGCTCGAGCTCACCGTCGGAGGGAGCGAGGGCGACGGCGCCGGCGGTGAGGGGGCGTCGTACGGGCTGGGGCCGGGGGGCTACGCCTTCCTGCCCCCGGGGGAGCGCTGGACGCTGCACAACCGGTCGGCGGCGACGGCGACCTTCCACTGGATCCGCAAGGCCTACGAGGCGGTCGACGGGGTGGACGCGCCGGAGGCCTTCGTCACGAACGAGCGGGACGTCGCCCCGACGCCGATGCCGGGGACGGACGCCTGGTCGACGACGCGGTTCGTCGACCCGGACGACGTGCGCCACGACCTGCACGTCAACATCGTCACGTTCGAGCCGGGCGGGGCCATCCCGTTCCCCGAGACGCACGTCATGGAGCACGGGCTCTACGTCCTCGAGGGCAAGGCCGTCTACCTGCTCAACGAGGACTGGGTCGAGGTCGAGGCGGGCGACTTCATGTGGCTGCGCGCCTTCTGCCCGCAGGCCTGCTACGCCGGGGGGCCGGGCCGGTTCCGCTACCTGCTGTACAAGGACGTGCACCGGCACGCGCACCTCGGTCGGTTCGCGCGCTGACCTAGGGTGGGGAGCATGGCCGACACGAGCACCAGCACCGGCACGTCCGACCTGCGCCCCGAGGACGAGGTGGCCCGCATCTGCGCCGACCTCATCCGCATCGACTCGAGCAACTACGGCGACGGGTCGGGGCCGGGGGAGCGCAAGGCGGCCGAGTACGTCATGGGCGAGCTGACCGAGGTCGGGCTCGACCCGGTGCTGCTCGAGAGCGAGAGCGGCCGCGCCAACGTCATGGTGCGCCTCGAGGGTGCGGACACCTCGCGCCCCGGGCTCGTCGTGCACGGCCACCTCGACGTCGTCCCCGCGAACGCCGCCGACTGGCAGGTCGACCCGTTCGGCGCCGAGGAGCGCGACGGGTGCGTGTGGGGTCGCGGCGCGGTCGACATGAAGGACATGGACGCGATGATCGTCGCCGCGATCCGCGACCTGGCGAGGACCGGGGCCAAGCCGGCGCGCACGACGACGTTCTGCTTCTTCGCCGACGAGGAGGCCGGCGGCACCAAGGGCTCGCACTGGGCGGTCGAGCAGCACCCTGAGTGGTTCGAGGGGGCCAGCGAGGCGGTCAGCGAGGTCGGCGGCTACAGCGTCACGGTGCCTCGCCGCGACGGGGCGGGCGAGCAGCGGGCGTACCTGCTGCAGACCGCCGAGAAGGGGATCGCCTGGCTGCGGCTCACCGCCCGCGGGCGCGCCGGGCACGGCTCGGTCCCCAACGACGAGAACGCCGTCGTGCGCCTGGCGGAGGCGATCGCCCGGATCAGCGCGCACCCGTGGCCGCGCCGGTACGTCGCCTCGGTGCAGGGTCTGCTCGACGGCCTGAGCGACCTCACCGGGATCACGCACGACACCGACGACGCCGCCCTGGAGCGCCTGCTCGAGGCGATCCCCGGAGCGGCCGGCTTCGTGCGGGGGACGCTGCGCGACACGGCGAACTTCACGATGCTCGACGCGGGCTACAAGCACAACGTCATCCCGCAGACCGCGTCGGCGAACCTCGACTGCCGGTTCCTGCCGGGTCACGAGGACGAGCTGATGTCGACCGTGCAGCGGCTGGCCGGCGAGTTCGTCGACGTCGAGGTGCTGCACCGCGACATCGCCCTCGAGGCGCCGTTCGAGGGGTCGCTCGTCGACGCGATGAAGGACTCGCTGCTCAGCGAGGACCCGGATGCGGCGGTGCTGCCGTACTGCCTGTCCGGCGGGACGGACAACAAGGCCCTGCAGCTGCTCGGGATCACCGGCTACGGCTTCGCGCCGCTGCGGCTGCCGGCCGACCTGCTCTTCGCGCCGATGTTCCACGGCATCGACGAGCGGGTGCCGGTGGAGTCGCTGCGCTTCGGGGCGCGGGTGCTGCGCACCTTCCTCGACCGCGCCTGACCGTCGAGCGGCGTCGGGTCGCAGGCCGGGTCGCAGGCCGGGTCGCAGGCCGGGTCGCGGGTCGGGTCGCGGGTCGGGTCGCGGGTCGGGTCGCGGGTCGGGCGGTGCGGCTCAGGCCGTGCGACGCACCCGGATGATCTTGCGGCGCAGCCAGGCCTTGCGCAGACCACCGATGTAGACGACGCTGCGCGCGAGCTCCCACTGGCCGTACTCGGCGTGCTCGCTCAGAGCACGCCGGACGTCGGAGCGCGACACGGTGCGGGGGAAGCTCAGGACGCGGTACTCGTACTCAGTCATCGTGAGACCCATTCTGTCCCACGAGCCGCTACGGTCGAGACATGACCGCCGACCCGCGTGCCGCGCTGTCCCTGCTCGTCGCTGCACTGGAGCGTCACCTGGAGGTCGCCACCTCCCGGCGTGACCCCGACGACCCGGCGGTCGTCGCCGCCGCCCTCGACCTCGCCGACGCGTTCGACGACTACGACGAGGCCCTCTTCCTCAACACCGAGGTCATGACGCCGCTCGTCGTCGACGCCGACGACGACGAGGACGACGAGGACGAAGAAGACGACGACGACGAGGACGACGACGACTTCGACGGGGACGTGGACGACGCCGCCGCCGGCGGGGTCTACTCCGGCCTCGAGGACGACGACCTCGACTACGGCGACGACGCGGACGACGACGACGACGCGGACGACGACGCTGACGACGACGACGATGACGACGCGGACGACGACGCGGATGACGACGACGACGATGACGACGACGACGCGGACGACGACGCGGACGAGGACCACCCCGGTGCCCGCCGGCCCACCTCGCCGGACCCGACTCGCTGACCGACCCCGCCGCGGCGCCCGCTCGCCCTCCTGCTCAGGTCGCCACCGACGGGTCACCTCCTGATCCGTCCCCGCCGTGGTCCGACGACACCGTGGGCCGGGACCCGTCGTCGTGCCAGCGGCCCTCGGCGATGAGGTCGAGCACGCTGGTCAGCCGGTGAGGGACGGGTGCGGGGCCCCGGCCCGGCGGGTCCCCCGAGGTCACCTCCGGGGCGTCAGGACGCACGTGCTCACGCCAGGCGTCGGCGCGGGCGAGATCGTCGTTGGTGGGCAGGTCGACCAGGCGCAGGTGCAGGACGTCGCCGCTCGGGCCGGCGTACGGAACCCCCTCGCGGTCCACGGCGTCGACGACGGCCGGCAGCGGACCGAGCCGCCGTCCGTGCGCGTCGGTGAACGTCAGAGGGTGTCGACCCCCGGTCCCGACCGGGCCCGGGGGCGAGGTCTCGCCCTGCGGTGACGCCGACATCGTCAGTGTCGGGTCACCCGACATCCTGTACTCGCCCCGGTGGTGGGCGTCGTGGTGGCGAGGACACAGGCACACCAGGCGGTCGAGATCGGTCCGTCCGCCGTCGGCCCAGTGGTCGAGGTGGTGCACCTCGAGGTGCCTGGTGGTCGAGCAGCCCGGGTACCGACAGCCGCGGTCGCGGTCCTCGACGAGCCGCCGGGTGCGGTCGGGCACGATCCGCAGCGCGCGACCGACGCTGATCGGGACCCCGTCGCGCTCGTGGACCGCCTGGGCCGTGCCGTCGCACGCGAACCGGGCCGCGAGGGAGGGCGGGATGGCTCCCCGACCGTTGACCCACGCGCCGTCGGCGGTGAGGTGCACGTAGACGCGGTAGTGCTCGCGCCGGGACCCGGAGGAGCACGAGGCCAGCGAGCGGCGGGCGAGCTCGGTCATCGCGTCGGCCAGCGTCACGCGCGGTCGTCGAAGGACCTCGTCGGTCGGCGCGGTGCCGGGCGTCGCCCCGGTCGACGCCGCGTCCTGCGGGTCCGCGCCGGTGGCCAGCCGGAACAGCGCGTCCTTGGCCTCGAGCAGCGCCTGCTCGACGAGCGCCCCGACGTCAGACGGCGCGTCGTACCGCAGGAAGAAGCGGCCGTCCGCGTGGTGCATCGCCAGCGACGGCTCGGCCGCCGCCCACGCGGGGCTCCCGACGGGGGGAGCGGTCCCGTCGGACGGACTCGGAGCGGACACCGGCTCGTCCGCCACCGGCTCCTCCGCCACCGGTTCCTCGACCGAATCGGGGGAGACGGGCTCCTCGCTGAACCGGTACCGCGAGAGCGCCCGCCGCAGCTGCGGCACCGTCGCGTGCACCGCGAGCTCGGCCGCCGCTCGCTCGTGGTGGGCGGGGACGTGCCGGGCCACGACGACGGCCTGGTCGAGCGACAGGCCGCCGTCGTCCAGCGACGTCGCCACGGTCGGCAGCTCGCCTCGGCGACGGGCGAGGGTGACGACGTCCCGGGCCCGGGACGGGGACACCCCGACACGCAGGACCAGCCAGTGCTCGGCCGAGACGACGCCGCCCCCGGCCCACCGGTCGCCCTCGAGGAGCCGGACGGTCAGCGCGACGAGGTCCGCGTGCGCCCGGTTGAGCCGACCCGCCACCTCGGCGGCCAGCACCAGCAGGTCGTCCACGGGCGGGGCAGGCAGCGGGGTGGCGAGCGCGAGGGACGACATGCGTTCATCGAACACCTGTTCGAATCAGGGCGCAACGAGCCGAGCGCCCAAGGGACCCGATGCGGCTTTCGTCCCTTTCGGCACCGGCCGCCCATGCCGGTCAGCCCGCCGCCGACACCTCGTCCAGTGCCTCGACGAGCTCCGCCGGCAGCTCGAGCTCCTCGCTCGCCAGCGACGTCCGCAGCTGGCCGACGGTCCGCGCGCCGACGACCGGCGCGACCACGCCCGGCCGGTCCCGCACCCATGCCAGGGCCACCTCGGTCGGCGTCACCTGCAGCCCGCGCGCCGCCGTCGCGACGGCGTCCGAGATCCGCATCGCCCGCTCGTCGAGGTACCGCTCGACGAACCGCGGGAACGCCGCCGACCCGGCCCGGGACCCGCTCGGCACCCCCGAGCGGTACTTCCCCGTGAGGATGCCGCGCCCCAGCGGCGACCACGGCAGCAGCCCGAACCCGAGCGACGCCGCGGCCGGCGCGAGATCCGCCTCGGGCGCGCGGTGGATGAGCGAGTACTGCACCTGGTCGGCCACCATCGGCAGCCCCTCGCGCTCGAGCAGGCTGAGCGTGCGGGCGGCCTGCCAGCCGCGGTGGTTGGACACGCCGACGTACGTCGCCCGTCCGGTCGCCACCGCGTGGGCGAGCGCCTTGACCGTCTCCTCGAGGGGCACCTCGTCGCTCCAGGTGTGCACGAGCCACAGGTCGACGTGGTCGGTACTAAGGCGGCGCAGCGAGGTGTCCAGCTGCCGCAGCAGCTCGCGCCGCGACGTGTCCCGGACCCACCCGTCGGCGCGCTCCTCGAGCCCCGACTTCGTGCACAGCACCACCTCGTCCCGGGGCACGACGTCGCCGAGGAGCGAGCCGAGCAGCTCCTCGGAGGCACCGGCGCCGTACGGGAAGGCGGTGTCGACGAGCGAGCCGCCGGCCTCGACGAACGCGGTCAGCTGGTCGCGCGCGTCCTCCGCGTCGACCGTCGAGCCCCACGTCATCGTGCCGAGCCCCAGCCGCGAAACCCGCAGACCGGACCGACCGAGAGCTCTGTGGCGCATGTCTCGCAGGCTATCCCGCACCGTCGCGGGCTCGCCCTCGTGCCCGCTCGCCGCGCCGGATAGCCTGCGGACCATGCGACTGGGAATCAACCTCGGCTACTGGGGCTCGGGCAACGACGCCGACAACGTCCTCCTCGCGCAGGAGGCCGACCGGCTGGGGTACGACGTCGCGTGGGTCGCCGAGGCCTACGGCTCGGACGCCCCCACGGTGCTCTCCTGGGTGGGGGCGAAGACCGAGCGGATCGGCCTCGGCGCCGCCGTCATGCAGATCCCCGCGCGCACGCCCGCGATGACGGCGATGACCGCCGCCACCCTCGACACCCTGTCCGGGGGCCGCTTCCACCTCGGCCTCGGCGTCTCCGGCCCGCAGGTCTCCGAGGGCTGGCACGGCGTGCCCTTCGCCTCGCCGCTCGGTCGCACCCGCGAGTACGTCGACATCGTCCGCGCGGCCCTGCGCCGCGAGACCGTCGCCTACGACGGGAGGCACTTCACGCTGCCGCTGCCCGACGGTCCGGGCAAGGCGCTCAAGCTCACGGTCCACCCCGTGCGCGAGCACATCCCCGTCTACCTCGCCTCGGTCGGCCCGAAGAACCTCGAGCTCGCCGGCGAGATCGCCGACGGGTGGCTGGCCATCTTCTTCAGCCCCGAGCACTCCGGGGAGCTCGTCGAGTCGGTCCGCACCGGTGCCCGCCGCGCCGGCAAAGGGGCCGACGGCGGCGACCCGCTGGCCGGGTTCGACATCGTGCCGACCGTCCCCGTCGTCATCGGCGACGACGTGCAGGCCTGCGCCGACCAGGTGCGGGCGTACGCCGCCCTCTACGTCGGCGGGATGGGCTCGCGCGAGAAGAACTTCTACAACCAGCTCGCGGTGCGGATGGGCTTCGAGGAGGCCGCCGCCGAGATCCAGGACCTCTACCTCGCCCGCCGGCACCGCGACGCCGCGGCCGCCGTCCCGTTCGAGTTCCTCGACGCGACCGCGCTGCTCGGGCCGAAGGAGCGCATCCGCGAGCGGGTGCAGCGGTACGCCGACGCCGGGGTCACCACCCTCACGGTGTCGAGCACGGCGCCGACCACCGACGAGCGGCTCGACGTCGTCCGCACCATGGCGGACGTCCTGTCCTGAGCACCCGTCCCCCCGGGTCCGTCGCGCGGCCCGGGGACCGCCCCGGCCGCGGGGGGAGCCGGGGCGGTCGTCCGGTGGGGGAGTCGGACGTCCACCGCCCCTGCCGCGGCGTGCCGTCCTCCCTACTGTGACGCCTGACGGCACCGACGGCGACCGCTGGGGACGCCTCAGCAGGGGCAGGAACCTGTCACGGGGTCGTCATCCCTCCTCGGCGGGTCCCTCAGCCCCGCCTCAGCGGGCGTGCGCGAGGATGGGCGCCGTCACGCGCCCCGATCCACCACCACCCCCGCCACCACCCCCCGACCGAGAGCGACCTGCTGACGTGTCCGACCTGTCCTACACCGCCGCCGTCGTCCTCGGGATCGTCGAGGGGCTGACGGAGTACCTGCCGGTCTCCTCGACCGGCCACCTCACGGTGGCCGAGAAGCTGCTCGGGCTGCAGGTCGACGACCCGGCGGTGACCGCCTACACCGCGATCATCCAGCTCGGCGCGATCGCCGCGACGGTCCTGTACTTCTTCCGCGACATCGTGCGCCTGCTCGTGGCGTGGGTGCGCGGTCTCGCCTCGGCGGAGGCCCGCCGGCACCACGACTACGCGCTGGCCTGGGCCGTCATCGTCGGGTCGGTGCCCGTCGGCGTCGTCGGTTTCCTGGGCAAGGACCTCGTGTCCGGTCCGCTGCGCAGCCTGTGGGTCGTCGCGGTGGCCCTGATCCTGTGGAGCGGCGTCATGGTCGTCGCCGAGCGGGTGCACGCCCGTCGGGCGGCGACGTCGGGGGAGCGCGGCGAGGGGGACGTCACCGTCCGTGACGGCCTGCTCATCGGCCTGGTCCAGTGCTTCTCGCTCGTCCCGGGCGTCTCGCGCTCCGGCGCGACGATCTCGGCCGGGCTGCTGCGCGGCCTCGACCGCGTCACCGCGACCCGCCTGTCGTTCTTCATGGCCATCCCCGCGCTCACCGCCGCGGGTCTGTACGAAGCCGCCTCGACCGACCTCAGCGCGCTGGGCAAGGGGCAGATGGCCGTCGGCATCGTCATCGCGTTCGTCGTCGCCCTGGCCTCGATCGCGTGGCTGCTGCGCTTCGTCGCGCACCACACCCTGACCTGGTTCGTCGGCTACCGCATCGCGGCCGGCGTCGTCATCGCCGCGCTCCTGCTCGCCGGCACGGTCACCGCGACCTGAGTCACCGCGTGCGTCCGCACCGGTGCGGCACCGGTGCCGCACCGGTGCGGACGCGGGGGATGCCCTGCGGGCTCAGCCGGCCATGACGTAGAGCACGTCGGCGACGCAGACCGGCTTGTCGCCGCCGTCGCGCTCGACGACGAAGGTGATGCTGGCCTGCGTCCCGACGGGGATGTCCTTGACGGCGGTGAGCGTCGCCGTGGCGCGCACCCGCGAGCCGACCGGCACCGGCGAGGGGAAGCGGACCTTGTCGGCGCCGTAGTTGACGCCCATCGTCAGGCCCTGGACGTCGTACACCTCCTTGGCCAGCATCGGCAGGAGGGACAGCGTGAGGTAGCCGTGCGCGATGGTGCCGCCGAACGGTCCGGCGGCGGCGCGCTCCGGGTCGACGTGGATCCACTGGTGGTCGCCGGTGGCCTCGGCGAAGGTGTCGACCTGGGGCTGGGTGACCTCGTGCCACTCGCTGGTGCCGAGCTCCTCGCCGACGGCGTCGCGGAAGGCCTGCAGGGACGGGAAGACACGGGCTGCCATGAGCCCGAACCTACAGCCAGTGCGACCGCTTGAACGCGCGGTACAGCCCGACGCAGACGGTGACCATCACGGCCAGCACGACGAAGTAGCCGTAGTAGAACTCGCGCCCGTCGACGTGGACGCTCGCCTCGAGCTCGGGGATGTACTGGAAGTTCATCCCGTAGACGCCGGCGACCATCGTCGGCACCGCGGCGATCGCGACCCACGCCGAGATCTTGCGCATGTCGTCGTTCTGCTGCACCGAGATCTGCGCGAGGTAGGCGTTGAGGATGTCGGTGAGCAGCCGGTCGTAGGACTCGACGTGGTCGTTGGTGCGCAGCAGGTGGTCCTGGACGTCGCGGAAGAACTTCAGCGTCTCCCGGTCGTCGTTCTCGACGATCGCCTTCTGCGGGTGGAAGAAGAGCCGCTCCATCGCCGACGCCAGGGGGCCGGTGGCGCGCTTGATCTCGAGCACCTCGCGCTTGAGCCGGTAGATGGCGGTCGCGTCCACGTCGCGGGCGCCGCCGAAGACCTGCCGCTCGATCTCCTCGAGGTCGACGAGGATCTCCTCGTCGACGTGGGTGTAGTTGTCGACGACCGAGTCCATCACGGCGTGGAGCACGGCGGCCGGGCCGAGCTGGAGGTGCTCGGACTCCTGCTCCAGACGGCGTCGGACGTCGGCCAGCGGGTTGCCGTCGCCGCGCCGGACGGTGACCACGAAGCGGTCTCCCAGGAAGACCATGACCTCGCCGGTCTCGACGTCCGAGGTCTCCTCGATGTAGCGCAGCGTCTTGAGGACGACGAGCAGGCTCCCGTCGTAGTGCTCGATCTTCGGTCGCTGGTTGCCGCGGACGGCGTCCTCGACGGCCAGCGGGTGCAGCCGCAGCTCGTCGTTGACGAGGGCGAACTCGGCGTCCGTCGGGTCCTTGAGCCCGATCCAGAGGAAGCCGTCGTCCTCGTCGCGCAGCGACGCCAGCTCGTCACTGAGGTCGCCGCACACCTGGCGGCGTCCGTCGCGGTAGATGGCCTGGTCGATGATCACGGCCGCATCCTGTCGTGTCGGTGCAGGGTGGCGTCGACCGCCTCGACCGCGTTGTCCAGGTCCCGGCGCTCGTCGTGGTCCAGCTCGGCGGCGGCCAGGCTCCGGCGGACCCGGCCCAGGTGGTCATCGACCGCCTGACGGTGCTCGTCGCCGGCGAGCCAGGCGAGCTCACCGAGCAGCTGCAGCAGGCGTCGGGCGACCATGGGGTCGGACACCCCGTAGCGACGCGGCTGGGTCAACGCCTCGTCGACGAGGTCGGCGAAGGTCGGCAGCCGCAGCGCCGCCCGGACGGTGCCGGCGTCGTCGCGTTCGACGAGGGGGCGCAGGTCCAGCCGGGTCATCGAGCCCAGCATGGCGCTGAGGTGACCCAGCCCGTGCACCGCGGTCGTCGGGTCGTTGACGCCCGGCGAGAGGGCCTTGGCGACGATGTCCGTCACCTGGCGCAGTCCGTAGCCGAGGTCGCCCACGGCCGTGCGCTCGTGCCCCGTGCGCAGGTGGCCGGCGAGCTGGTCGAGCACCTGCCGGTCCCCGGCCGCCGCGCCGCCGACGCGGCCGACCGGCGTCCCCGCGACGACGGCGCTGCCCACGGGGCGGTCGACCACGCACACCAGGTCGTGGTCGCCGGCGCACCGGGCCAGCCCGGGAAGGTCGACCGCGGTGACGAACCCCGATCGGGCAGCCAGCAGCGGCCGCACCTGCGTCGCCGCCCCCAGGACACCGTCGACGTCGGCGTGCCGGGCCGGCTCGGACCGGTCGAGCTCGGCCCAGTCGCGCACCAGCCGGGAGGTGTCGGCGTGCACCTCGCGCATCATGGTCTCGACCCGGACCTGCCCGGCGAGGTGCGCGAGGAACAGGACGAGGGTGACGACCCCCGCGATCCCGAGGACGAAGGCGAGGCTGACCGCCAGTCGGGGAACGAACTCGGGGTGGGTCCCGTTGCTGCTGCGGACCTGGCGCAGGACGACGAGGGCGTAGGCGAAGGTGCCGAGGAACAGACCCAGGGTGCCTTGGACGAAGACGTCCCCCGTGAAGGTGCGCAGGAGGCGCGGGGAGAACTGGCTGCTGGCGAGCTGCAGGGTGACCACGGTCAGGGAGAAGGTCAGCGAGGTGACCGTGATGAGCGAACCGGAGACGGCCTGCAGGACGGTCCGCGCCGCGTCCGCGTCCCCGGCGAAGAGCCACCCGGCCAGCATCCCCGCTGTGCTCCCGAACTGGTCGTCGACCGCGGCGTCGAGGACGGGCAGGAGCAGGCCGAGGAGGACGGCCAGGGCCACCGCCAGGACGGGGAGCGGCCACAGCCGCGACCGGACCGCGTCGGTGGTCGTCGCCACCTGCTGGCGCACCGGGGAGCTGCTCAGTCCTGGGCCGCCACGACGACGGCGTACGAGCCGACGCCGCGCACGTCACCGGCCGGGACCGAGCGTCGCTCGAGGACCAGCGAGACGAGCGCGCCGGTGGACGGCTCGACGTCGAGGTCCTTGACCGTGCCCAGCTCGTCGCCGAGGACCGAGAGCACCCGCTTGCCGAGCACGGCGTCGCGCTTGTCGTGCAGCGCGTCGACCCGCTCGTCGGCGTCGACGACGACCTCCGCCGACGCGACGGTCACCGCGTCGGCGCCGAGGCCCTGCACGTCGGGCCAGGGCAGGACCGAGCCGTTCTTCGTCCGCTTGAGCAGGAAACCGACGACCTGCCGGCCGGGACCGTCGACGACGACGTCCTTGACCTTGCCGACGCGCTCGGCCGAGGCCGTCGAGACGACCTTGCGGCCCTTGATGTCCGACCAGAGCATCTACGCCCCTCCCTCGAGACCGCGGCGGAAGGCTTCGACGGCGGCGCCGAAGCCGGCCAGGTCGTTGCCCACGAAGTCGCGCGCCCCGTCGGGCACGACGAGGTACTCCTGCGACGCCGAGATCGTCGACGGCAGCGGGATGAGCAGCCGCTTGCCCTTGGACTCGAGCGCCTCGGCGGCGGCGATCTCGTAGCCGACGACCTCGCAGGAGCTCGAGTCGTCGGCGACCTGGACGACGACGTCGACGACCGTGCCGAGCTCGGTGCCGGAGTCGGTGAGGACGCGCGAGCCGAGCACGTCCCCGCCGGAGCCGCCCGAGCGCGCGGACTTCTCGAGCACGGCGTCGCGCGCCTCGAGCACGTCCTGCGACTCGACCATGACCGCCTCGGCGCCGAGGGCCGCGACCGACTCCCAGGCCAGGGCCTCCTTCCTCGGTCCGGCGAACAGGCCGCGCCCGGCCAGGGTGAAGCCGCCGACGCGGCCGCCCGCGGCGGCGAAGACGACGTCCTTGACCTGGGCGACGTCCTCGCCCTGGTAGGTGACGACCGGTCGGCCCTCGATCTCCGAGGTGCGCATGAGCCGGCTCACGGGGTGCCCCCGGGTCCGCCGCCCTGCGGTCCGCCCGGCTTGCGGCCACCCGACGGGTCGACGATGACGCCGCCCCGGCGCCGGCGCGCCTGCACGCCCAGGAACAGGGCGACCGCGAGGACGGCGACGCCCAGCACGACGACCAGCCAGGTCCACCACTCCACGACGTCCGCCTCTCCTGAAGTCCTCGTCCTCACGACCCTGCGGCCGCGAGCCTATGCGGTGCGACCTAGCATTGTCCGGTGCCCACCGTCCTGCTCGTCCGACACGGCCGGACGGCGGCCAACGCCTCCGGCACCCTCGCCGGGTGGACCCCCGGCATCGGCCTCGACGACCACGGTCGAGAGCAGGCGACCAAGGTCGCCGAGCGCGTCGCCGCCGCGGGGCTGACGATCGCGCGCGTCGTCGCCTCGCCGCTGCAGCGCTGCCAGGAGACCGCGGCGGCCCTCGTCGCGACAACGGCGCCCGGCGTCGCCGTCGAGAGCGACGAGCGGCTCGGGGAGTGCCGGTACGGCGCCTGGACCGGCCGGAAGCTCTCCGAGCTCACCAAGGAGCCGCTCTGGCGCACGGTGCAGGACCAGCCGTCGGCGGTCCGCTTCCCCGACGGCGACGACTTCCCGGGCGAGTCGATGGCCGGGATGCAGTCCCGCGCCCTGGCCGCGATCCGCGAGGTCGACGAGCAGGTGCGCGAGGCGCACGGGGCCGACGCGATCTGGGTCGCGGTCTCGCACGGCGACGTCATCAAGGCCGTCCTCGCCGACGCCGCCGGCTCGCACCTGGACCAGTTCCAGCGCATCCAGGTCGACCCGGCGTCGGTCTCGGTGGTGCGCTACACGTCGCGCCGGCCGTTCCTGCTGCGCAGCAACGACACCGGTGGCGACCTCGCCGGTCTGCTCCCGCCACCGCCGAAGCCCGCCGCCGAGGGGGAGGGCGACGGCGAGCCGGACGCGGCAGCGGGGAGCGACCCCGACACCGAGGGTGACGCGATGGTCGGCGGCGGCGCGGGTGCCCCCTCGGCGAGCGGCGCCTGAGGGCGGTTAGGCTCGGGCTCATGCCGGTCCACGACTTCGACCCGCCCGACCGGTTCGTCGTCGGCACCGTCGGGCCGCCCGGAGGGCGCACCTTCTTCCTCCAGGCCGCCGAGGGTCGCCGGCTCGTCTCCGTCTCGTGCGAGAAGGAGCAGGTCTCGGTCCTGGCCGAGAAGGTCGGCGAGCTGCTCGACCAGTTCGCCGGGGGCGCGACGTCCCCGTTCGACGGTCCCGAGGACCTCGAGCCGCTCGCGACGCCGATCGAGGACGAGTTCCGCGTGGCGACACTGTCGCTCGCCTGGGACCCGGCCCGCGAGGTCGTCGTCATCGAGGCCTTCGACTCCGACCTGCCCGAGGCCGAGGAGGGCGAGGCCCCGGACGCGTTCGAGGTCTCGCCGGAGCGTTCGGCCGTGCGCGTCGTCCTCACGCCGCTGCTGGCCCGCGGGTTCGCCCGCCGCGCCCGCACGCTCGTCTCCGCCGGCCGGCCGCCGTGCCCGTTCTGCGGGGGACCGCTGGACCCGACCGGTCACGTCTGCCCGCGCGCCAACGGCTACAAGCGCTGACGGACCCGACGAGGACGTGGACGGACCGAGGACGCCCGACGAGGTCGAGGTCGTCGCGCTCGCGCTGGCGACGAGCGAGCTCGAGGTCGTCGGGCGCGTCACCGACTCCTCCAACGTCGCCCTGCTCGTCGAGGCCAAGGACGCCGACGAGGCCGCCGGGCTGACCGGCGGGCCCGTCTTCGCCATCTACAAGCCGGTCCGCGGCGAGCGGCCGCTGTGGGACTTCCCCGACGGCACCCTCGCGGGTCGCGAGGTCGCGACCTTCGAGGTGTCGCGCGCCGGGGGCTGGGACGTCGTCCCCCCGACCGTGCTGCGCGACGGCCCGATGGGCGAGGGGTCGGTGCAGCTGTGGATCGGCGACCCCTTCGGTCTCGAGCCGGACGTGCGACCCGTCGACGTCGTCCCGCCCCGCCGGGTGCCCGAGGGGTGGATCAGCGTCGTCGACGGCGAGCTGGGCGACGGGGCCGCGGTGAGCATCGTCCACGAGGACAGGGACGACGTGCGCGACGTCGCCGTCCTCGACGCCGTGGTCAACAACGGCGACCGCAAGGGCAGCCACCTCGTGCGCGACCCCGCCGGCCGGCTGTGGGGCTACGACCACGGCGTGACCTTCAGCCCCGACCCCAAGCTGCGCACCGTCCTGTGGGGCTGGGCCGGGGACCCGCTGCGCGACGTCGACCTCGAGCGGCTCGAGCGCCTCCAGGACGCGCTCGGCGGGCCGTCCGAGCTGATGGCCACCCTCGTCGGGCTCCTGCCCGCCCTCGACGTCGACGCCCTCACCCGGCGCGTGCGCCAGCTCCTGCGCACGAAGCGTCACCCGAGCCCCCGCGGCGGCTGGCCCGCCATCCCGTGGCCGGCCCTGTAGTCCCGCCGCGTAGGCTCTCGTCGTGATCGCGTGGCCGTCCCCCTCCCTGCCCGTCGTGCCCGGCTCCGGTCGACCGGTCCGCCTGCGGGACACCGCCTCCGGTGAGGTGCACGAGGTCTCGCCGACCGACGGGCACGCGCGGCTCTACGTCTGCGGCATCACGCCGTACGACGCCACCCACATGGGCCACGCGGCGACGTACGTCACCTTCGACCTGCTGGGCCGCGCCCTGCGCGACGCCGGGCACCGGGTCACCTACGTGCAGAACGTCACCGACGTCGACGACCCGCTGTTCGAGCGGGCCGAGCGCGACGGGGTGTCGTGGGAGGAGCTGGGGCAGCGCGAGACCGCGCTCTTCCGCGAGGACATGACGGCGCTGCAGGTCATCGCGCCCGACCACTACGTCGGGGCCGTCGAGGCCGTGCCGCTCATCGTCCCGGCGATCGAGAAGCTCGTGGCCGGCGGGACGGCGTACGCCGTGCCCGTCCCCGACGACGAGCTCGGCGACGGCGTCGCCCGCGACGACTGGTACTTCGACGCGACGGCGCAGCCGCGGTTCGGCGTCGTGAGCGACCTCGACCACGCGCAGATGCTCGCGCTCTTCGCCGAGCGGGGCGGAGACCCCGACCGCGATGGCAAGCGCGACCCGCTCGACCCGTTGCTGTGGCGGGCCCGCCGCGACGGCGAGCCGTCCTGGCCCGGCAACGACCTGGGCGAGGGTCGCCCCGGCTGGCACATCGAGTGCACGTGCATCGCGCTCGAGCACCTCGGCATGCCGTTCGACGTCCAGGGCGGCGGCGACGACCTCGTCTTCCCGCACCACGAGATGAGCGCGTCGCACGGCGAGGCGCTGCGCGGCACCGAGCCGTTCGCCCGCACCTACGTGCACCAGGCGATGGTCGGGCTCGACGGCGAGAAGATGAGCAAGAGCAAGGGCAACCTCGTCCTCGTCTCCCGGCTGCGGCGCGACGGCGTCGACCCGATGGCGATCCGGCTGGGGCTGCTCGCGCACCACCACGCGTCCGCGTGGGACTGGAGCGACGCCGTCCTGCAGCAGGCGCAGGAGCGGCTCGCGCGCTGGCGCGAGGCGCTGTCGCGCGACGGCGGCCCGTCGAGCGAGGCGACCGTCGCGGCCGTGCGCGAGCGGCTGGCCGACGACCTCGACTCGCCCGGCGCGCTGGCCGCCGTCGACGCCTGGGCCGAGCAGGCCCTCACCACCGGTGGCGAGGACCGCGGCGCCCCGGGCGTGCTCGCGCGCGCCCTCGACGCGCTGCTCGGCGTCCGGGTCTGAGACCGGGCCATTCCCGGGCCGGCCCGGGCCGGCTCGGGCCGGCTTGCGGCGCTTCAGGCCGGCGGGTCGTCCCCTCGGCGGCGCAGGTAGCGCTCGAACTCGCGGGCGATGGCGTCGCCGCTGGCCTCGGGCAGGTCGGCCGTGTCGGTCTGCTCCTCGAGCGACTGGACGTACTCGGCGACCTCCTCGTCCGACTCGGCGAGCTCGTTGACGCCGCGCTCCCACGCCCGGGCGCTCTCGGGCAGGTCGCCCAGCGGGATGGTGACGTTGAGCACCGCCTCGAGCTTGCCCAGCAGGCTGAGGGTGGCCTTCGGCGAGGGGGAGCCGCCGGCGTAGTGCGGCACCGCGGCCCAGCAGGTGATGCAGGTCAGCCCGGCCTGGGTCGAGACGTCGGCGAGGACGCCGACGATGCCCGTCGGGCCCTCGTACCGGCTCGCCTCGGCCTCGTAGCGGGCGCGGACCTGCTCGTCGTCGGCGGTGGTCGTCACGGGGATGGGACGGGTGTGCGGGACGTCGGCGAGCAGCGCGCCGAGGATGACGACGGTGTCGACCCCGAGCTCCTGGGCGTACTCGAGCAGCTCGATGGTGAAGGTGCGCCAGCGCACCGACGGCTCGATGCCCTCGACGAGGACGACGTCGCGGTCGAACCCCGTGCGGCGGGCCAGGAGGATCCGGGTGGTCGGCCACTGCACGCGGCGGCGGCCGTCCTCGGTGACGACCCGGGGCCGGTTGACCTGGAAGTCGTAGTAGTCCTCGGGGTCGAGCGAGGCCACGGGCTCGGCGTCCCAGACGTCGGCCAGGTGCGCGACGGTGGCCGTGGCGGCCTCGCCGGCGTCGTTCCAGCCCTCGAACGCGGCCACGAGGATGGGGTCGCGCAGGGGCGGGACGTCCTCGAGCTCGAGCACGTGGACCTCCGTCCGTCGGTGGGGCTGTGGGGTGCGGCGGGACGCCGTACGGCGACCTGCTCCCTCACCCTATGCCGGGTGGTCGGGGCGTCGTCGGCGCATCCCTAGACTGCCGGGGTGTCGAGCCCCGCCCCCGCCTCCGCCCGCGCGACCGGTGAGCCGACCGGCGGGCGCCTGCCCGCGGCCGTCCTGTGGGACATGGACGGCACCCTCGTCGACAGCGAGCCCTACTGGATCGCCGAGGAGCACGCGCTGGTCGAGGAGTTCGGCGGCACGTGGAGCGACGAGCACGCCCACGCCCTCGTCGGGAACCCGCTCGAGGTGTCGGCGCAGTACATCCTCGACCACTCGCCGGTGACGCTGTCGGTCACGCAGGTGGTCGAGCGGCTGATGGGCGGGGTGATGGCGCGCGTCGAGGCGCAGGTGCCGTGGCGGCCCGGAGCGCCCGAGCTGCTGGCCGCCTGCCGCGAGCGGGGGGTGCGCACCGCCCTCGTGACGATGTCCTGGCGACCGTTCACCGACCTCCTGACGCGCGTGCTGCCCGCCGGCTCCTTCGACGTCGTCGTCCCCGGCGACGCGGTCACCCACGGCAAGCCGCACCCGGAGCCCTACCTCACCGCCGTGCGGGAGCTCGGCCTGCGCGCCGCCGAGTGCGTGGCGCTCGAGGACTCGCCCTCCGGGGTGGCCTCGGCCGTCGCGGCCGGCGTGCCGACGATCGCCGTCCCGCACGTCGTGCCCGTGCCGCGCACCGTCGGGGCGGTGCAGGTGCCCACCCTGGCCGGCCTCGCCCCCGAGGACCTCCTGCCGCTGCTCGACGCGGCCGCGCGGTAGCCGTCGCCGGCGCTAGTCCTCATCCTCCAGCGCCGCCGAGCCGTGCGGGTCGACGGCGAGGTCGACGGCGTGGGTGGGCAGCGGCGGCGGGGTGCCGCCCCAGGCCGGGCACAGGGCCTTGAAGTCGCACCAGCCGCACGTGCGGCCCCGGCTGGGGCGCCAGTCACCGGTCGCGGCGGCCTGCTGGATCGCGGCCCACACGGCCGTGACGTTGCGCTCCGTGGCGCGCAGGTCGTCCTCGTCCGGCTCGTAGCGCAGGACCTCCTGGTTGCCGAGGTAGACCAGCTGCAGGACGCGCGGGACGACCCCGTGCATCCGCCACAGCACCAGTGCGTAGAAGCGCAGCTGGAACAGGGCGCGCTGCTCGTAGCTCTCGCCGGGGGAGCGGCCCGTCTTGTAGTCGACCACCCGCATGGCACCGTCGTCGGCGACGTCGAGCCGGTCGACGATCCCGCGCAGGGTGAGCGTGCCGTCGGGGGTCGGCACGTCGGCCTCGACGTAGAGCTCGCGCTCGCGCGGCTCGAGCGCGGTCGGGTCCTCGAGGGTGAACCACTGGTCGAGCAGCCGGCCCGCCTCGGCGAACCACGACTGCGGCGTGCGCTCCTCGTCCGCCTCGATCATCCGGGCGAGCTCGGGCTCCTCCTCGACGAGCCGCTCCCACTCGGGCTCGACGAGCGCGCGGGCGGCCTCGGTCGTGCGCTCGGGCGCGGGGAGGTCGAAGAGCCGCTCGAGGACGGCGTGGACGAGGGTGCCGCGCGCGGCGGCCGGGGACGGCGGGGCGGGCAGCCGGTCGACGACGCGGAACCGGTAGAGCAGCGGGCACTGCTTGAAGTCGGCGGCCCGGCTGGGCGAGAGCGCCCGGGAGCGGCCGGGCAGCGGCTCGCGCAGCGGCACGGGCTGCGCGGTCGTCGTCATGGCCCGAGGGTACGTCGCGCCGCCGACAGCGCTCCCGCGGGACACCCGTCGTGCTGGGATGGGGCGGTGGACGAGGACGACCAGGACCTGGTGCTCGTCGTCGACGGTGCCAACGTCGTCGGCTCCCGGCCGGACGGCTGGTGGCGGGACCGTCCGGGCGCGGCCGTCCGGCTGCACCGCCGGCTCACCGACGCGGTGGGTGACGGGCGGGTCGCCGTACGGCGGCTCGTGCTCGTCCTCGAGGGGTTGGCGCGGCGCGGGGTGGAGGCGGGCGAGCTTGACGGGGTGACCGTCGTGCACGCTCCCGGCTCGGGCGACGACGAGGTCGTCGGGCAGGTCGCGGCCCTCGTCGGCGCCGGGGAGCGGGTCGAGGTGGTCACCGCCGACCGCGGCCTCACCGAGCGGGTCGAGCGGGCGGGGGCCTCCGTACGGCGCCCCGGCCGGCTCCTCGAGGTCCTCGACGCCCTCTCGGGCTCAGGGCAGCAGCCCCGCGGTCCGCGCGCTGGTGAGCAGGCGACGCCGCATCCACCAGCGCGGGCCGACGGTGGCCCCGGCGACGAGCGCGACGGCCACGACGCCGGGGGTCCCGGGGAACTGCGGCAGGAACACCACCGCCGGACCGGCGACCGCGCCGAGCGCCTCGACCAAGGACGCGACCTGCCCCGGCGGTGAGGACTCGGCGCGGACGAGCGCGGCCGCCACGGCCCGGTCCTCGGGCGGCAGCGGCATCCGCTGCACCAGACGGGCCCTGACCTCACCGACCCGGTGGCGGTCCGCCCCGGACCACAGGGCGCGCCCCTCGGGCGAGCGCAGGTCCGCCCACCACCGGCTCGCCACCGTGGCGACGACGCCGAGGGCGGCGACTCCGAGGACGAGGGCGAACGGCACCCGGTCCGGCCCGGACGTGGCCGGCCACCGGCCCCGCAGCACCAGGAGGAGGACACCGACGGCCACGAGGACGACGGCGGCGACGACGGTCTGGCGCACCAGGTAGCGCCGTCGGGTCGTCACGCCCGCCGTGCTCACCACAGCCGTTCCGGCCGGACGCCCTGGCGGCGGGCCACCAGGGTCTGCCGCCCGATCGTCACCAGGGCCGAGAGCGCGATCGAGGCCGCGGCGGCGAAGAGGACGAGCAGCAGCCCGCCGTCGGGCTGCCGGGCGGCGTACGCGATCTGCGCCGCGCAGAGCACGAGCAGCCCCGCCATGGTCAGCGCGGTGAGCGCTCCCTGCTCGACGACCGCCACGGCCAGGGGGCGCTGCTCGGGGGTCAGCCGGTCTCCACGACGCAGCACCCGGGTCACCTCGCTGAGGCGGCCCGGTCGCGGCACCTGCGCCGCGTGCCGCGCGCGCCAGCGGGCGTGACCGACGAGCGCGACGACACCGGTGGCGACGCAGACCAGCGCCGCCACCACGTCGACCAGCGAGGTCGTCCGGCTGTCCACGGCCCACCCCCCAGAGCTGCGCCGCACGAGGTGGCGCGGCTGCCCCGGACGCTACTCCTGCGCGGTCAGCCGCGCCGCGTCGCGGCCAGCAGGTCGGCGCGCACGGAGCGGGTGCGGCGCACCTCGGCGACGCCGACGGCGACGAAGACGACGAGGTGGGCGATGGTCGCGACCAGCTGGCTCTGGCCGGCGACCTGGCGGCTGAGCGCGAACGAGACCCCCACGACGAGGAACGCCAGCACCACGACGAAGCCGATCGACCGGCCGAGCCCGAGGCGCCGGCTGACGACGCGAGCCAGGTCGTCGGCGACCTCCTGCGCGGCGGCGTCGAGCGGCTCGCCGCGCCGCAACCGCTCGCGGACCGCGCCGACCTCGGCGAACCCGGTCCCCGAGCGCGCGGCGACCCGCTGCTCGGTCCGACTGGGCAGCCGCAGCAGGGCCCAGGCGCCGAGGACGACGGCGAGGTCGACCACGACCCCCTGCGCCACCGACCCGGCCGCGGTGCCCTGACCGCCCGCGAGCAGCACGAGGGCACCGACGCCGCCGACGACGAGCAGGAGCAGCGCGGCGAGCCGCAGGTCGCTGCACAGGAAGTAGCGGGCGGCGAGGCTGCGCGGCTGTGACACGGCGTCGTCAGCGGGCCCGCCGGCGCCGGGCTGGTGGGCGATGCGGCTCACGCCTTGCGCGTCGACGCCGAGGACGCTGACGAGGCCGTACGGAGCCGTCGAGGGACCAGGCCGATGCGCGCGCCCTGGGTGAGCAGCCGGTGGGTGCGCTGGATCCACCACACGACGGCGACGACGAGCAGGACCGCGGTGCCGGCCAGCAGCCACCAGGCCTTCAGCACGACCGCGAGGACCGCGACGAGGACGGCCAGGCCGACCCACACCAGGGCGACGTACCGCTGCGCGTCGGCGCGCTCGACGACCTGCTGCGCGACGCGGCGGTCCGCGGCCGACATGGGGGAGCCGGCCCGCAGGGCCTGCCGCACGCGTTGTTCCGACCGCCAGTCGCTCGCCATCACGCCTCCGTCCTCATGCGCTGATCCTGCCGCATCGGCCCCGCTCAGTCCTCCGGCTGGTAGCCGAGGTTGGGCGAGAGCCAGCGCTCGGCCTCCCGCAGGGTCCAGCCCTTGCGGGCCGCGTAGTCCTCGACCTGGTCGCGCGCGAGGCGGCCGACGACGAAGTACTGCGACTGCGGGTGGCTGAAGTACCAGCCGCTCACGGACGCCCCCGGCCACATGGCCATGCTCTCGGTGAGGGTGATCCCGGTCTGCTCCTGCGCGTCCAGCAGCTCCCACAGGGCGAGCTTCTCGGTGTGGTCGGGGCAGGCGGGGTAGCCGGGGGCGGGACGGATGCCGCGGTACGTCTCCTTGATGAGCTCCTCGGGGGAGAGGTGCTCGTCGGTGGCGTAGCCCCACAGCTCCTTGCGGACCCGCTGGTGCATCCGCTCGGCGAACGCCTCGGCGAGCCGGTCGGCGACCGACTCGAGCAGGATCGCGTTGTAGTCGTCGAGGTCGGCCTTGAGACCGGCCACTCGCTCCTGCGAGCCGAGACCCGCGGTGACGGCGAAGCCCCCGACGTAGTCGGGCAGCCCGCTGTCCTTCGGGGCGACGACGTCGCTGAGCGAGCGGTTCGGCACCCCCTCGCGGTGCTGGCCCTGCTGGCGCAGACCGTGCAGGACGGTGCGGACCTCGCTGCGCGTCTCGTCGGTGTAGACCTCGAGGTCGTCGCCGATGCTGTTGGCCGGCCACAGCCCGACGACCCCCTTGGCCGTCAGCCAGCGCTCGGCCACGATCCGGTCGAGCATGGCGTTCGCGTCGTCGAACAGCCGGCGCGCCGCCTCGCCCGAGGCGGGGTTGTGCAGGATGTCGGGGTAGCGGCCCTTCATCTCCCACGCCGCGAAGAACGGCGACCAGTCGATGAAGGGGCGCAGCTCCTCGAGCGAGTAGTCCGCGTAGGTCCGGGTGAACTGCCGCGCGACGTCGTGGCGGTGGTCGCAGGCCGGGCCCTGGCAGACGTCCTTGGCCTGCTGGGCCAGCAGCCGCGGACGCGGCGGCCGGTACGACGACCAGTCCAGGACGGGGGCCGCCGCACGGGCCTGCGCGAGGGTGAGCATCCGCCGCTCTCCGTGCTTGGCCTCGTGGCGGGCGCGGACGCCCTCGTAGTCGGCGGCGGTCCGCTCGAGCAGCCCCGGACGCTGGTCCTC